>JAFZNI010000082.1 GCA_017551005.1 Prevotella sp.
ATTGGACTGGCTTGTGCAAGGAAGTTCGCCGAGAATGGCGACAGACTGATTCTGACTGGCAGGAGCGAGCATCGCTTGGCTGAAATCAGGAAAGAGTTGACAGACAAAGGTACTGATGTGCTGACGCTGGTCTTCGACGTGAGAGACCGCGAAAAGGCAAAGAAGTATATGGATAACCTTCCTGACGAGTGGAAGAACATCGATGTACTGGTGAATAATGCTGGTCTGGCCCTGGGACTAGAACCAGAGTATGAGGTCGATCCTGATGACTGGGAAACGATGATAGACACGAACATCAAGGGCTTGCTCACGATGACGCGCCTGGTGGTGCCTGGTATGGTTGAACGGGATAGCGGTCATATCATCAATGTGGGCTCTGTGGCTGGTGATGCCGCATACGCCGGCGGTAATGTGTACTGTGCCACAAAGGCTGCCGTAAAGGCACTATCGGACGGGCTCCGCATCGATGTGGCCAATACGTCTATCCGTGTGACGAACCTGAAGCCTGGCCTCGTGGAGACGAACTTCAGCAACATTCGTTTCCGTGGTGACAACGACAGGGCGGCAAATGTCTATAAGGGGATCAAGCCACTCACAGGTGACGACATTGCCGAGGTGGCCGTTTTTGCTGCCAATGCGCCTTCACATGTTCAGATTGCCGAGGTGCTTATCCTTGCCACCCATCAGGCCAGCGGCAGTGTCATCGTCAGGAAATAGACGTAAAGGTGATACGGAGGACGGCAGCGGTATCGGGGGTCATGCGATAGCGGTGGTCGATGCGGCGGTCGACGAGCCAGAGGATGGTGCCTGTGGCATCGGTAACAACGAGTTGACGGCGTTTCTCAAGCGTATTTAGTTTCAGGTCGGTGAGGAAGTCACTGACGAGTTTCTGACCTTGCATACCGTAAGGTTGGAAACGGTCGCCCTGCTGTACAGGACGGACGGTGAGAGGGAACTGGATGCGGGTGGCATCGAGGGTGGCCACATGAGGGTCACGACTGATGTCCGTATCACCGTCAGGAAGTTCCACATGGATTTTGGCGGTTTCATCGAGGCGATAGATGCCTGGTTCGGGGATGACCAATGGTTTCATCGGTTCCCGGATAGGTTCTACGATGATGGATTGCCGGTCGATGACGAGGATATGCGTGGGAGAGGTGAACTCCCTACCCGACTCACCATCCAGACTGACAAGGATCTGTTCTATCTGGATGCGGTTGAAACCGAGGGGCGACAGGAGTTCATGAAGCAGACATAAAGGAGAAGGAGAGGTTGTTAACGCACTCAGGGGAAACGCACACTGGGGACAGTCCCCATCTGCTTCGTGAACTTCGCACACAGGGGACTGGCCTATGTTGGCGTCTTTCTCGCGGGAGATTTCGGCGTTGTAGACCTTCTCGGCTTCAGAGAGGTAATAGGCGCTGCGGGCGATGTTCTCAGTGGCACCAGAATAGATGTTCTCTACCAGCGGCAGGAGTTGCAGACGGATCTTATTGCGGAGCACGTCGGGCTGGAGGTTGGTGGAGTCGGTGACATACGACTGACCTCGTTGACGCAGGTATTCCTCGATTTCATCGCGACAGACACCCAATAAAGGGCGCACAATAGCACCGTTCTTAGGATGGATGCCGGTGAGTCCGTGGATGCCAGCCCCACGCATCAGGTTCATCAGCAACGTCTCTACGGCATCATCACGGTGGTGAGCCACACAGACGGTCTCTGCCCCGATGTCCTGTCGCAGTTGTTCGAAATACCGATAGCGCAGTTGTCTTGCCGCCATCTCAATGCTTACTTGATGTACAGCGGCGTATTCCTTTGTGTCAAAGTGAATTAGATGAAGTTTTATGCCTTGCTCTGAACAGAGGTTTTTCACAAAGATCTCATCACGGTCGGACTCCTCGCCACGCAGGTGGAAGTTGCAATGAACGGCCTCGATGCGATAGTCCAGTTGTTTCAGGATGAGCAACAATGCCACGCTATCGGCTCCACCACTGAGCGCCACCAGATGGAGTCTATCGGACAGCAACTGCTGCTTCCTCACATACTGCTCCACCCTGCCTACCAGGTAATCATCGTTCCTCATTCCTCGTTCCTTATTCTACATACAGAACAAGTCCCTTGAGATATTCGCCCTCGGGGTGATAGATGTTGATGGGATGGTCGGCAGGCTGATGCAACTGGTGCAGGATGCGTACCTTACGCCCTGCCTGGGCAGCAGCCGTGAAGACGGCATTGCGGAAATGGTCTTTTGTGACCACCTGTGAACAACTGAAGGTGAAGAGGATGCCACCCGACTGGATCTTCTGCATCGCCTTCATGTTCAGGCGGGTGTAGCCCTTCAAGGCATTGTGCAAGGCCCCACGGTGCTTGGCAAAGGCCGGCGGATCAAGGATGATTAAATCGTATTGACCATTGACCATTGACCATTGACCATTGACCATTGAACATTGACCATTATTTTCAAGGAACTTAAAGGCATCTTCGCAGAAGGCCTGGTGGCGAGGATCACCGGGGAAATTCAACTGCACATTACGATTGGTGAGTTCGATGGCCTTGGCACTGCTGTCGACGGAATGGACCAGTTTGGCTCCACCCCGCATGGCATAGAAGGAGAAACCGCCCGTATAGCAAAACATATTCAGCA
Source organism: Prevotella sp. (assembly GCA_017551005.1). Lineage (GTDB taxonomy): Bacteria > Bacteroidota > Bacteroidia > Bacteroidales > Bacteroidaceae > Prevotella. The sequence goes on from JAFZNI010000082.1 coordinate 2,645, forward strand.
CTCGCTTGTCTTTGGCGTATTTTTCCAATAGCGCACGGTTCTCACGCTGGTCAACGAAGAAGCCGGTCTTCTGTCCGTGCAACCAGTCGACGTAGAACAACAGACCGTTCTCTACCGCCGTATTTTCCTGGGAACCGCCATAAAGGAATCCGTTCTCCATATTATCCATAAAGGGCAGCGTCGTCTCACTCTTGTAATAGATATTATCGATGCGAGACCCCATCACCTTGGCCAGTTGCTCTGCAATCTGTACACGACTCAGGTGCATACCGATGCTGTGAGCCTGCATGACGGCGGTCTTGCCATAGACATCGATGATCAGTCCGGGCAACAGATCGCCCTCACCATGCACCAGACGGTAAGTATTGTTCTGCGGACTGTCTGCCAAACCGATGGCAATACGCATCTGCAGGGCTGACTCCAGACGGGAATACCAGAATTTATCGTCGATATCGACCTCACGGAAGGAAAGCACGCGGACGGCGATGGAACCGGCCTGATAGTGGCCTACAGCCATAAAGGCACCATCACTCCTGACAACCCTGACCACCTCGCCTTCGGAAAGGTCGGCGTCAGCCTGCTGAATGGCTCCGGAGAACACCCACGGATGAAAGCGCAGGAGACTATCCTCCTTGCCCCTTTTGAGTTGCAAGTTCTTCATATATCCTAAAATCTTCTTCGATTTCGAGTTCCATCTCCAAAGTGTGCAATTCATAGTCGCCGGTCTCTTCCAATCGCAGCAACTCCTCATAGAGTTGGATACAGGCCCAGGCATCGATGGCTGCATACTGCTTCTGCTTTGAAGTCAGCACATCGCGCTCCCAGTTGGAGAGGCGTTCGGTCTTGCTGATACGCTCGTTAAAAAGGTTGGCATACAGTTTTTGCAGACTCAGGTCCTGAATGCCTATCTCCTTCATGTGGTCCTGAATGTCGATGAAATAGCCCGGTTCAAAGTTGTTCAGTCGTTTGAGCGACATGATGTCGTCGTGCCAGGAGAGACCCACCTTAGGTACGGTCTTATCTTCTAATAGTCGGATGATGGCCGGCGTCATGCCCGTATAGTTCAGACGGAAGAGGAAGCAGTTATGATGGGTGGCCACTTGCAAGAGCGAGCACTTGAACTGCTGTTTTCTGGTAAACGACGGCCTCGTCTCGGTGTCGACACCGAGAATAGGCATGGATAGCAGGTAATCGACGGCTTTTTCCGTCTGCTGCGGCGTCACAATGACAAAGATGTCCTTGTCGTATGTGACCTTCGGGAGTTCTGCCATCCAGTCCTTCGCGAACCGGTTATAGATGATCTTTTTCATTATCAAGGTGCAAAATTACAAAAAAATCGGTAAAAAATGATGAATTGTGGGATTTTTCCGCTACTTTTGCACGAAAAATCGGAAATGTAATTTGATTATGGCTAAAAAGAAGAAAGAAAAACGGTCAAGTCAGGCCTCTGGATTTGCTGACGCACTGGGGGTGAAAAATATATTCTCGAACGAGATCCTGTGGATATTCGTCGGCTTCATCATCATTGCCGTAGCCGTCTATATGCTGATAGCCTTTATCTCATATCTCTCGACGGGTGCAGCAGACCAGACGATGATAGAGTCGGCCCGCGAAGGGGAACTGATGAATCCCCAGATAGTGTTCGCCAATACTTGTGGTAAACTGGGAGCCTACCTCTCCAATTATTTCATCAAGTGCTGTTTCGGACTGTCCTCGTTCCTGATACCGTTGTTCCTGATCCTGTTGGGCGTTCATCTGATCAAGGCATACCGCGTGAACCTGCTGAAATGGTTTATGTCGATGATGATCATCATGGTCTGGGCTTCCGTGACGTTTGCCAAGTTCCTCTCGCCCCTGTTTGTGGATGCCTGCTACAACCCCGGAGGCGACCACGGCGTCTTCATCTGCCAGTGGATTGAGAACCTGGTGGGTGCGCCCGGCCTGACCATCCTACTGGCCCTCACGGCACTGGCTTTCCTCACCTGGATCAGTGCTGAGACGGTGTATATCCTGCGTAGGATTCTGAATCCCACCAAACTGTTTGACAAGGTGAAATTCAAGATCACGAACAACAATCCTGACGAAGATGATCCCTATGAGATGATCAATACGGAGGATGACCCGAAAGTGTTTGATGATCCCGCCACACAGGTCGTGGAGTTCACGGAGTCTGGAGCCAAGATACATGACAAGGGCTTCGAGGATGCCGGAGATGCCAGGAAATCTGGAGATGCCGGAATATCGGGACTATCCGGGGAATCCGGAACATCCGGGGGATCCGGAATCTCCGGAATCTCCGGAAGAGACATCGACATGGTCGTAGAGGAGGCCAAAGGCGACGAAGAGACGGCAGACGCCAACACATTGGCTGACACCGACTATAAGGATATGGAGCCTTACGACCCGAAGCGCGACCTGGAGAACTACCGCTATCCCACCCTCGACCTTCTGAAGAAGTACGATAACGATGGCAAGCCCTATATAGACATGGCGGAGCAGAACGCCAACAAAGACCGTATCGTGTCGGTGCTGCGCACGTTCGGTGTGGAGATATCGAGCATCAAGGCAACGGTAGGACCAACCATCACCCTCTATGAGATCACCCTCGCTCCTGGTGTCCGCATCACCAAGGTGAAGAACTTGGAGGATGACATCGCCCTGAGCCTCGCTGCTTTGGGCATCCGTATCATCGCCCCAATGCCCGGAAGAGGTACTGTGGGTATCGAAGTGCCTAACGCCAAGCCATCCATCGTGTCGATGGAATCGATACTTAACTCGAAGAAGTTCCAGGAGAGTCAGATGGAACTGCCCTGTGCTGTGGGTAAGACCATCACCAACGAAGTCTATATGTTCGACCTGGCAAAGGCACCACACCTGCTCGTGGCCGGTGCAACAGGTCAAGGAAAGTCTGTAGGACTGAATGCCATCATCACCTCTTTATTATATAAAAAGCATCCGGCAGAGTTGAAGATCGTACTCGTGGACCCGAAGAAGGTGGAGTTCTCCATCTATAACCCGCTCATCAACCACTTCCTGGCGAAGGTGCCCGACGAGGAAGCCGATCCGATCATCACCGACGTGACGAAAGTGGTGCGCACGCTGAACTCGCTCTGTAAACTGATGGACACCCGCTATGACCTGTTGAAGGAAGTCCGTGCCAAGAATATCAAGGAATACAACCAGAAATTCATGGATCGTAAGATTCCACCTCGTGGTGGTCACGGATATATGCCCTATATCGTCGTCATCATCGACGAGTTCGGCGACCTGATCATGACTGCCGGCAAGGAGATCGAGATGCCTATTGCCCGTATAGCCCAGTTGGCACGTGCCGTCGGTATTCACATGATCATTGCCACACAGCGACCCACCACGACGATTATCACTGGTAATATCAAGGCCAACTTCCCTGCACGTATTGCCTTCAAGGTGAGCGCAGGCATCGACTCGAAGACCATCCTCGACCGAACAGGAGCCCAGCAACTCATCGGACGAGGCGACATGCTCTTCCTCAACGGCTCGGAGCCTGTGCGTGTGCAGTGTGCTTTCGTAGATACACCAGAGGTGGAGAGAATCAACGAATTCATCGCTTCCCAGCAGAGTTACAACATGCCGTTTGAACTGCCTGAACCAGACATGCCAGAAGCCGACATTGATGGTGGTGGAGACAGAGAGGTGGATATGGTACATCTGGACCCGCTCTTTGAAGATGCCGCCCGTCTGATTGTCCGTGAACAGAGCGGTTCGACATCCCTCATCCAACGTAAGTTCGCCATCGGCTACAACCGTGCCGGCCGACTGATGGACCAGTTGGAGAAGGCTGGTGTGGTAGGTACCGCCATGGGCTCGAAGCCCCGTGAGGTGATGATTCAGGACGAGAATAGTTTGAACAACCTTTTAAATAGTTTGAGATGAAGAAGATTGCATATATGAACAGGGTACGGTGGATGGTAAAGATGGTCTTACCCTTTTACCTTTTTACCTTTTTACCTTTATCTGTTTGTGCCGAGAGTGCCAAGAGCATCCTCGACAAGGCTGCTGCCACCGTGAGTAACCCCAATGGCGTACAGGCCAATTTCGAGATGCGCAGCAAACAGTTCGGTAACACCTCTGGCAGCATCTCCATCAAAGGAAAGAAATTCCACGCCTCCACGCCGCAGGCCATCATCTGGTTTGACGGAAAGACACAGTGGACCTACATGAAACAGAACGACGAGGTGAACGTAAGCAATCCCACAGAGGAAGAGTTGCAGGCCATCAACCCCTATAACTTCATCAATATCTATAAAAAGGGATTCAAACTCTCGGCGAAGAAAGTCAACAACTCCTACGAGGTACATCTGAAGGCTACCGACAAAAAAAGGAAGATTCGGGAGATGTATATCATCGTGGATCAGAACAGTTATCGTCCCACCCATGTGAAGATGCTGCAGAACGGCAAATGGAGCGTCCTCCTCATCAGCGGCCTGAAAGCCACAACCCTCAGCGACGGACTGTTCCAGTTTAATGCCAAAGACTTCCCCCAAGCAGAAATCATAGACCTTAGATGATTGAACATTGAACATTGACCATTGAACAATGAACATTATGAACAAGATACAATTATTCAAACTGCTGCGCAAGAATATCAAAACGAGCGAGAAGCGCAGTCCCGTCTTTGAACAAAACAAATGGGCCAAGGTACTGGTTTATTTCCTGGCGGCCATGTTTATCATCTACCTGATCATGTACGGTGCCATTATCGGTTATGCTGCCGATGGTGAGCCTGGAACGATGATAGCAGCGATGCTCATCATCCTGCCCATCGACTTCCTGTTGCGTTTCATCTTCCAGAGCACACCGGCCATGATGGCAAAGCCCTATATCCTGATGCCCATCTCGCGCTACTCCGTCATCGAGTGCTTCCTGGTGTCCTCGCATTTCAGCGGCTACAACTTCCTGTGGCTGGGTATGTTTATCCCCTATTCCATCATTCTGTTCTTTTCAGGCGGTTTCTGGGCAACCATCTACGTGCTCATCCTCTCGATGCTGCTCATCATCCTGAACAGCCAGATCTATCTGTTCTTCCGTACGCTCATCAACAGGAGTCCACTCTGGTTTATTGCTGCCGCCGCATTCTATGCGCTGCCCTTTGCCCCACTGCTGTTCATCAGACCTGCCAGCAGGGGTATCGAGAAAATCGGCGATGCCTTACAGACTGCCGGCACGGCCTGGTGGATGTTGCCGCTTGTGCTGTTACTGATTGCAGGTGTGTTCTTCGTGAACCGCCATTTCCAGTTCAAGTATGTCTATGAGGAGATATCGAAGAAGACGGAAAAAGCCTTGAAGAAGGTGTCGCAGTTTAAATTCTTCAACCGTTTCGGTTTGGTGGGTGAATATCTGAAGATTGAGTTGAAATCGAACATCCGCAACAGGACCATGAAGTCACGCTGTATCCTCAGTCTCGTGATGGTGGCCTTCTTCTCTGCCCTTATCGCTTATACCAACATCTACGACAATGTGATCATGAAGAATTTCTGGCTGCTCTACTGCTTTGCCCTGTACAGCATGACATCGCTCATCAAGATCATGGGACAAGAAGGCAATTATATCGACCTGCTGATGACGCAGAAAGAAAACATCCTCGCCGTGCTCAAGGCGAAATTCTGGTTCTACTGCTGTATACTGGTGGTACCCTTCGTCATCCTGCTGCCAGCCGTCTTTACAGGCAAATTCACCCTGCTGATGCTCTTTGCCTATATGTTCCTCGTGGGAGGCTGCATGCATTTTATCATCTTCCAGTTGGCCGTCTACAACAAGCAGACGCTGCCGTTGCAGTTGAAGGTGACCGGCAAGGGCAACTTCGAGAACGGCGTACAGATCGGCATTGAGTTTGCCATTATGTTTGCACCTGCCATCATCCTCGGTTTGGGCTATCTGACAGTCGGTCTGACGGCCACCTATATCTTTATGTGTGTCCTGGGACTCGTCTTCATCGTGACCAGCAATATCTGGCTCCGTAACATCTACAACCGCATGATGAAACGGCGCTACGAGAACATCGAAGGCTTCCATGCCACACGTGTTTAACTACAGAAAAGGCCGTTTGATACGGTCTTTTTTGTTGAAATAACACTTTTTTCGAAAGAAAACTTGAAAAATATTTGGTGGAATGGAGAAAAGTGAGTACCTTTGCACCCGCTAAAGAAAAAGGATGCACCCGTAGCTCAGTTGGTAGAGCACCTGACTCTTAATCAGGGTGTCCAGGGTTCGAGCCCCTGCGGGTGTACAAAGAGGAGGCAAGCGGTCCTCCTTTATTTTTGAAAAATTGATGCACCCGTAGCTCAGTTGGTAGAGCACCTGACTCTTAATCAGGGTGTCCAGGGTTCGAGCCCCTGCGGGTGTACAAAGTTAGTTTGTTTCATATAGTTCATAGTAGGTTTGGGTTGCCGATATGGCTCAGTTGGTAGAGCAACGCATTCGTAATGCGTAGGTCCCCGGTTCGAGTCCGGGTATCGGCTCCAAAGGTGAAAGGATTGGAATTCAGGATTCGCGGAATTAGCACATCGGTAGTGCACGGGCTTCCCAAGCCTGGGAGGCGGGTTCGATTCCCGTATTCCGCTCAGCAACACACAAGGCTTGCCAAAGGGCAGGCCTTTTTCATTTTATCTTACTGTCATGTGGAAACAGCCCTGCTTCACTTCGTACTTGATATACACCCTACCCTGTTCGCGCATATCACGGAGCACCTCTGAGAGTACCCATTTCAGTGTATCGTTACGTACAGCCCGGCGTGCAGGTCCTTCAGGATCCTCCACCGTTTCGTAGCGGTTATAGCAGATGTCGACGGTAGTGCCGTACAAATGACAGGAGTTCTCCGTGGCGTTACCATTCCGCCGACGAAGTTTCACCACATCTTCCTGGGAGCGCAGCACACTGGTCACAATGATACGGTGTAAGGGCAGTCCCTTTACATACAGACTGTCGAAGAACGCCTCACCGATATCTTGCAAGAGCACAGCAGCATGGGGCACGAGATACGGAATGCTGGAATAGAGTTTATCGACATGATAATAGGGATTGGAGTCGATATACACCAGTTCCCTTTTTCGTGACTCCGCATCCTCACGGTCACGCACCGGACTCACCCCCCATCGCTGGGCAGCAACTAATTGTACGGCATTAGTATCAGGGAAACAGGTCTGATAGTTGGACACAGAGCGTATCTTATGGGGCATACCGGCATAGGAGACGGCGGTCTCATCCTCGAAATCCAACGAAGTCTGAGCACCTTCCGCTATCGACGGGAAGGCCCAGCGGATACAGGCCAGTATCAGCACCACCACCATAAAACCCGTTTGGTATGTCTTTTTTGTCAGTTTAAACGGCAATTTCTTCATTTGGGGTGCAAAGTTAGCAATTTTTTCCCCGAATTCTATGTAATCTGTGGCTTTTTTTGTAATTTTGCACGCAAAATAGTAAATTGTTTACAAGTTGATAGAGAAGCATATCGTTTTAGAGGATATAGACCCCGTCATGTTCTACGGCGTTGGCAACGGACATCTGCAGATGCTCCGTTCGCTCTACCCGAAACTGAGAGTGATGGCACGCGACAATGTGATTCGGGTCTTAGGCGACGAGGAACAGATGGTGGCCTTCGAGGACAGCGTGGAGAAGATGCGGACACACATTCTCCGTTTCAACTCCATCGGTGACGAGGATATCCTCGACATCGTAAAAGGGCGGCGTACCAACGACTTCGTGCCTGCCGATGTGGTGTGCTACTCGATGTCAGGCCGGCCCATCAAGGCGCGCTCGGAAAACCAGCACCGTCTGATTGAGGCCTACGAACAGAACGACATGGTGTTTGCCGTGGGTCCTGCCGGTACAGGAAAGACCTATCTGAGCATCGCCCTGGCAGTGAAGGCACTGAAGGAAAAGACTGCCAAGAAGATCATCCTGTCGCGCCCTGCTGTGGAAGCCGGGGAGAAACTCGGGTTCCTGCCTGGTGACATGAAGGATAAGATAGACCCCTATCTGCAACCGCTCTATGACGCCTTGGAGGATATGCTGCCGCAGGTGAAGTTGCAGGACATGATGGAGAAGCACATCATCCAGATTGCGCCCCTTGCCTTCATGCGAGGACGAACCCTCAGCGATGCAGTGGTGATACTCGACGAGGCACAGAACACCACACCGGCACAGATCCGGATGTTCCTCACCCGTATGGGTTGGAACACGAAGATGATTATCACCGGCGACATGACGCAGATCGACCTCCCCCACTCACAGAAGAGCGGACTCATCGAGGCGCTGCACATATTAAATAGTGTGGAAGGCATCGGCATCGTCACCCTCGACCGCCGGGACATCGTCCGCCACAAACTCGTGACGAGAATCGTCAACGCTTACGAACAATTCGATAAAGACAAAGATAGCAATGAAAGCATTAACAAAGACTGATTTCAAGTTTGAAGGTCAGAAGAGTGTGTATCACGGCAAGGTCCGTGACGTGTATAACATCAACGACGACCTGATGGTGATGGTCGCCACCGACCGTATCTCGGCATTCGACGTGGTACTGCCGAAGGGCATCCCCTTCAAGGGGCAGGTACTCAATCAGATTGCCGCCAAGTTCCTGGATGCCACCACCGACATCTGTCCTAACTGGAAACTCGCCACCCCCGATCCTATGGTTACTGTCGGTCTGAAGTGCGAGGGATTCCGCGTGGAGATGATCATCCGCAGCATCCTGACTGGCTCTGCCTGGCGTGAGTACAAGAACGGATGCCGCGAACTATGTGGTGTGAAACTGCCCGACGGTATGCGTGAGAACCAGCGCTTCCCCGAGCCTATCATCACGCCTACGACGAAGGCTGACGAGGGTCACGACATGAATATCTCCAAAGAAGAGATTATCGCCCAGGGACTTGTGTCAAAAGAAGACTACGAGATCATGGAGGACTACACCCGCCGTATCTTCAAGCGCGGACAGGAGATCGCTGCCAAGCGCGGCCTGATCCTCGTGGATACAAAATATGAGTTCGGCAAGCGCGACGGAAAGGTATATCTCATCGACGAGATCCATACTCCAGACTCCTCACGTTACTTCTATGCTGAAGGTTACGAGGAGAAATTCGCCAAGGGCGAGCCCCAGTGCCAACTCTCGAAGGAGTTTGTGCGCCAATGGCTCATCGAACATCACTTCATGAACGAACCCGGACAGGTGATGCCCGAGATTACCGATGAATATGCCGAGAGCGTCTCAGAGCGCTATATCGAACTCTATGAGCATATCGTAGGCGAGCGCTTCGAGCGTGAGACCAGCGACGGTGATATCGCCGCCCGCATCGAGAAGAACGTCAGTGATTATCTAAAATATAGGAAATCCTAGGATCGCCTAGGATCGCCTAGGATTGCCTAGAAAACCCTAAATTATGTACCAGCAGGAGAGAATCAAACCCTATGGCGAAGGTGAAAAGGCGCAGCAGGTGGAGCAGATGTTCGACAACATCGCCCCCACCTACGACAAACTAAACCACCGTCTCTCCTGGGACATCGATAAAGGTTGGCGGAAGAAGGCCATCCGACAATTGGAGCCCCACAAGCCCCAGACGCTCCTTGACATTGCCACAGGCACCGGCGACTTTGCCATCCTCGCTGCCGAGATGCTGAAACCCCGACATCTGGTGGGTGCAGACATCAGCGAGGGAATGATGGATATCGGACGACAGAAGGTAAAGGAAAAAGGACTACAGGACATCATCTCTTTTGAAAAAGAAGACTGTCTGGCACTCTCCTACCCTGATGGCACTTTCGATGCGGTGACTGCCGCCTTTGGCATTCGCAACTTCGCCGACCTCGACAAAGGGCTCCGTGAGATGTGTCGGGTGCTGAAACCCGGAGGACACCTGAGTATCGTGGAACTGACCTCACCCGTCAGCACACCGATGAAACAACTCTTCCACGTCTATGCGCACACCGTCCTGCCCGTCTACGGACGACTCATCAGCAAGGACACCAGTGCCTATACGTATCTGACAAAGACCATCGAAGCCTTCCCACAGGGAGAGCAGATGACGGATATTCTGAAGAAAGCCGGATTCCGCGAGGCAGTCTTCCAACGTCTCACATTCGGTATCTGTACGATGTATTTCGCAACTAAATAAATAATGAAAATATGGATAAATACGGACTGATAGGCTACCCACTTGGCCACTCTTTCTCCATCAGTTACTTCAACCAGAGGTTTGCCGATGAGGGGATTAATGCCAAGTATGTGAATTTTGAGATTCCGACCATCGATGAACTGCCGGAAGTCATTGCCAAGAACCCCGAACTCCGTGGGCTCAACGTCACCATTCCCTACAAAGAGAAGGTCATCGAGTTCCTCGACAGCATCAGTCCTGAGGCCAGGGCCATCGGTGCCGTGAATGTCATCCGTGTTACCCACGAAGGCAATAAGACCATCCTGAAAGGCTTCAACAGCGATGTCATCGGCTTTACGCAGAGCATCGAGTCCATGCTCGACAAGAAATGGCACAAGAAAGCCCTGATACTCGGCACGGGCGGTGCCTCCAAAGCCATCAACTTCGGACTCAAGTCATTGGGACTGGAAACGGTGTTCGTCAGTCGCTATGAACGTCCGGAAACCATCCAGTACAAGATGATCACACCCGAGGTCATCAAGGAATACAATGTTATTGTCAATTGTACGCCGTTGGGTATGTATCCGAAAACCGAAGAGTGTCCTGAACTGCCCTATGAGGCGATGGACAGTCACACCATCCTCTACGACCTGATATACAACCCTGACCAGACACTCTTTATGCGTAAAGGTCTGGAACGTGGTGCCAACGTGAAGAATGGTCTTGAAATGCTCCTTCTCCAGGCCTTTGCCTCATGGGAGTTCTGGAATGGAAAAGAAAAATAGTAAAATGTAAATCCACAAATTGTAAATCAATGGACAACAGATATATGATGCGAGGCGTGAGCGCTGCCAAAGAAGATGTACACGCCGCCATTAAGAACATCGACAAGGGTATCTTCCCACAGGCGTTCTGCAAGATCATCCCCGACATATTGGGCGGAGATCCAGAGTACTGCAACATCATGCACGCCGACGGTGCCGGCACGAAGTCGGCCCTCGCCTATATGTACTGGAAGGAGACCGGCGACCTCTCCGTATGGAAAGGGATCGCCCAGGATGCCATCGTGATGAATACAGACGACCTGCTCTGTGTGGGTGCCGTGGACAACATCCTCGTTAGCAGTACCATCGGGCGCAACAAGATGCTCATTCCTGGTGAGGTAATCTCGGCTATTATCAATGGTACCGATGAACTGTTGGCAGAGTTGCGTGAGATGGGAATCGGTATTTATCCCACTGGTGGTGAAACAGCCGACGTGGGTGATTTGGTACGCACGATTATCGTTGATTCCACCGTTACCTGTCGTATGAAAAGAAGTGATGTCATTGACAACGCAAATATCCGTCCAGGTGATGTTATCGTAGGACTATCCAGCACCGGTCAGGCCACCTATGAGAAGCGATATAACGGCGGCATGGGCTCCAATGGTCTCACCTCAGCGCGTCACGATGTCTTCGCCAAATATCTGGCAGAAAACTATCCTGAGAGTTATGACCATGCCGTACCCGATGAACTGGTGTACAGTGGAAAATACAAACTGACGGATGCCGTCCCGTATGTTGACATGGCATGTCAACAAACAAAACTGCCCGATATGGGACAACTGGTGCTCTCGCCAACCCGTACCTACGCCCCTGTCATCAAGCGCCTGCTCGACGAACTGCGTCCTGAGATTCACGGTATGGTGCATTGTACCGGCGGTGCCCAGACAAAGGTCTTACATTTCGTAAACGACAACTGCCGTGTGGTGAAGGACAACATGTTCCCTGTTCCTCCTCTGTTTAAGGCCATCCACGAGTGTTCCGGCACAGACTGGAAGGAGATGTACCAGGTGTTCAACATGGGGCATCGTATGGAGATCTATGTCCGTCCTGAAGTGGCAGAGCAAGTCATCGCCATCAGCAAATCCTTCAATATCGAAGCACAAGTAGTGGGACACATCGAGGAAGGCCCGAAGAGCCTCACCATCCAAAGCGAGTTCGGCACCTTCACCTATTAAACCCATTTAGCCCATCTTAAAAATATGGACAATAACAGTATATTACAAAAACTTGACGGACTGGAGGCACGCTTTGAGGAGGTATCGACGTTAATTACCGACCCCGACGTGATTGCCGACCAGAACCGCTTTGTTAAACTCACCAAGGAATATAAGGACTTGGGGGACATCATGGATGCCCGCAAGCGTTATATCGCCTGTCTTAACGGTATCAAGGAGGCCAAGGATATCCTCGCAAACGAGGACGATCCCGAGATGAAGGAGATGGCCCGCGAAGAACTGGCCACCAACGAAGCCCTACAGCCTCGATTAGAGGAAGAAATCAAGATTGCCCTCATTCCCAAGGATCCTGAGGATGCCAAGAATGTACAGATGGAAATCCGTGCCGGAACGGGTGGCGACGAAGCCTGCCTGTTTGCTGGCGACCTGTTTAAGATGTACAAGAGTTATTGCGACTCAAAGGGTTGGCAACTCTCCATTACCAGCGTCTCAGAAGGAGCCGTAGGCGGATATAAGGAAATCGACTTCGCCGTCAGTGGTGCCGATGTCTATGGCACTCTGAAATATGAGTCGGGTGTACACCGTGTACAGCGTGTGCCTGCCACAGAGACACAGGGACGCATGCATACATCAGCCGCTACAGTAGCCGTACTGCCTGAGGCCGATAAGTTCGAAGTGCATGTCAACGAGGGTGAGATCAAGTGGGATACCTTCCGTTCATCAGGTGCCGGTGGCCAGAACGTGAACAAGGTGGAATCTGGTGTGCGCCTGCGCTATATGTGGAAAAATCCCAACACCGGAGAGACAGAGGAAATCCTCATCGAGTGTACAGAAACGCGTGACCAGCCCAAGAATAAGGAGCGTGCCCTCTCGCGCCTCTATACCTTCATCTACGACAAAGAGCACCAGAAGTATATGGATGACATCGCCTCACGCCGTAAGAGTCTTGTGAGTACAGGCGACCGCTCTGCGAAGATCCGTACCTACAACTTCCCTCAGGGGCGTGTCACCGACCACCGTATCGGCTACACCACCCATGACCTGCAAGGCTTTCTCGGTGGCGACATTCAGGCTATGATCGATGCCCTCACCGTAGCCGAGAATGCAGAACGCATGAAAGAAGCAGAATTATAGTATGTTGCTGTACCACAGCAACCAACAAAACAGAGTTATGACAAGACAGGAACTGATAAACCAGATTTTCGAGAAGCAGAGTTTCCTCTGCGTCGGTCTCGACACCGATATCAACAAGATTCCCCAGTGTATCATCGACGAGGCGAAAAGCCACGATGGCGAGGACTATATCTTCCGTGCCCTTTGTGAGTTTAATGCCCTCATCATCGATGCTACAGCGCCTTACTGCGTGGCCTACAAGCCTAATCTCGCCTTCTACGAAGCCTACGGTGTAGACGGTATATTGGCCTTCGAAGCCACCATTGACTACCTGAAAGAGGAATATCCAAATCACTTCATCATCGCTGATGCCAAGCGCGGTGATATCGGTAACACTTCAAAGATGTACGCCAAGACATTCTTCGAGCAGTATGATGTAGATGCCCTCACCGTTGCCCCCTACATGGGCGAAGACTCGGTGACACCTTTCCTCGGCTATGATGGCAAGTGGGTAATTCTGTTGGCTCTGACATCCAATAAGGGTTCACAGGATTTCCAACTCACTCCCCTCCATACACCCCTCGTCGGCAGATGGGGACCAGGCGTCTTTAAAGGTGAACGCCTCTTTGAAAAGGTACTGAAAACCTCGCAGCAATGGGGTACTGAGGAAAACATGATGTACGTCGTCGGTGCCACACAGGGCAAGATGTTCGAGGATATCCGTGACATCGTTCCCCACCATTTTCTGCTCGTCCCAGGGGTTGGTGCCCAAGGTGGTTCACTGGAAGAGGTCTGTCATTACGGCATGACCAATGAATGCGGCTTACTCGTCAACTCCTCCCGCGGCATCATCTATGCCTCTAATGGTGAGGACTTCGCCGAAGTTGCCGCCCAGAAAGCCCAGGAACTCCAACAGCAAATGGCCAACGAACTGAAAAATCGGAAATAGAAGTGTTGGATGAACAACCCTAAGATCATCAACGACCCAGTATTCGGGTTTATCAAGATACCTCGCGGACTGCTCTACGGCATCGTAGAGCATCCGTTGTTTCAGCGCCTGAACCGTATCAATCAACTGGGTCTGGCATCGGTGGTCTATCCAGGTGCAAGACATACGCGTTTCCAACATTCGCTTGGTGCCTTCCACCTGATGACGGAGGCGGTACGCTCGCTACAGGAGAAGGGTAACTTCATATTCGATTCGGAGGCAGAAGCCGTGGAGGCTGCTATTCTGATGCACGACATTGGGCACGGGCCTTTCTCGCATGTTTTGGAGAACACCCTGATACATGGTATCTCGCACGAAGACATCTCGCTGCTGATGATGGAAGAGATCAACAAATGTTTCAATGGACAACTGAATCTCGCAATCAGTATCTTCAAAGGCGACTATCCAAAGAACTTCCTGCACCAGTTGATTTCAAGTCAGTTGGATATGGACCGACTGGACTATCTACGGCGTGACTCGTTCTATACAGGCGTAACAGAAGGAAATATCGGTTCCGCACGTATCATCAAGATGCTCAATGTGGTAGACGACTCGCTTGTAGTGGAACATAAGGGCATCTATTCGTTGGAAAACTACCTCACCACACGACGACTGATGTACTGGCAGGTGTATCTGCACCGTACCTGTGTGGCCTATGAAAAAGTGTTGGTGAACATGTTGACACGTGCCAAGGATCTGATACGGATGGGACAGGAGGTGTTCGCTTCGCCTGCCCTACTCTATTTCCTACACAATGACGTGGATGCCCACTGGTTTACTATCCATCCAGAGGCACTGACATACTACAGTGAACTCGATGATTCAGACATCTGGAGTGCGATGAAGGCATGGAAGCACCATGACGACAAGATACTGTCGACCTTGGCCACCGACATGTTGGACCGCCGTATCTTCAAGGTAGAGGTGCATGAGGAACCTATTCCAGAGACGAGAAAACAGGAATTACGGGAGATGATTGCCCAAAAACTGCATATTCCCATTGAGGACGCCCACTACCTGATGAGTGTGAACACCATCTCGAAAGACATGTACAACGTGGAGGATGATAACATCGCAATACTTTACAAAGATGGTACGATTCGCGATATTTCTGAGGCATCAGAATTGCTAAATGTTCAATTACTTTCTAAAAAAATAAGAAAATATTACCTCTGTTATCAGCGTTTTGGATAATTTTTGCTAACTTTGCGGCCATAAATTGTAAAGGACATGGAATTTACTGCTAAGCAAATAGCCGAAATGATTGGTGGTCATGTGGAGGGCAACGAACAGGCTACCGTTAATACTTTCGCTAAAATCGAAGAGGGAAAGCCGGGAGCCATCTCGTTTCTCTCAAATCCGAAATACACCCATTATCTTTATGATACACTGTCGAGCGTGGTACTTATCAACGAGGATGTGGAACTGGAGAAACCTGTTGCCACCACGTTGATCCGCGTGAAGAATGCCTACGAGAGTGTAGCCAGACTGTTGCAGTTGTATGAGTCTATGAAACCCCGTAAGACGGGTGTGGAGCCTCATGCCTATATCTCGGATAAAGCCACGATTGGCAAGGATGTGTATATCGGTGCCTTTGCCGTAATCGGTGACGGAGCCATGATTGGTGATGGAACCCAAATCTATCCCCATACGGTAGTTGGCGACGGTGTGACAATTGGTGAGAAATGTACGCTCTTTCCGAACGTGACCATCTATCAGGGTTGTAAATTGGGAAATAATGTAACAATCCATGCTGGTAGCGTGATCGGTGCTGACGGCTTCGGCTTCGCACCAAACACTGAGGGCTACAACAAGATTCCGCAGATAGGTATTGTGGTGATCGAGGATAATGTGGAGATTGGTGCCAACACCTGTATCGACCGTTCGACGATGGGACAGACCGTCATCCATAAGGGTGTGAAGTTGGACAACCTGATTCAGGTGGCCCACAACTGTGAGATCGGCGAGAACACCGTGATGTCGGCACAGGTTGGTATGGCTGGCAGCACGAAGATAGGCAGTTGGTGCATGGTGGGTGGACAGGCCGGTTTCTCTGGTCATATCCATGTGGCAGACAAGACCTTCGTTGGAGCCCAGTGTGGTGTGATCGGCAATACCAAGGGCGACGGAGAGCAGTTGATTGGCTCACCTGCCGTCAATCCGAAGATGTACTTCAAGGCCCGTGCACTCGATGCCAAACTACCCGATATGTATCGGCAGATAGCCCAACTTCAGCGTGAAATTGATGAACTTAAAAAGAAAGACTAAGATATGAAACAGAAAACACTGAAAGGCAGTTTCTCTCTATTTGGCAAGGGACTGCATACAGGTCTGAACTTGACTGTGACATTCAACCCTGCCCCAGAAAATCACGGTTATAAGATTCAGCGTATCGACATGGATGGAGAACCCATCATCGATGCCATTGCGGAGAATGTGGTCGATACGCAGCGCGGTACGGTGCTTGGTAAGGGAGATGCAAGGGTGTCAACCGTGGAGCATGGACTGGCAGCGCTATATGCCTTAGGTATCGACAACTGCCTGATGCAGGTAAACGGCCCAGAATTCCCTATTCTTGACGGATCAGCCATCCAATATGTTGACAAGATTAAGGAGGTGGGTATTGAGGAGCAGAATGCGCCGAAAGACTGGTATATCATCCGTAAGAAGATAGAAGTAAAAGACGAGAAGACAGGTTCATGCATTACTATCCTGCCCGACGACGAGTTCTCGCTCACTGTCATGTGCTCGTTTGAGTCGAAGTTTATCAACTCTCAATTTGCCACCGTCAACAAGGTGGAGGATTTCCCAACCGAAATTGCTCCTGCTCGTACCTTCGTCTTTGTACGCGATATTGAGCCTTTGCTGCAAGCAAACCTCATTAAGGGAGGTGACTTGGACAATGCCATAGTCATCTATGAGCGCCAGACCACTCAGGAGCGTCTTAACATGTTGGCTGATATGCTACACGTGGAGCACCGTGATGCCAACGACCTGGGTTATATCCAGCACAAGCCGCTGGTATGGGAGAACGAGTGTACACGTCACAAGTTGCTTGACATCGTCGGCGACATGGCCCTCATCGGCAAGCCCATCAAGGGTCGTATCATCGCTACCCGTCCAGGTCATAGCATCAACAACAAGTTTGCCCGCCTGATGCGAAAGGAAATCCGCAAACACGAGATTCAAGCACCTTTCTATGACCCTAACGAGGAACCTGTGATGGATGTGAACCGCATCCGCGAACTCCTGCCCCACCGCTATCCCATGCAGTTAGTGGATAAAGTAATCTCTCTCGGTGCCACTACCATTGTCGGTATTAAAAACATCACCTCAAACGAACCTTTCTTCCAGGGTCATTTCCCACAGGAGCCCGTCATGCCAGGTGTATTGCAAATTGAGGCGATGGCACAATGCGGCGGACTTTTAGTGCTGAATACCCTCGAAGAGCCGGAGCGCTGGAGCACGTATTTCATGAAAATTGACGATGTGAAGTTCCGTCAGAAAGTGGTACCTGGCGATACACTCATCTTCAAGGTTGACCTACTGGCACCCGTCCGTCACGGCATCTCATCAATGAAGGGATATATCTTCGTGGGCGACTCGGTGGTAGCAGAGGCCTCATTTACCGCTCAAATCGTAAAGAACAAATAATATATGGCTAATCAGATACATCCTATGGCCGTTGTAGATCCCGAAGCAATCCTGGGCGACGGCAATATTATCGGTCCCTTCTGTGTCATTGACAAGAACGTGGTTATTGGCAACAACAATAAGTTTCTGAACAATGTAACTATCCACTATGGTGCCCGCATCGGCAACAACAACGAATTCTTCCCAGGAGCATCCATCTCTACGAAGCCCCAAGATTTGAAGTTCCAAGGTGAGGACACTACCTGTGAGATTGGCGACAATAATTCCATCCGCGAGAATGTAACCATCTCGCGTGGTACGGCCTCGAAGAGTAAGACCGTTGTAGGCAATGGTAACCTGTTAATGGAGAATATGCACGTGGCCCACGACTGTGTGATTGGCAATGGCTGCATCATTGGCAACTCCACGAAGTTCGCCGGTGAGGTTATCGTCGATGACTTCGCTATCATCTCCGCCACCTGTCTTTTCCACCAGTTCTGTCATGTGGGCAGTTATATCATGTTCCAGGGCGGCACACGTACCAGCCAGGATATTCCTCCTTACGTCCTTGCCGGTAAAGAGCCTGTACGCTATGCCGGTGTGAACCTAGTAGGCTTGCGTCGTCGTGGCTTCTCCCGTGAGGCCATTGAGGCCATCCACGAGGCCTATCGTATCATCTACTCTCAGGGTGTGTTGAAGGATGGTGTGGCAATGGCCCGTGAGCAGTTCCCCGATTCGAAGGAAGTGGAATATATCTGTTCCTTCATCGAAAACTCAAAACGCGGAGTCATCAGGTAATTGGATAAAACGCTCATCGTCATCACAGGCCCCACAGCCGTCGGCAAGACGCGTCTCTGTATAGACATAGCCAAATACTTCGGCATCCCCATCATCAATGCCGATTCCCGGCAGATTTACAAGGAACTGAAAATAGGCACGGCCTGTCCTACTGATGAGGAGAGACGAGAAGCAAAGCATTATTTCGTCGGGACACTGAGTTTGGAGGACTATTACAGTGCCTCACTCTATGAGCAACAGGTGATGACACTGCTCGAAACATTGTTTAAGACACATGACTATGCCCTGATGGCAGGTGGAAGTATGATGTATATTGATGCGGTATGCAATGGTATCGACGATATCCCGACGATTGACGATGAGACTCGCATGACGATGAAGCAACGATTGCAGGAAGAAGGGTTGGAGCATCTCTGTGAGGAACTACAACGACTCGATCCTGAGTATTACGAAATCGTTGATAGGCAGAATCCCAAGCGGGTGGTACACGCCCTTGAAATCTGTACAATGACGGGTAAGACCTATACCTCATTCCGCAAACGGGAGCAGAAACAACGACCCTTCCGTATCATCAAGATAGGACTGAACCGCGAGCGTCAGGAACTCTACGACAGGATCAATGCCCGCGTGACCAAGATGATGGAGAATGGATTTCTGGAAGAAGCGAAGGGGTTATTTGACTTGAAGCACTTAAACGCCTTGAACACAGTCGGATATAAAGAACTGTTTGAGTATTTAGAAGGGCGATGGACATTGGATGAAGCCGTAGAACGCATCAAGGGAAATACCCGTCGGTATGCCCGCAAGCAACTGACATGGTATAAGAAAGACGAACAAGTGAAATGGTTTCATCCAGATCAGAAAAAGGATATCATTAACTACATATTATCTATATAATTATGAAAGAGTTATTTGGTAAAGTCATAGGTTGGATAAAGGGTATATGGCCTTGGTATAAGAGTCTGTATAAGGGCCGTCCCTGGTATGTCAAAATATTGGTAGGCTTGGTTTCATTGGTGGCAGCATTCTTTCTCTATCTGGGTGCCGTCGATACTAATTTCCTCTGGCTCTTCGGTAAGTCACCCTCCATGTCGACCATCAAAAACAAGCGCCCTGCGGAGGCATCGATCATTTATAGTGCCGACAATGTTCAAATAGGCAAATATTTCAGCGAGAACCGTACCCCCGTAACTTACGAAGAGGTGAATCCCGTGTTTTGGAAGGCATTGATTGACACGGAAGACGAACGATTCTACCACCATCATGGCATCGACTTTACCGCCTTTGCAGCCGTAGCCAAGGAGTATATCCTGCACCATGATGCACGAGGAGCCTCCACCATCACCCAGCAGTTGGCAAAGAACCTCTTCCGTACACGAAGCGAATATTCCACTGGTCTGTTAGGCAATATCCCTGGCATCAAGATGCTCATCATGAAGAGCAAGGAGTGGATAACGGCCTATAAATTGGAGTTCTTCTTTACCAAGGAAGAGATCCTGACGCAATATGCTAACACGGTGGACTTTGGTTCTAATGCCTTTGGCATCAAGACGGCCTGTAAGACCTATTTCAACTGCAAGCCTCAGGATCTGACCGCTGAAAACGCTGCCATCCTCGTGGGTATGTTGAAGGCCACCACTTATTATAATCCGCTGATTAACCCCGAAAACTCGTTGAAGCGCCGGAACATCGTGCTCGACCTCATGCAGCAGCATGGCGACATCACCGCTGACGTCTGCGACTCGCTGAAACAACTCGACATCAAACTCGATTACAGCGTGGAGTCAGCATACGACGGTGATGCTAACTACTTCCGCGAGGCGGTGGCCGACTATCTGAGAGGCTGGTGCGAGGAATACTTCGACAATCGCAATGCCCTATATACTGAGGGTTTGAAGATATACACTACCATTGACACCCGTATGCAGAAATATGCTGAAGAGGCGGCACGTAAGCAGATGCGCCAAGTGCAGAATAACTTCAACTCGCATTGGGGCAACACAAACCCTTGGCAGGATGAGAACCATCAAGAAATCAGGAATTTCATCGAGGACATTGCCAAGCGGCAGCCTGTCTACAAATACCTCACGAAGAAGTTCAACGGTGACAAAGACTCTATCAACTATTACCTGAACCAACCCCACAAGGTGAAGGTCTTTGACTATGATGGTGGTCAGATTGAGAAGGAAATGTCGACGTTGGACTCCATCCGCTATATGGTGCATTTCATGCATTGTGGTTTTGTAGCGATGGAAGCAGAGACAGGACATGTGAAAGCATGGGTGGGCGATGTGGATTTCAAGTCGTGGAAATACGACAAGGTAACAGCGATGCGTCAGCCTGGTTCCACGTTTAAACTCTTCGTCTATACCGAGGCTATGAATCAGGGTCTCACCCCGTGTGACCGTCGTATGGACTCCTACTTCGCCATGAAAGCATGGAATCCGGCAAAGAAAGCAGAGACCACCTGGGCGCCTACTAATGCCAATGGCTACTTTACCGGTGATTCTATGCCTTTGAAAGTGGCCTTTGCCCAAAGCGTCAATTCCATTGCCGTGAAATTGGGACAGGAAGTCGGTATCCAGAATATCGTGAATACAGCCCATAATATGGGTATCAAGAGTAAATTGGATCCTACACCGTCACTGGCTTTAGGTTCAAGTGATGTGAATCTCTTAGAACTGGTGAACAGTTATTGTACCGTTGCCAACGATGGTAAGATGCATGAGCCGGTGCTGGTAGTACGTATTCTCGACAGGGATGGCAATGAAATCTATACCGGTCCAACGGAACAGCGTCAAGCCATTCCCTATAAGAGTGCCTATCTGATGCAACAAATGCTGTTAGGCGGACTACGTGAGCGCGGTGGTACGTCGATGAGTCTATGGGGTTATGTCGGTGTCTACGATAAAGACACGGAGTTTGGCGGTAAGACAGGTACGTCGAACAACCATTCAGATGCATGGTTCGTCGGTGTCTCACCCAAACTCGTAGCCGGCGCCTGGGTCGGTGGTGAATACCGTAGCATCCACTTTCGCACAGGTCAGTTGGGACAAGGCTCTCGTACGGCCCTACCAATCTGTGGCTATTTCTTCCAGAGTGTATTAGGAGATCCCAATTTCAAGCAGTATCACGCCAAGTTTGGCAATCCGAAGGATGAGAATATCCGTCAGGAGATGTATATGAACTGTGCCTATACCTATCACGTGGCGGATTCAGACTCTATTGGCATCGATTCACTTGGTTACGAAGGAATTGATGAATACATTGAACTGGATGAAGAAGGAAATCCTATACAAAAGCCCATTGAGCCTGCCGAGACTCCTGAGACAAATCCTGAGCCAATAGAGACCTCTAATGGTGAAGCAACCAAGGATGAAGATTGACCTAATAGGATTTCGTCGATAAAATTCCAAATTTCGTCGAGAAAAAACAATCGATTGCACGATTTTTTTGTTAATATTTGATAAATTTGTACGTTGTGCGGGCGCACAGATGATAGGAGTGGAAAATAGTTACAAAAAAGTTTGGCTGTTCCAAAAAAACTCCATACCTTTGCAACCGTTATCCTGAAAACAATCTTTTTACCTTAGGAAGCTAATACCTATTGAAGATAAGGAGCGATTGCTTGCGAAAGTCGTCGCTTTATTTTTGTCCCCGCATGAAATAGTTAAACTTTCCTAAAAGTGATTACCATTTCCCATTTCTAATTTCTCATTTCTTATTTATTTAGTACCTTTGCACCCCGATTAGAGTCCGTAGGGGCTGAGTGAAGTGTGTACGGACGTACACCGCCTCGCGGAAAAAACCCTTTAATACAATATAATAATGTACGCAATTGTAGACATTCAGGGTCAGCAGTTTAAGGTAGAACAGGGTCAGAAACTCTTCGTTCACCACATCAAGGATGCCGAAGAAGGCAAGACTGTTGAATTTGACAAGGTACTGCTCGTAGATGCTGACGGTGCAGTGACGGTAGGTGCTCCGACCGTAGAGGGAGCAAAAGTAGTATGTGAAGTTGTGAACCCGCTCGTAAAGGGCGACAAGGTGATTGTCTTCAAGATGAAGCGTCGCAAGGACTCTCGTAAGCGCAACGGTCATCGTGAGCAGTTCACACAGGTTGAAGTTAAATCAGTAATCGCTTAAAGTTAGGAGGACTTAGAAATGGCTCATAAAAAAGGTGTAGGTAGTTCTAAGAACGGTCGCGAGAGTGCTGCTCAGCGACTGGGCATTAAGATTTTCGGCGGTCAGCAGTGCATGGCTGGTAACATCATTGTTCGCCAGCGTGGTACAAAGCACAATCCTGGTAACAACGTAGCCATCGGTAAGGATGACACCTTGTTCGCCCTCGTTGACGGAACCGTTCAGTTCCACAAAGGCGCACGCAACAAGAGCGTTGTTTCGGTGATTCCAAACGCTGAGGCCTAATTATTTTCAAACAAGAAAAAACTTATTCCAAACAAACAACAGAGTCCCACTCTCCTACGGAGAGCGGGATTTCTGCTTTTTTATGGTTATTTATTTTGTAGTATCGGCAAAAAACATTAATTTTGCAAACTAGAATTGAATTCAACTTAATAATACGTATTTTATATGTTAACACTCAAACTCATCAGTGAGCAAACTGAACGTGTGGTCAAAGGCTTGGAAAAGAAGCATTTCCCGAATGCTAAAGAAGCCATTGACCAGGTACTGGCCGTTGACAAAAAACGTCGTGAGGCCCAACAGGAACTGGACAAATGTCTGAATGAGCAGAAACAACTTTCTGGTCAGATTGGTAAACTTATGAAGGAAGGCCAGAAAGACCATGCTGAACAGGTGAAGCAACAGGTGGCCGAACTCAAAGAGAAGTCAAAACAACTCGACGAGACGATGGCCAAGGCACAGGAAGAGATGACCACCCTACTCTGCCAAATTCCGAACATCCCCTACGATGAGGTGCCCGAGGGTCGTGTCGCCGAGGATAATCATGTGGTAAAGTCAAATCTTAAAGAATGTACGGATGCAGATACTGTTGGCAATTGGGATGTGAACCCTTCATTAGGTATTGCCAATCCATTGCCCCACTGGGAACTCGCCAAGAAATACAACCTCATCGACTTCGATCTGGGTGTAAAGATCACCGGTGCCGGTTTCCCTGTCTATATCGGCAAGGGTGCCCAGTTGCAGCGCGCCCTGATAAACTTCTTCCTCGCAGAAGCCAACAAAGCCGGTTACACAGAGATCATGCCACCGACGGTGGTGAATGCTGCCTCCGGCTACGGCACAGGACAATTGCCTGATAAGGAAGGACAGATGTATCATTGTGAAGTAGACGACTTCTATCTGATTCCTACTGCCGAGGTTCCTGTGACAAATATCTACCGTGATGTCATCCTCGACGAGAAGGATTTGCCCATCAAGAATTGCGCCTATACGGAATGTTTTCGTCGCGAGGCAGGCTCGTATGGCAAGGATGTACGCGGATTGAACCGTCTGCATGAGTTCTCGAAGATTGAGATTGTTCGCATCGACAAGCCCGAACACTCCAAGGAAAGTCACAAGGAAATGCTGGCTCATGTAGAAGGATTGTTGAAGAAACTCGAACTCCCCTATCGTATCCTGTTACTCTGCGGCGGTGACCAGAGTTTTACCTCTGCCATCTGCTACGACTTCGAGGTCTATTCTGAGGCTCAAGGTCGCTGGCTCGAGGTCTCGTCAGTATCTAACTTCGACACCTATCAGGCCAACCGTCTGAAGTGCCGCTATCGTCCTGAGGGCAGCAAGAAGCCAGAACTCTGCCATACCTTGAATGGCTCGGCTCTCGCTTTGCCCCGTATCGTGGCAGCCCTGTTGGAAAACAACCAGACGGAGAACGGCATTAAAATTCCTGCTGCCCTCATTCCCTATATGGGTTGCGACATCATCGACTAAATTTTCATCGACCTAAACTAAACAAAAATGAATAAAATAATTAGAAAAGAACAGTTCTCGGAAAAAGTCTTCCTTTTTGAGATCGAGGCACCACTAATTGCCAAGAGCCGCAAGGCTGGTAACTTCGTCATCGTACGTGTAGGCAAGAAAGGTGAGCGTATGCCACTGACCATTGCTGCTGCAGACATCGAAAAAGGCACTATTACGCTGGTGGTCCAGATGGTGGGACTCTCCTCAAAGAAACTCTGCGCCCTCAATGTTGGTGACTATGTGACTGACGTGGTAGGCCCGCTGGGTAATCCTACGAAAATTGAGAAGTACGGCACCGTCGTTTGTGCCGGAGGTGGACTCGGTGTGGCTCCTATGCTGCCGATTATTCAGGCATTGAAGGCTGCTGGCAACAGAGTGCTCTCTGTGATGGCTGGTCGTTCGAAGGATCTGATTATCCTTGAAGACAAGGTCCGCGAGAGTTCTGACGAAGTAATCATCATGACCGACGATGGTTCATACGGCGAGAAGGGCGTAGTGACTGTCGGTATGGAGAAATTCTTCGAGCAGGAACATGTAGATAAGGTCTTTGCCATTGGTCCTCCCATCATGATGAAGTTCTCTAACCTCACAGCCCAGAAGCATAATATCCCATGCGAAGTATCGCTGAACACCATCATGGTGGATGGTACCGGTATGTGCGGTGCCTGCCGACTCACCATCGGCGGTAAGACCAAGTTCGTCTGTATTGACGGTCCCGAGTTCGATGGTGCCCTCGTGGATTGGGACGAGATGTTCAAGCGCATGGGTACCTTCAAGCGTGAAGAGCAGGAAGAACTGGCTCATTACGAGGAGCATCTGGATTCTGTTTCTGCATGTGATGATGTCATCGTCACAGCCACCACGGACATCAAGATGGACGATGATCCTACAAACGATCCCATCGAAGTGCTGACCAATCGCGATGCCGAGTGGCGCAAGGAACTCCGTGCTTCTATGAAGCCGAAGGAGCGCACACAGATAGAACGTGTCATTATGCCAGAACTCGACCCTGTCTACCGTGCCACTACCCGCACGGAGGAAGTCAATATCGGTCTGACCAAGGAGATGGCGATGACAGAAGCCAAGCGTTGTCTCGACTGCGCTAAACCTACTTGCGTGGAGGGTTGCCCGGTGAATATTAATATCCCATCATTCATCAAGAATATCGAGCGTGGTCAGTTCCTGGCTGCCGCGAAGGTGCTGAAGAACACCTCTGCCCTACCCGCAGTCTGCGGTCGTGTCTGTCCGCAGGAGAAGCAGTGCGAGAGCAAGTGTATCCATCTGAAGATGAACGAACCCGCTGTGGCTATCGGTTATCTGGAGCGTTTCGCTGCCGATTTCGAACGCGAGAGCGGCAATATCTCCCTTCCGGAGATTGCGCCTGCCAATGGCATTAAGATTGCCGTTGTAGGTTCTGGTCCTGCTGGATTGTCGTTCGCTGGCGATATGGTGAAGAAGGGTTACGATGTGTATGTATTTGAGGCACTGCACGAGATCGGTGGTGTACTGAAGTATGGTATCCCAGAGTTCCGTCTGCCCAACAAGATCGTCGACGTGGAGATCGAGAACCTCGCCAAGATGGGTGTTCATTTCCAGACCGACGTCATCGTAGGTAAGACCATCAGTGTAGAACAACTTGAGGCACAGGATTTCAAGGGCATCTTCATAGGCTCTGGCGCCGGTCTGCCCAACTTCATGAATATCCCTGGTGAGAACAGCATCAATATCATGTCGTCGAACGAGTATCTCACTCGCGTGAACCTGATGGATGCCGCCAATCCCAAGACCGACACCCCACTGAACCCCGCCAAGAGCGTATTGGTTGTAGGTGGTGGTAACACCGCAATGGACTCTTGTCGTACGGCTAAGCGCTTAGGTGCGGAGGTAACACTCGTCTATCGTCGGTCAGAGGTGGAAATGCCAGCCCGTCTCGAAGAGGTGAAACATGCCAAAGAGGAAGGTATCAACTTCTTAACGTTGCACAACCCCATCGAGTACATTGCCGATGAGCAGGGAGCGGTCAAGCAGGCTGTCCTCCAGGTGATGGAACTGGGCGAGCCCGACGCTTCTGGTCGTCGCAGTCCTGTACCCGTTGAGGGTAAGACCGTGACACTCGATGTAGATCAGGTGATCGTGGCAGTGGGTGTATCGCCCAATCCACTTGTGCCGAAGTCTATCCAAGGCCTTGAACTGGGTCGTAAGAACACTATTGCCGTCAACGATGATATGCAGTCGTCTCGTGCTGAGATCTTCGCCGGTGGTGATATCGTGCGTGGTGGTGCAACGGTAATCCTCGCTATGGGCGATGGTCGTCGTGCTGCCCTGAATATGGATAAGCACCTGAGGGGGTAATTGATAATTGACAATTAAAAATGATACTGAGAGCCGTCGTCTGGAGAAGAGGCTGAACGAGCGTTTTGTCAAGGCGATGGCTACTTATCATCTGATTGAGGATGATGACCGTATCCTCGTGGGACTATCGGGAGGAAAAGACTCCCTCTGTCTGTTAGAACTGATGGCCTCTCGCGCCAAGATACAACATCCGCGTTTCAGTTTAGAGGCTCTGCACGTGCGGATGGAGAATATTCATTACGAGACGGATACCAGTTATCTGCAGCAATTCTGCGACAATCTGGGCGTTCCTCTCCACGTGAGAACGACGCGCTTTGAGGTTGAGCCATCGGTTGAGTTTACTGCTGTGGCACAGCAGTATATAGATGCCGCCCGCCTTCGCAAACAGAAGCAGCCCTGTTTTCTCTGCTCCTGGATGCGCCGCAAAGAGATGTTCAACCTCGCACAGGAACTCGACTGCAACAAGATAGCCCTCGGGCACCATCAAGATGACCTAATCCATACGGCACTGATGAATCTCACCTTCCAAGGACGATTTGACTCAATGCCTGCCCGTCTGAAGATGCGTAAGATGCCGCTCACCATCATCCGTCCGTTGTGTCTGATACAAGAGCAAGACATCAAGGCTTTCGCAGAGATGCGCAATTATCAAAAACAGACCAAGTGCTGTCCCTATGAAACCGACTCGCACCGCACGGATATCAAACGGCTCTATGACGAGATGGAACTGATAAACCCTGAGGCTCGATTCAGTATATGGAGAGCCTTGAATGCAGCCAACAAACTGATTGAAGAATAAAATCACAACTCAATGAAAATAAATAATATAGCCATTATTGCTCTCTCTTTACTTGTACCATTAACGATACAGGCACAGAAACAGCAGAAAAAGAATGCTGTCGTCAAGAAACCGCCAGTAGTGGTGGTAGAGGAACCGCAGGAAGACCCTCGTATCATAGAGATGCGGGAGGCCACCCAGCAAATTATCTTCATCGACTCCGTTGTTGTTGCCAAGAATGATTTTCTCTCTTCCATCCGACTCAATCCAGAGTCAGGCACACTCACCACCTACGACCAGTTTTTCCGTAGTCAGGAGCATCCCGATGGCTATGTCTTCATCAATGAGATGGGTAACAAGTGCTATTTCTCTGACGAGGATGATAACGGGCGTATGAAACTCTTCACCTGTGACAAACTTGGCAAGGAGTGGAGTGAGCAGACACCTGTCAAGGAAATCAACGAAGGCATCACGGAAGCCAACTATCCCTTTATGATGACTGACGGCACCACCTTCTATTTCGCCGCCAAAGGCAATGAAAGCATCGGCGGCTACGACATCTTTGTGACGCGCTACGACTCAGATGACGGACAGTTCCTGAAACCGGAGAACATCGGTATGCCATTCAACTCTGAGGCCAACGACTATATGTATGCCATCGATGAAATCAGTAATATCGGCTATTTTGTCACGGATCGTCGTCAACCAGCCGGAAAGGTCTGTGTCTACATCTTCATCCCCCCTACTTCTCGTCGTACCTATAATCTTGACACTTATTCCGAGGAAAAAATCCGCGAACTATCTGAGGTTCGTCGTATCGCTAGTACCTGGGGTAATGGTAAGGAGCGTAAGCAGGCTCTCGAACGTTTGAAAAGCATCAACTCTAAGACTGTCACACAACAGCCGAAGTCTGAAATGGAGATGATTATTAACGATCAGGTCACATATACCTCTGTCAGTCAGTTCCGTAGTCCGGAGAGTCTGCCCTTGTTCCAACAATTGACCAATACAAAGAAGAAACTGGCAGAGACACAATACACTTTGGAAAAGTCAAGGCATTATTATGCAAAGGCAAACAAGGAAGACAAGAATGTGCTGCGCACCGAGATATTAAACGGCGAAGACGAAATCCTGCGCCTGACCTATCAGGTCAACGACCTCGAAAAGCGCATCCGTAATGAAGAGAATAGATTATTAAACCCCTCAAAATAAAAAGCCTTATGAACAAAAGACGTTTCCCAGAATCAGAACTGATTATCAATGCTGATGGTTCTTGTTTCCATCTTCATCTTAAACCGGAACAACTTGCTGACAAGGTAATTCTTGTGGGCGATCCTGCCCGTGTGGACACTGTGGCTGACCATTTCGACGCGAAGGAGTGCGAAGTCAGCAGCCGTGAGTTCCACACCATCACCGGTATGTACAAGGGTAAGCGTATCACCGTGCAAAGTCACGGCATTGGCTGCGACAACATCGACATCGTGGCCAACGAACTCGATACCCTTGCCAACATCAACTATGAGACCCGCGAGGAGTTCGATGAGCATCGCACGTTGACGATGGTACGCATCGGCACCTGTGGCGGTTTACAGCCCTATACGCCGACGGGTTGTTTCGTGGCCAGCGTGAAAAGCATTGGCTTCGACGGTCTGCTGAACTACTACGCAGGACGTAACAAAGTCTGTGACCTACAACTCGAGGAGGCTTTCAAGCAGCACATGCAGTGGGATCCCATCAAAGGTGCTCCCTATGTGGCTGTTGCTGATCAAGAACTCATCAATCAGGTGGCACAGGACGACATGGTGAAGGGCTATACCATCTCTTGCGGTGGTTTCTATGGTCCGCAGGGTCGTGTGCTTCGTGCCGATATCGCCGATCCTCTGCAGAACCAGAAGATCGAGTCGTTCGAGTACGACGGCATGAATATCTGCAACTTCGAGATGGAGTCATCTGCCCTCGCTGGTATGGCATCCCTTCTTGGTCACCGTGCCATGACCTGTTGTATGGTCATCGCCAACCGTTATGCCCAAAAGATGAACACGGAGTACAAGAACTCCATCGATACCCTCATTGAGAAGGTATTAGAGCGAATATGATAAAAGGCATTATCTTTGCAACACTCTTTATCGTCCTTGCTGTCGTCTTCTTGATGGGCAAGGGCGATAAACTCATTGCAGGCTACAATACAGC
>JAFZNI010000083.1 GCA_017551005.1 Prevotella sp.
GGAATTCAGTGTGGCAGGAGAACACTTGACATAAGTAGCCAACTGAGCCGTACCATATTGGACATTATTCACCAAGGCAACACTATGGGTACTGGAAGTAATGCTCTTCCCCCCACCAGTCCAACTTTCGTATGACCAATCTTCTGGGGTCTCAGGCCAATCTATGTCGCCAGCAAAGGCTCTCAGAGGTGTATGGGTCAAATAATAGAGTTCGCAAGGGTAGATATAGTCCTTAACATCTGTGGCCTCTGCATTCACGGTGTTTTCAGTGTTATAAACATATCTCCAATTCGGTGCACCCTCAGTACCTATATTCTTAAACTCATATTGGGCAGCACCCTGAGGAAGACCAAGATTCTCAGGGAATTTTTCATAATCATCCTTGAATGTAGTTTCCCAATCCAATACCAAGTCAGCACCAGAACCAGAGGTGGTAACATAAGTCGAACTTGTTATATTGCCAATGATTGCATTTGCGATATCTTTCTGAGTATCTATAGTTGCCGGTGCATTGGCAACCTCATAAACAGCCTTATATAATTCTTGTACGGTTGCCAAAACCTTCTGTGCAGAACCGGCATAAAGATGATCTGGCTTAGCAAAAGTCTGATAAAACTCAATCAGATTAAGATTGGTAGCACCGCTCCAACCATCAGACCTGACTATGCTTGTCAGATATTCTTCTATAGAATTAACAGGTGTCTTCCATTCGTCATCATCCTCATAATTCGGTGCTATTTGAACAGCCCGAAACTCAAAATTCTCGGCACTGGCCACTGGTCCAGGCAGAAACGCTTTAGTATAGCCTCTCTGCATCTTGACATCTATTGAGGCATCATCGTCGGCAGCACCATCAGCAAAACCATAGAACAAAAAATGATCGACACCAACCGATATTTCCATGTATTTGAAAACCTTCACTGCGGGATTATCATTCACGGTAGGCATCAGATCGCCGCCTCTTGCCACATAACCCCACTGGTAGTTATCTTGAGTTTCATCAGCAGCAAAAATAAAGTATTTTTCAATTCCTCGGAAGCCACCATCACTTTGGGTAATATCGTCAGCCATGCGTGTTTTAGCCTTATCACCGGCATGACCAATGCTGATGGCCAGTTCTGCCTTGACAGTGTTCTTAATGGGGTCGTAGTCAGGGTTATCAATCACCTCCTCACCCGAACAGGCGAGAAAACCGATAACGGCTATAGGCAATATGTATCTGACTAAATATTTCATATCTCCTTAGGAATAATGATACCCGACTGCCAATTGAGGTTTGCCGACAATCCCAACATCAGATGAGGATTGCGTAAATCAGGCACCACATTATAGGCATACTGGAAATTGCTTACAACAAAGTCAACCTTCGTCACTGCACCTTTTTTGAACACACGATCCTGAAGTTCTTGCTCATCATCCGTGGGCTGTACGGCATCAGATGGATCCAATTCGCCTAACAGGTAGAATTTAGTACCATGAGGGATGATAGGCTTGGCACTTTCTTCTTCCGCCTTACCGTAAATGTCATAACCGCTATTATTTTCAAACTCAACGGCTATCTTGACGGTTTTTGCATTTTGAACGGCACTACTCTCCAGTACGAGTGTGCTATTGACAGGCGTTTTCGACGTAGAGAGTATCATGCCATCAGGCATGTCTGTATCGTAAATAATCTTCTTGGCAGGGGCCTCCTCAGGGTCCTGTTCAAACTTATAATTTACCTCTGTCTGGTCACCGATCAGAATTCCCGTAATGGGAAAAGCCGATGCCGTGAAATGAACTAATCTGCCTGCAGCATCTGTAAGCGAGGAACTTGCTGCCCTGATGGTAACATCCAGTCGGCTAACAGCATAACGGATCTCGTCGGCCAGAGCCACAGAGTGAGAATAGGCATTTACCTTCTCATCTGTATTATAATCATACATGTCAAGGAAATGCTTCCAACTGGTGTCGTAATCCGATTTGCCATTAACAAAATAGCCGAGTTCACGAGCCTTGAGCCAATCTTCGTAACCATACATGTGGATGGTGCTCGATGTACGAATCCCACTATCTTTATAATAATAGAGTGCTGGAGGATAGACGTAGGCCGACAAATCTGCTCCATCGAACAAAATCGGAGATGACGCTGTATTTACTACAAACTTATTATTTGTTTCATCCCATAGCATTCTGGCTGTACCGTCTGGCAAGTTTTCCGGATAGCCATCAAGTACATCTGTAAAAGTGATGGTATTACCGTCGACTGTTGCATATTGTTGCTCCTTACCTACTTCTGGATCCTTTCCCCCTTCAATCACAACCTTAACTGCATCTTTCGCTGTGGCGTCCTCTATGTTGGTATATAACTGCCTGATCAATGCAAAGACATTGGCCGAGGAGCCTGCGGTATTTTTGATGATTTTATCATAGGGGCCATCATTACCATTAGAAAGCCCTTGTTCGGATAGTTCTTTGGCAATAACCGTCAAATAATTTGCCAGGGCTTCCGCCTTTGGGTCTTCAGAAGAATTGATAGATTTCAACCCAAAAGTTAGATTATCCAAACCATCTTCGGGGAATTCACTGGGTTTGACAAGTTCACCATTTCTTTCAGAGCCATCGCCAGGAGTCTTCTTCGCTTCACCATAAAAACGGAATCCATCTGTGTTTAGCGGCACTTCCACGTCAGCATAGAACTGAGCCACAGCATTGGAACTCAGATGCTCATTATCTGGATCAACCGTGGGAAGAAAAACCTCTTTCCATAATGTGGTGTTATCCTCATTTGTGATATGCGCGAAAAGTCTAATACCCTGAATACCCCGGAAAACGGGTTCTTCCTGTCCCTGGACAATCTCTTCACTCATACGGGTTTGTGGAGATTTTACGCCTGAGATAGTAAAAGATATCTCCGTCTTAACCAATGCAGGCTCTTTTGACTTGATCTCAACAATCTTTATATCATCATAATCTTTACAGCCTGAGAACATAGAAATACCAAAAAGCACCAAGCATAATACCTGGATACTTTTCGCACTTTTTCTATAGTTTATCAAGCGTTTTATCATGATGGCTTAGATGATGTCAAAGATGTGAATTATACGCACCACCAGGCTTCCAATCAAGCGTCACGCTTATGGCTACTTCCGTGGCATCATTTTCAGTTTCCACTTGTCCATTATTTATCCGTACCCTCACAATCTTCAACTGTCCAGCGCGCAAGGGCTCCTTGATTCCAAGGATAGTCTCTGTGATAGTACCATCAGACTGGGGCAGATAGATGCGGAACTCCCAAAGTACCTCGTCGCCTGGTTGCGCAATGAAGGGTTCTGTGGTCTCAATAACCGTTCGGGTGACATTCGCCGCTGCCGGCTGAGGTGTCGATGGCTCACGCGAAGGGAAGTTAACGGAGATAAAACCCACATTGCCGTTTTCATCGGGCTCCATACGTTTGGTACGGATAAGTGGTGCGGGGGTCTTGAACTCATAGACACTATCAGCAATATGAAACGCTGTGGCGAAACCCGTAGTGAAGACACGCATACCACTGATGTCATAGTCTTGCGGATCAACTACAAGCATCGCAGCGCAGTTGGCCATATAGAGTTTCACATAAAACGTCTGGTCGATGCCCTCTATCATCTCCATGGGTAAACGGGCAGTGAAAATACCCGTATTATGGGAGTTGATGGTATCGCCGTCAATCTGTCGTAGCACAGCATCGTGACAGTTCTCGGCATTCTCCAGTCTGACCACAGGATCTTCCTTGATGTTGGCCACGGCAAGGTGCATATACCTTTGGCGCGGAATGTAGAGTGTGTAACTGTGTTCCGAGTCGTTCATGATATGCTCGTCGTAGTACAGACGAACGGAGTCGCCCTTTGTATCGTAGAACGAGAGGCTGATATCATGAGCAAAATCAGTAAAGATCGAACTCAGAAAGTTCTTCAACGAAGCAGCGAGGGCTATGTCGGCCTGGGTGCTTAACTGCGTCTGCACCTCAGTGGTCATGTTCGTCACCAACTGCAACTCATAATCCATCTTGGCCTCTTGACCACAGTCACTTTGATCCTCATCAATCATAGAACATCCTACGAGAACAGTTATAAAAACTGTTCCCGCTATCATGTTCCGTATGATTTTTTTAAGTCTCAAGTTCTCTTTATTCCTGCCATTATCGCCCGTGGCTGAGTCAAAACTCCATACAGGGTGGTAAATGCTTAATTAATGGGCACATTAAATATCAGACCCGTCTTCCATACCAAATCAACTGAGAGTCCAAACAGCATCTGAGTGGAACGCAGGTCAGGAATGGTAGAATAAGCATTTTGTAATGATGTGGCTCCAATTGTAAAGGTTACTTCAGTCTTGGCATCGCGGATAAAGACACGATCTGCACCATAGCCAGTTTTTTCAACACTACCATCTTTAAATGATGGCTGCTTAGTCCAGTCAGCAGCAGTTACGCCAGTAGTGGCAGTGGGATCCAACTGACCAATCAGATAGAACTTCTCATTAGCCTTAATATATCCACTTTTACCATAGAAATCTTTATCGGCACTCATCTCCAGGGCAATATTGACCTTAGCCTGGTCTGTTGTTGATGGATCACCAGCAACAAAGTTATCTAAAGCCAATGTGTAGTTTGAGGTACCACTCGTTGTTACAGCAGTTCCATCTGTAGAGAACAGGTCATAAATAACTTTAGAACTTGTATTTGTACTAACAGGCAGATACTCAAATTGGGCAGCATCGGGCTGACCGCCAATGAGAATACCGTGAACCTTTAAGGTAATCGTTTTGTCTGTTGTACTTCCATCAAATACATTATTAACAATTTCACCACTAGTAACTGCAGCAGCATTATCTGTCAAATATTCACTATCACCGATTGTAGATTTCAGTTGTATTGTAGATGCAAGTTGGGCAGCACCATAAGTGATATTCTCTTTCATTGCGACGGCACGCGTTGCCGCAGAAACTGCACCTACGCTCCAGTCTGAAGCCCAACTGCCATCTGCTACCCAATTGGTAGATGTTGTAGGATAACTTCCTACTAACTGCTTGGATTGTGCAGATTGACGCAGTAAAGAATTACAATAATATGTTAATTCTGAAGGATAAGTCATTGCATCATAAGCAAGCGACACTGCACTGCTGGCACCCATTGTTCCATCGTTTATATATGAAAAACTACCATCCGTGGTCGTGCTGTTATAAACAAGCACAGCAGAGCCATCAGGAAGTCCTTGAGCACCAGGATAACCAGAAACTGTAGCAGCCGTTCCGTCAATAAAACCGTCCCCAAAACCAGTATAACTGATATCTGGTGCTGTGCCTGTTGATGTTACTTTAAAGTATGTTGCAATTTTAGCAAGGATGGCACCTGCTAAAGCCTTAGCATTCGTATTCACCTCGTTTTTATAAACATCGTTAACTGCCGTAAACAATTGGCCAACCATATTAATTATAGCCTTAGCAGAACCCTGACGGACATCATAATTACTCGCTTGATTTGTAAAATTCGAATATGCATCTCTGAGCGCTTTGTAGGTCACATCATTCGAATAGGGTGCGGTGTATTCTGTGTCAAACCACGATAATTCTGTGATGCTTGCTCCTTCTATGTCGTTCAGAATATTCACAAGAGTCCCTTGAGGAGTGGTTACTGTTGCAGCAGTTGAAACAATCGGTACCAAAGAGAATGATATTCCATCAACCGTTGTTGCTGATGTGTAGTTCTTGGTTAACTGACCGTATGTTCCAGGTGCACCACTCGTTGTTGTGGCATCTTTTGCGGTGGCATAGAAAAGCAGATTGCTCGTTTCCGTTGGGATGTAGAGGGTATAAACCTTACTTGATGTGGTGGTTTCAGTACCATCCAACACAGGCGATGGCTTACCAAGATCATCTAAGGAGAATTTATGATCAGAAGCCATTGTACTATAAGTACCAGTGGTAGCGGGGGTTCCATTAAAGCAGAACAGATACATGCCATCGATTCCGAGGAATGATTCATTACCCACGTTTGTAGAAGTCTGACGCGTACGCTCACCTGGCTGCGTCACATTAAACACAAACTCGGTTTTCACCGCGCCCTTCTCCGAATCATAGTTCGGATTGTCAATCACTTCGTCGCTCGATGAACAAGCAGAGAAACCAACTGCGCCAACGAGTGCTATCGCACTCAGAGTGGCATAAATGAAATTCTTTTTCATACTTTCGAAAGTTTTGTTATTTGTTAATACTATATTCATTTGAGATTTTCTCAGTTGATAATATACACTACATTTATCCCCAACTGGGGCAAGAGGAAGATGCGGTCGCCCTTTCCGTAGAAGGTGCCGCAGTGATCACATTCGTACTCCTTGAACCAAGCGTAACCGATGGCAATGCCTGCTTCGGCTTCGAGATGCCAGTCGCGGGAAAGGATCCAGGAATAGCCATATTTTCCACCAAGCGCAATGAGGTCACCCTGTAAGCGACGGTCCTTCACGGCTGAATAGAGTCCAAAGGGGATGCGGGTGTTACCCACATTAAAATGGCTGTAAATCGCATCCAGTTCCAGATAGTTGACACGGCGGGCAACAAGGGAGTCGCCCTTGTACTTGTAATTATGATACCAACGGACATTGGGCGAGATCAGCACATGCCGCCATTTCTTGTTGGACTCCTTGTCGATATCCCAGGCATTGAGACCGATGTTCAGTCCTGCAGACCACACTGAATCAAGATGCAACTCACCACCTAAATTGGGGGTCAGCGTAGCGTCGTATAGCAAATTCGTGCGCAGGGTAAAACGCTGCGCAGAAACATTTGTTGAGATGCCAAAAATTAATAGCATCGCTATTAAAAACTTATGGGCTCTGGTTGTAATTTGGCTCATTTTACATGTTTGACGATGCAAAAATACGGATTTTCTATATTAATAAGGTAAGAAAGATGAAAATATTTTCTTACAATCCATCTAATATACCAAACAATTTGTCCGTTTAAAAATGATCCAGCATAGTTAAATGGACAAAAATCGCCCATTTCATCGATATTTTTTAGGGGGGTAGAGCACGTTCTATGCTTTTACCTCTTGTTTGGCCTTTTGGGCCATTTTTTCACGATATTCAGAAGGAGTTATGCCAAAAACAGCCTTAAAGGTACGGTTGAAGGTGACCGTATTGCCCATGCCACATTCGTTCGCAATGGTTAATATTGTGTACTCGGGATGCTCTAACAACAACTTGGCACCATATTCCACACGCTTGACACTGACATAGACCGAGGCGTTGGAAGCATCGGAATACTTGCTCATCATCTTGCCAAAACGGTTTTTATCGACACCGATCAGTCGCATCAGGTCGTCACGTCCAAAGCCGGGCTTCAGGAAGAGATGGTCGCGGGTGACTTGCTTGTCCATCTCAAAGAAAAGTCGTTTGTCCTCGTCGTCCGGCTCCTCGGTCTCCTCAGGTGACACATCAGCATCGGAGCCATAGGTCTTCACTTGTTCCAGGGCTGTCACTATTTCCGGTGACAGCAATTCATCATGGAGGGCGGCATAACGGTAGGCATTAAGGCCGTTAAGTACTTTCAACAGCACCTTGTTACGCTGCCGGATGACGCGACTGTAATAGAGGAAAAGCATCAGAAGGAGGAGGAAGGCGATGGCCACAGCCATAGCCACATAGAGCCACATACTCTTCTGGTGTGAGGACTCCTGCTCTTCAAACAGACTGTATGTGGTCTGCATCTGGGCACCTGTCTTGCGGATAAAGAGACTGTCAACAATACGACCCATCTGTACTCCATATTCTGAGGCTTTTTCCAGATTTCCCATGTCGATGAACAAGAGCGTCTCTTTATTCAACACAGAAAGCATGCGCATGGAGATAGAATCACCATATCCATAGATAAAATCACGATAGCCCGTAATGATGCCAAGAGCCTCCTCACTATGGTGGCTGAGCAGGAGGTAATCGTAGATCTCCATGTCATCAATGACATTGGGAGCAAGTATCTTCTGCCAGGTTGCATAGGCCTTGTCGGCTTCTGCCATCCGCCCGGTCTTGGCCAACAGACAAGCCCTCAGGGCGTAAACACGGCGTAGTCCACGGTCATTTGCATTCAGGATATTCATAGACCACGGTTGCCGTGCTTCTTCCTCCTGTAACTTCGACATACGCATGGCATCATCATATCGCCCATCACGCATATACATCTTCATCAGTTCGGCATAGCAGTTGCGCAATACCTGATGTTTACTGGCATAGTCGCTGGATTTCAACTTCTCAACGGCATCCAGACAATAGCGATAACCTATGTCTTTCTTGTCGTGTAAATGATGCCATTTACCACTCATGAAATATGACATGGCCTCGAAAGCCTTGTCACCACAGTCCTTAGCCTTTTTCCGTAAACGCAAGATGGATTGAGCCAGGTCATCGTCAATAAGCAGGGCATCATAACAATCCATCTGCCACTTGAGCAGGAGCAGTTGCACATGAGTGCTGTCTTTCACGACACCACTTTCATCGATTTTCTGATAGATAGACAAAGCCCTGAGGTAACGCCGCATGCCATAGTTCACATCTGCCTTGTCTTATACTGGAATAACTTGACACTCTTTTCGCCATAACAAAAGTAATAAGTTATGTCAAATTCTAAAAACATTCGTTATAGTGACGAGTTCAAATTAAAAGTGTTGAGTGACTAC
>JAFZNI010000084.1 GCA_017551005.1 Prevotella sp.
GTCGAGCAGATGACCTTTCTTATCATAGAACGACATGGCCACAATGTTGGTGTCGAACACATTCCTGTATTTGTTCCACATGTCTCTGTTATCGCGTTCTTCCTGTAACTCATTAGTGATGTCCTTAATGGTGTAGAAGATAGACTTGGTCTTGCCATATTCTGTTTCCGCAATGGCCTTACCGTAATAGTCCCTCCATCGGGGGTTCTCATCGGTGCTATTGTTGAACTTGAGGTGCATAT
This sequence comes from Prevotella sp., assembly GCA_017551005.1. GTDB lineage: Bacteria > Bacteroidota > Bacteroidia > Bacteroidales > Bacteroidaceae > Prevotella. Next base: position 243 of record JAFZNI010000084.1, read on the forward strand.
CGAACTTTTGCTGTTGTCCACTAATCAGACGGTTGTTCATCTCGTGCAGATGTTTCCCCTGTTCAGGAGTCATACGCGTAATAAACTCCTGAGGCTGCATGGTCTCTGCGGGGAGTATCTGACCATACAGGTTGCGGAGCAGGTTGCCTGGTACATCGTACTCTATGACGGAATAATTACCCATACGGAGGGCGGTTCTCATCATGCTGTTGAGGTCTGCCGATTTGCGGACAGCAGCATTTACACGAATGGTAATGAGACGGTTGAAGAGGAATCCGATGATGACGGCCAGTGCCAGACCAAGGAGGATAAAGAGTGCTACAGGCGAGGTGTCGTCGTGAACGCGCTCAGGATGGAACCATTTGTCGCGGATGATTTCAAGTTCACCGTTCTGTTCCAGACGGGTATATTCATCGTCGATGATGTCAACCAGTTCCTTATTGTAGCCTATGATGCGGAGTTCGCCGGCGGGGATGTCAATCTCGTCGAGGGTAATGCTGTCGAGAGCCAGTTCCTTGATCTTGCTGGCCAAAGGAACTTCACCCCAGATGTAGTATTTATAGCGGCCTGTACGGATACCTGTCAGTCCGTCTTTAGGTGAGTGGTACTCGTAGGTGAAGGGGGCATCCTCAATCTCCTTGATGCGCAGGGCGGCATAATCATTGTTCTTCAGGATGAGGGTGTCACTGGCTGTGAGATTCCTGATGGAGATGAGTGGTGGGGTGTCAAGTCGGCGAGCCGTTTTCAGGTTGTAATAGTTGATGTATTTCTTCGTGGGAATATAGGGGGCATCCTTGTAGTAGGCATACAGAGCATGGATAAGGTCGGCCTCGCGCTTCTCAAACATATCAGTGGCAAGGTACCATTCCTGCATGACAAACTTATGGGGGATGTCGAGTTTGTTGAGGATCAGGTCGAGCACCTCGATATTGTAGCCAGAAGGTTTTCCTTCGTTATTCAGGAACTCAAAGGGTTGGAAGTCCCAGTCGCTGACAATGATGAGGGGCTTTTCCTTGGAGTAACCGAAGGTTTCTTTAGATGAAGAAACGGTTACTGATAGGTGATAAGTAATGAGCAAAGCAACGACTCTCACCCAGTTGATGCGTATATGTGGTCTTGTTTTCATTTGCGGTCAATTTCAATTAGTTTGCAGGGGATGGATACCCAGACAATGGTTCCTTCGCCTTCTTGTGACTTGATTGTAATCTTGCCATCCATCTGGTTGATGATTTCACGACAGATACTAAGGCCGAGGCCCGTACGATGCCCGTCTGTACTCATGAACCTGTCGAAGATACGGTCGAGCATGCTCTCTGGTATACCATCTCCTGTATCCTGGAAGGCGAGTACGAGATGGTCGCCTGTATAGTCGTATCTGGCACGTATCTGTCCAGAGGTGGTATGTTGCGCAGCATTGGCTATTATCTGGTCAATGACAGTGCCGATGATCTGGTCGTCAATTTCCACCACAAGGTGGTTGTATGGATTATCAACACTATAGGTGACACCCGGTTTTTGGTAATTGAACCAGCCTGTCATGCAGCGGGTCTCGAAGACTTCGGCAAAATCGACAGGTTTGGGCTTAATCTCAATTATCCGGGCATCCAGGCGCGATAGGTAGAGAATGTTGTTAATGAGTTTCAGCAGTGTGGATGCACTCTCCTTGATATGGGTAACGAATACGATCTCATCTTCGGGCGTGTGCTCCGTCTCGAATAGTTCTGCGAATCCCACGACACTATTGAGCGGGGTACGGATCTCGTAACTCATATTACGGAGGAAGGCGTTTTTCAGCGTTTCCACCTCCTGAGCCTTGACGGTCTCTTGCTCCAGTTCCTCCTCTGTGGCCTTGATCTCGCTCACATCACGGCAGATGCCGAAATAACCGGTCACGCCACCTTCGCTGTCGAAGGTGGGGATAAACGACAGGTGGAGATAAAGCGGCTTGCCATGTATGCGTAGCGAGGTTTTGACAGTCGTCTTGATCGAGGCGGCAGTGAGGTTGTCCATGGCATTGAGCAGTCGCTGAGCCTTCTTCTTGTATTCCTCGTCAGTCAGTTCGATGGTGCGTGTCTGTGTCAGTTTATATTGCACATGGTCGATTTCGCTATAGATGGTCAGCGTATGGGTGTCGGGTGAGTATGTGATGATACGCAGGTTGCCGTTCTGGAGCACATAGTCGATATTCTTGATGTACTGTCCCATCTGCTTGTTGGCCTTCTCCAGCAGTTGCAGGTTATTCTGGATACTGGAGTACGATAGGGCAAACTCCGTCACGTCGCGCCCTGTAGCATAGATGGAAAGGAGATGGCCCTTTTCATCGCGAATGGGCATGATCTTCATCTCGTAGTATAGTGCCGGCTGGTTCAAGAACCTCATTGGGAGACGTTCGTCATCGGACTTACATATCTGCGTCAGATAGAAGGTGTCGAAGGTCTCAAGATCGATATCCATGCCAAGGATGTCCTTGATGGAGAACCTGTGGGCAAGGACTTCTTCTTTGGTCTTATGGATGAAATTCAGGGCCTTTTCATTGATGTTGCGTATGATGCCGTTCTCATCGAAAGACAGCATGTCAATCATGGCAGAGTCGAACACTGCCTGATAGCGGAGCATCATCTCTTTGGATTCTTTTTGCTTGAGTAACTCTTCTGTGGTGTCATTGCGTGTACCTATAATATCTGTGGGACGTCCCTCCTTATCACGACGCAAGACGGACAGGCCAACAATGAAATTGTGCAATTCTTCGTCGGAGGCATTGTCCTTACCAACAATATTGAGCGTGACGTGTTCCTTTTCCTGGTTCGAAATGCTGGCCAGGGCATTGCTGAGACGTTCGAAATCCATGGGTGTGGTCTGCCTAAAGAAATCGACAGAAGGATGACTGGGCATAGGGTTGCCTTTTTCATCCAAAGGGGTAACGGTTCTCGATGCTATATGGTATATCCAGATGCGCACCTTACTGGTATTGAGGATCAGTGCCATACGGTTATTGTCATTATGCAGTAACCTTTTCATCTTTTTCTCACGCTGTCGGTAGATAGCGTAGTAGATAAGTAATGCTAAAGCGCTAAGGGCCAGTATGATCGTCAGTTTCCATATCCAGGAAGGGATGCCTGTGTCCTCGCGTTCAGGATAGAACCATTTGTTTTGTATGGGGCGTACCCGTTCTTGAGAGCGCAGTACGGTGTAGACGCTGTCGATGCACTGTAGCAGACGGGGATTGTTCGACATGAACTTATATTCTCCGTGCTGGATGTCGACGGGGGAGAGTTCCAGGTTGTCGAAGTGGAACTTATCGATGAGCCATTTCAGGGATAGCGTGTTCCATACAATTTGGCTGTTGGGGTCGATATGTGCTTTCTGGACAGCCTCTTGCATATCATCGTATGGGATGGCGTTGTCGCCCCAGCCCCTTCGGATCATCAGGTGGTGGCTGAAACTGCCGCTGTGTACGATGACACGGTAGTTGGCCAGATCCTCCACATCGTGGATTACCGGTCTGACCCCTTTCTGGTGTACAATGCTGTGGGTGAACAACTGGAGTACGGACTTGCCGTACATGGCGTAGTCGTCGTGGAAATGGGCATCCATACCGCACATCAGGTCAGCCTGTCCTGACTTCAGATCATTGAGTGCCTCACTGGTGGGTTTTAGTTTAATGATATAGGGGATGTCGAGTTGCTTGAAGATGAGTCTGATCAAGTCGATGTTAAAGCCTACGGGCTCGCCGCTTTCGTTTAGGAAGGCATAGGGCCAAAGGTCCCATGCGTCTTCATACACGAGCGGATTGTCTTTGGTGAAAACTCTTGTACTATCACTCTCCTGTGCGGAAGCGGCAGTGAGTGACAAGAGAAAAGCAGTCAGTATCAGCCAGATTTTATTCATTCGAGATATCATTTTGTTCTATGTTAATTGCCTCACAGGGTATCCAGAACCAGAAGGTTGCTCCCTGGTCCTTACCCTCGGAGATGACACCTATCTGTCCGTGACAGGCATCGGTGATGGCTTTGCAGATGCTCAGTCCAAGACCTGTACCCTGTACGAAATCATTCAACTTCACGAAGCGTTCGAAGATTTTCCCCTGTGCTTCCTTGGGGATACCGTCGCCAGTGTCTTCGCAGTAAATATACAGACCGTCGTTCTCGTAGCGATAGCCGGTCTTGATATGTCCCTGATGGGTGTACTTCACGGCGTTGGTCACCAAGTTGGTAATGACCTGCTGGATGCGCCCGTTGTCGATGGTGGTCACCAAAGTGCGGTAGGGGTTGTCCTTGACGAATGCGACGCCTGGTTCCTGGATGCGCTCTTTCAGTGACTCACAGATGTCATCGAACGACTTGGCAAAATCCACTTGGCGCGGCTCGATGTGTATGCCGCCCTCGTCGAGCGAGGAGATGGCAAGGATATCATTGATGAGGCGCAACAGAATGTCGCAGTTGTTCATAATGACGCGGACAATCTCCTTCTTTTCCTCGGGGGTGCTCAGCATCGGCAGAATATCAGAGAATCCTACGATGGAGTTTAGTGGGGTACGTATCTCGTGGGTCATATTTGCCATGAACACCGACTTCATACGTCCAGAGTCTTTGGCTCGTTCTGTCTCCAGTTTCAGTTTCTCCTGTTTCTCTATGAGACTGGTAACGTTGCGCACAATGCCATAGATGCCTTCCTGTTGTCCATTGCTGTCGAAGAAAGGTATGCTGTCAAAATAGTTCCACTGCAACTCGTCCTCATCATGGAAGAAGGGGTGTACGCAGGTCAGGACGGTACGCGGCACGCTGAAGTAGTCGTTGGAGTCGATTATATAGGAATGGAGGGAACTGTCGACGAAGTGCTCTGCCAGTTCTTCATACGACATCTGTTTCTCGGGCGTCTCCAGACTTTTGTAGAAGGTGCAGGTTCTGTTGGCCCGCGAGGTACGGAAGAAAAGAATATCACAGGTGTCCATCAAGTACTGCAGTTCTGCCTCGTATTGTTGTATCTCTTCCTTGGCGCGCTGCATGTCCTTCTCGTCTCGTTTGTTCTGCATGTCCAGTTCGCGCTCCTGGGTGATGTCGCGGACAGAACAGGAGATATAGTAGAGTTCGCCGTTTTCATCGAAGATAGGGTGTATATGCACTTCAGTGAAACAGTTCACACCCCGTTCAACGATGACAGTCTTAGTACAGAAATAGAGTTCATCCACTTGGTGGTGGATATTCAGTTCGCGGAAGGCTGGCAGGTCGTAGAGAGGTTTGTCGAAGTAATAGGGGTCCCTGTCCGACTGGAACTTGAGGATTTCACGCATCTTATGGTTGGCATTCATCAGGAAACCATTCTTGTCATAAAAGGCCAGTCCAACAATACTCTGCTCGAACATTTTCTTATACTTGTCGGTGAGTTCATCCTTCTCAGACTCCTTTTGGAAATGTTCTGTCTCGTCAGTGAGCGTACAGAAAAGGTTGATGGGGCTCTTGCCCTTGTCATGATTGTATTCCACTACACCCTGATCCCTCATATAATGCCAATCGCCCAGATGCTGGTTCCCGCTCATATCCCAACGGAACAGACAGGTACCCGTCGGTTTCCCTTCCAGAACCATCTTTGCGATAAAATGCTGATAGATAGATCTGTCGTCGGGGTGTATCATCTTAAAACTCTCCTCATAGCCCATTCCCCCTTCTGGCAACAAGTTGCCGTGCAGGTTGATGGCATGCCGCTGCTGAACGTCGAGTTTCAGCACGTAGTTTTTGCTGATGTCGAGGGTGTGCTGCATAATGGTCGATATCTGCTTTGCCTGCCTCACACGCTTCCTGATGCGGAGGATGCTGATACGGTTGATGCCGACGGTGGCGAAAAAGGCAATCAGCACCACAAACAGAAGCACCACGTAGATGGCGTCTTGTGCTGTGATGGCCATTGCCGTTATTTCTGCCAATAATATCTTCATAACTCCTTAACTTCTTAACTTCTTTTTTCCAGACCACTCATCTCGCAGGGCACGATGACGTAGGAGGTCGTTCCCTTGCCCTCTTCCGACTGTATCTCAATCGTGCCTCCCATCTGCTCTATGAGTTCCTTGATGATAGGCAACTCAAGTCCCGTATCATATTGGTGTAGCGACTCGTTCTTAGTGAAACGGTCGAAGAGGTGCCTCATGGCCTCTGGGGGTATTCCCTTGCCAGTATCCTCAATGGCAATGCTGAGTTCACCGTGGCGGTATTCATATTTTGCGCGGACGTAACCTTCCGTGGTACTTCTGGCAGCATGGGCACATAATTTCTGTATCACTTCACAGAGGTATCTCTCGTCGATGGTCACCATCAGGTGGTTGTATGGGTTCTCTGCCGATACGGTGACTCCAGGATTCAGCACGCTCCAACCCATATGGCAGTAGCCTTCGAAGAGGGCGGCAAAGTCGGTTTCTTTGTAGTTGAACTCCACCATCCTCGCATCGAGTTTCGAGATGAAGAGGATATCGTTCACCAGTTGTAGCAACTGGCCCGTATTGCGTTTGATCTCCTCGGCAAAGATGGGTTCGTCGGCTTCATCGTGTGGTGCGTTATAGAGTCCGGCAAAGCCAATCACAGCATTCAAGGGCGTACGGATCTCATAACTCATATTGGTCAGGAAGGTGTTTTTCAGACCTTCTGTCTCTTGGGCTTTTTTCGTCTCTTCACGCAGTCTGGCCTCCGTGTAGATGGTCTCGGTGTCGTTGCGGCACAATCCGAAATAGTGGATGATGGTGCCATCCTTGTCCGTCACGGGTACGGCACTGAAGGTCATATAGATGTTCCGTTTCTGCTCGTCACGGAAGATGGTGCGGAAGGTGGTGGTGAAGGCTCCCTGCCTGCGGTGATCCATACGGAGGAAATGACCTCTGAGTCGTCTGCGGTCTTTTTCATCCAGGAGTGATGCGCAACGGATCTGCGACAGACGGTACTGCACCTTGTTCAGGTCGCTGGATATATCCAGTTGATGCATGTCGGGGTAGTAGTGGAAAATGCGTACGCCAGTCGCACGGAGTGTATAGTTAATATTGGTGATATAGGTTTCTATCTCCTTGGTGGTGGCTTCCAGCAGTTTTCTGTTTTCCTGTTGACGGTGGTGCGAGTGAACCATCTCAGTGATGTTACGGCCTGCGGCAATGACACCATGCAGGTGGTTCTGTTCGTCGCTGAGGGTACTGAGGGTGACTTCGTAGTAGTATTTCCCGCCAATGGTCAGTTCGGGGATGCGTTCGTCTGTCTGCTTGGTCTTGTCGATGTCGGTGATGGATGATAGGACGGCATTCTCCAGATGCTCGAAGTCGATGTCCCTGTAGGAGGGGATGTCCGTAATCTTCACCTTTCTTTTGAGAAGGTCCTCGCGGTTTTTTACGCCGAAACTCTCCAAGGCCTTGTTGTTGATATCAGTCAGGATACCATCTTCATTGTAGAAGATCATGTCAATAAGTGAAGAGTCGAATACGGTATGGTAGCGAAGCGATAGCCTGCGACTTTCTTCCTGTCTTATCAGGTCTTCCGTTGTGTCACGTTGGATGCCGAGCAGTACCTGTGGAGTGCCTTGCCTGTCTCTGCTAAGCACGGACACGTGAATCTCGTAGGCTGATGTAGGCTTTCCCTCTTCCTCCTGACTGCTGACCATGATCGTGCCAGACTCTTTCTCTCCGTTGAGGATGGTTGTGATCAGTTGGCGCAGGTTGTTGAAGTCATCATGGTTAAAGAATTGTGCGAAGTCGAGCGGTATGTATTCCTTTCCAGTATTGCCTTCCTGCAACACCACGAAGATTCTCTTCATGGGGTCGAAGGTCCATACCTGTGTCTTGTTCGAGTCGAGCACCAGCGCCAGTTGGGTGTTCATCTGACTGGTATTGGTGATGATTTCTTTCTCGCGACGATAGTAGATACGGTTGTATATGATCATGACCACGATGGCAATGACAAGCACAGCCAACAGGCAGAGGACGATATGTTGGAAGTCCATGATCATTATAGAATAGTGTGTAGTATACAATTGGCAAAGATACACAAAAAAGTTCGAACTACCAAATTATTTAGCCTAAAATCTGTGTGAGAGGCCTAATTTTGACTAAAAGTAATAAAAAAAGACAGGAAAAATTTGGAGGATTCAAGGAAAAGTGCTACTTTTGTCAACAGATAATTCTAACAACGGAAGATTTATGATAGACGTAAAAGAGACTTTAAAGAAGAGTGAAGAGAGAATGGAGATGGCGGCCCTGTTTCTGGAAGAGGAACTGAACCGCATCCGCGCTGGCCGTGCCAACGTAGCCATCCTCGACGGTGTAAGAGTGGACTCTTATGGTAGTAAGGTACCCTTGAACCAGGTGGCCAATGTGATGGTACCCGATCCCCGTACTATTGCCATCAAACCTTGGGATCCTAAAGAGATCCGTAGCATCGAGAAGGCCATCATGGACTCCGATGTGGGTATCACCCCTGAGAACAATGGTGAGGTGATTCGCTTGAACATTCCCATCCCCACCGAGGAGCGCCGTCGTGAACTCACCAAGCAGTGCGCCAAGATTGCTGAGAAGGCCAAGGTAGAGGTGCGCAATGTACGTGGTGACATCAAGGACAAACTGAAGAAGGCTATCAAGGACGGTCTCTCGGAGGACAACGAGAAGGATGCCGAACTGGAACTTCAGAAAATTCACGACAAGTACATCAAGAAGATTGATGAACTGATAGCAGCAAAGAACAAGGAGATTATGACCGTCTGATGCGCGGCTTAGTCGTTAGGAATACAGGCAGTTGGTACACCGTCCTCACGGACGATGGCCAACTGATTGAGTCTAAGATCAAGGGTAACTTCCGTTTGAAGAGTATCCGCAGTACCAATCCTGTGGCTGTGGGCGACAGGGTGGTCATTACTCCTCCCTCTTCAGGGGGTAGCGGGGAGAGGGTCTCTTTTATCACTGAGATAGAAGATCGTCGTAACTACATCATCCGCAAGAGCATCAACCTTTCCAAGCAGAGCCACATCATCGCGGCCAATGTGGATCTGGCTCTACTGGTTGTCACAGTGAACTATCCGCAGACATCCACCACATTTATTGACCGTTTCCTTGCCTCTGCTGAGGCATACCGTGTACCTGTGGTTTTGGTATTCAACAAAACCGACCTACTCGATGAAGACGAGAGTCGTTATCAGCAGATGCTCATCACCCTTTATGAGACCATCGGCTACGAGTGTCGTGCCATCTCTGCTGAGAAGGGTGATGGCGTGGAAGACCTGCGTCCCCTGCTGGAAGGAAAGGTCACGCTGCTCAGTGGCAACAGCGGGGTGGGGAAGTCCACCCTTATCAACCGCCTGGTACCTGGGGCCTGTCTCCGTACGGCAGAAATCTCCGATGCCCACAACACAGGTCAGCATACCACCACCTTTAGTGAGATGATAGCCCTGGGCAACGGATGGCTCATCGACACGCCAGGCATCAAGGGATTTGGTACCTTTGATATGGAGCGCGAGGAACTCACCAGTTATTTCAAGGAGATCTTCCATTTTTCAAAAGACTGTCGTTTCTCCAACTGCACCCATACCCACGAGCCAGGTTGTGCCGTTCTTCAGGCACTCGAAGACCATTACATCGCCCAGAGCCGTTACCAGAGTTACCTCTCCATGCTCGACGACAAGGACGACTCCAAATACCGCGAGGCATTTTAATTCCAAAATGAAATATATTCCCGCAAATTTTGGGGAATATATTTTGTGATGCAAATATATTCCCTTAAATGCGAGGGAATACTTTTTTAATTCGAAATATATTCCCTTAAAAACGAGGGAATATTTTTATAAGTCAGAATATATTCCCCTAAATGCGAGGGAATATTTTTCAAAGTCAGAATATATTCCCTTGAAATCGTGGGAATATTTTTATAAATCAGAATATATTCCCTTAAATGTGAGGGAATATTTTATAGTGATGAGGGGTGCTGCAAGCAACCATTATGTCATTTCACAACTACAGGGAACCAGATGGGATGTATGATGTGGATGGAATCGCCAAGACTTTGACGAAACTTCAAGCATTCCATGGCTGTGGCCTTACGACCGTCGATGACATAATTTTCATACTCTACCTCCTCATTCTCTGCAAAGGCATTGACTTTGATCTCCTCATAATAGGTGGTCACACGACAACTACGCTTGATTTTAGAGGCTCCTCGGATGGTACGCCCTTCACCATAGAACCCATCAAACGATACGGCTCCCTTGTGAAACAGCAGTTCACTGTATGAGTCGCTTTCGGCAAGCAGTGCCACACTGTCGCCACCAAGGGCAAACACTCCCTGATACTCATGACAGTCGTCGCCACGCACCCATACCTCAGCCTTACCGTCGCCATCGATGTCGATAAGACAGTACTCCTTGAACCGTATCGCACAAGTGTCGTCGGGATACCTCACCTTTGCCTGTTCAAGCATGGCTTTGTGGTAACGGCCGAAATTGAAACTGGCTGATGTGGCGGTTGTCATGGCAAGGGCACAGACAGACAGGACAATCATAACAATCTTCTTCATTTCTTTGTATTTTATACTTTTTCGGTGCAAATATACAAAAAAATAATAATAATCGTTCAAAATGATTTGATAATTGAAATATAATGTTTATCTTTGCAAGAGTCTGTTTGCTTTTGCAAAAACGTAGAATATGAAAAGATTGATCATTTTTGGAATGCTGATGACGGCAATGACTGCCTCATCGCAAGTAAAGACGGACATCACGCAGTTTAACCTCTCCGGCCCATACGACGTGGTGTCCCCCGTCGCCTTCGACACTGTCGATGTGCAGGGCAAGAAGTTCGATGACAAGACACTGTTGAATGCAGTGAGTCTGTCATCGCCAGTAACGAAGATGTTTGACGGACAGGTGTTGCCTTCGTTGGGCGACAGCCGTAGTGTGGGATTGCTCACCTTCTATGTGAACAACAGCGACTATCTGAAGGGCAAACTTGAGGTGAAGGGGCCGAAGAACTACAAACTCTTCATCGATGGGGCGGAAGGCTCTCCCGACCTGAAACTCGCCCCAGAGCACCATACCTTCACCATCAAATATCTTGCTGAGCCGAAAGATACCGACTCCATCAAGGTCACCATCGATGCACCACAGGCAGTTGCCTACACGCTCGATGCCAGACATCCCTATATGGTTCACGACCTCACCGACGGCAAGCGTGTGAGGGGTATCTCCCTCTCTGCCGATGGACAGTTTGTGGTTGTCTCGTATCAGACGACGGAACGGGGTGGCAACAGTCGTTGGGATTACGAACTCCGTGAGACCAAGACCCAGCGTCTCATCTCGCGTCCCTCACATAGTCCCCGATGGATGCCTAAGAGCATCGCTTGGTTAGAGGAGGAGAAAGAAGGCAACAAACGTGTGTTATATAAGGTGGAACCTCGCAACGGTGCCCGCACCCGCTTCGCCTACGATATCCCAGAGGGCAGTTATACCGTTGCTCCCACTGAGGACTACCTGATCTTCTCGATAGAGGAGAAGGGACCGAAGGAGGACAAGGATGTCTTTGAGGTTCTGGAGATGGATGATCGTCAACCTGGTTGGCGCGACAGGCGATACCTGGCCAAATACGATATTGCCACTGGCATCACCCAGCGCATCACCTTCGGTTCGAAAGGCGAACGTCTCTCCGATATCTCGCAGGATGGTAGCAAACTCCTAATAGTATCTTCCTATTCCCGTCTGACCAAGCGTCCGACAGAAGTGGAGGACGTATTTATCATGGATACGCAGACCTTGAAGACGGATACCTTGTTTACCTGTATCGGATTTCTGGGTCGTGGCGGTTTCTCGCCCGATGGCACACAGATTATCTTTACTGGTACACCTGAAGCCTTCGACCGGATCGGTTGTCAACTGCCTGCTGATGTTACCCCAAGCATGACGGAGAACGAACTCTTTCTCTATGATATCGCTTCGAAGAAGGTGACTCCGATGACAAAAGACTTTGACCCCTCCATCGACAACGGGCCGGACTGGTCGTGGGCTGACGGACAAATCTATTTCTCTGCTGAAGACCGCGACTACGTGAATCTCTTTGCCCTCAATCCCAAGACAGGTAAAATCACCAAACTCCCTGCTGAGGGCGACTATATCTATCGCTTTGACGCAGCGGCTCACGCCCCAGTCATCGGCTATCTGTCGTATAAGACCCTTGAGCCAGCCTCGGCGTATATCCTCGACCTTTCCGGAAAACCCGGAAAATCCGGATACACTCTCTTCGACGGCGCAACCGCACTCGGTGATGCCGAGGTGGGTACCTGCGAGGACTGGAACTTCACCAACTCGAAGGGCGACACCGTCTATGGTCGCCTTTACCTGCCGAAGGACTTTGATGCCACGAAGCAGTATCCGATGATCGTGTATTATTATGGTGGCTGTTCACCTGTGAGCCGTTACTTCGAGTCGCCCTACGCTCCACAATATTGGAACTCCTTAGGCTATGTGGCCTATATCCTTGAACCCAGCGGAGCAACTGGCTTCGGACAGGAGTGGGCTTCTCGCCACGTCAACACCGCTGGACGCGGTCCTGCCGAGGATATCATCGAGGGTGTGAAGCAAATCTGCAAGGAACACCCCTTCATCAACCCGAAGAAGATTGGTTGTATGGGTGCCTCCTATGGCGGTTTTATGACACAGTACCTCCAGACGCAGACGGATATCTTCGCCGCTGCCGTCTCACATGCAGGTATAACCAACCATACCAGTTACTGGGGTGAAGGCTATTGGGGCTACAACTACAGCGAGGTGTCGATGGCTAACAGTTACCCCTGGAGTCATCGCGAACTCTACGTCGATCAGTCGCCGCTCTTCAATGCCGACAAGATCCACACACCGCTATTGCTGCTTCATGGCAATGCCGATACGAACGTACCGCTCATCGAAAGCCTCCAGATGTTCACCGCCCTGAAACTCTTAGGTCGCGAGGTAGCCCTTGTAGAAGTGGCGGGTGAGAACCATCATATCCTCGAATACGGGAAGAAGGAGAAGTGGCTGGCCACCCAGATGGCGTGGTTTGCCAAATGGTTGAAGGATGACCCCACATGGTGGGATGCCCTCTACCCCAAGAAACATTTGTAGTTCTGTTTATGGAATATAAAGACCTTTTTATCGATTTCGACGATACGCTTTATGATACGCACGGCAATGCTGTCATTGCGCTGAGCGAGACGTTTGACTGCTTCCATCTGGATCGGTATTTCGACAACCCGCAGGTGTTCTACGATGCTTACTGGACTGCAAACATCGACCTTTGGACGCAATACGCCAAAGGAGAAATAACGCGTGATTATCTGATTGTAGAGCGTTTCCGTCGTCCTTTAAGTGAGGGTAAGAGGCTTGAAATCACAGAACAGTTCTGTCTGGAAATGAGCGACAAGTTTCTCGATTTCTGTGCCTCAAAGCCTGGCGTCATCGATGGTGCCCACGAACTGATGGACTACCTGAAACGGAAAGGCTACCGTATGCACATGTGCAGTAACGGCTTCCATGAGGTGCAGTATAAGAAGTTGGCGGCCTGTGGCCTTAGAGACTATTTCGACACCATCATCCTGAGTGAAGACGCTGGTGTCAACAAGCCTTCGCCTCTTTACTTCGACTATGCTCTCAAAGTGTCTGGGGCCCACAAGGAAACCACGCTGATGATTGGTGATAATTTGCAGAGTGATATCATCGGTGCTCTCAGCGCCGGTTTTGACGCGATGCTGTTCAATCGCTGGCAGGTTCCTTCCGAGGAGTTCCCGCAAACGCTTACCTACGTTGTTTCCACGCTCAGCGAAATCAAGACGATTCTTTGAAGGTCTTCAATCAAACAAATTCGAATAATATGCAGACAAATATCGACCAAACGCATTGGTACGACCGCATTTGGGCAGCGTTCATCTTCTTTACGCGACTGCCTTTCTGGCGACTGTACGAGCCGCCCAAGGCCTGTTACAGGACGGTAGTGGAGCACTGGCCCCTGACAGGATGGCTCACAGGTGGCGCGATGGGACTCATCATCTATTTCGGCAGTCTGGTACTGCCTTATAGTGTCACTGTGCTCCTCGCCATCGCTATCCGTCTGCTGATAACTGGGGCGTTGCATGAGGACGGGTTGGCCGACTTCTTCGACGGATTCGGTGGTGGTGGCAATAACCGTCAGCGCATCCTCGATATTATGAAGGACTCCCGCATCGGCACGTATGGGGTGCTGGGACTTGTCTTCTACGAACTGCTCCTGGCGGCTACACTCATTTCGATACCTCCTTATTGTGCCGCCTTTATGGTGCTGGCAGCCGATCCTTTCTCGAAGATGGTGACCTCGCAACTGATACTGATGATGCCGTATGCCAGAAACGAGGAGGAAGCAAAGAACAAGACGGTCTATCGGAAGTTCAGTGCCTGGGCAGGTGTCAGCCTGGCCGTACAGGGACTGTTGCCGATGTTCTTTTTCATTTGGATGATGGGGCTCGCCTGGGACGTGATTATCTTCATTCCTGCCATTACATTCTATATGCTTTATCTGTTGATATGGCGAAAGATTCACGGTTATACGGGCGACTGCTGTGGCGCTGTGTGTCTGCTGGTGGAGTTGACAGTCTATCTGGTTGTCAGTGCCATTAACTATATGAATCCACTATGAAACGTATCATTCTATTGTATGTAATGCTTTTTATTGGTAGTCGCGAATGCGGACGTCGATACCGCTGCCAGCAAGTTTCATGACAACCTGCGAGATGGGCGTCTGGCCATAATGGTAGGGGAAGAGTACCTTCGGCATGATGGTGCGGGCTGCCTTTACCACTTGGTCGACGGTCATCGTGTAGGGCTGGTTGCAGGGTAGGAAGGCAACGTCGATGTCCTTGATTTCAGCCATCTCGGGGATGTCCTCCGTGTCACCTGCGATGTAGATGCGCAGTCCGTCGAGGCTGAGGATATAGCCGTTGTCACGTCCCTTTGGGTGGAACTGGGTGTTGCCTTCTGTGTAGTTGTAGGCTGGCACGGCCTTGATGGTGATGTCCTGGCGGTAGGTGATGCTGTCGCCATTCTTCAGCGGGAGGCTGTTGCGGAACATGTTGTAGACGGCAGTGTTCGAGTAGACTGTGGTGGCCGGTGTGCGGACGCAGGTGATGGCCTCGCGCTCGAAGTGATCCTTGTGCTCATGGGTGATGAGGATAATGTTGGCCTTGGGGAACTGGTTGTAGTCTGTGATAGGCCTGACACCGGCACCTACGGGGTCTATCTGGATCTCCGTACCGTCGTAGTTGATTTCGAGACTGCCATGCTTGATGCATGTGATGGTGACTTTCTTGCCGTTCTTGGTGGTAAACTCGTCCACCTTCTGGGCGGCATTGCAACTGGCGGCTGTCAGACAGCCGAGCAGAATGGTAAAAATACTTTTTCTCATATCTTAATTACATAAATGTTTCTTCATTTCCACCGATTGGCAGGGTGATGACGAAGCGGGAACCTGGACCTTTGAAGGTCTTATCGAGTAGCACGTTACCGCCCAGTCTCTTGATAAGGGTTCGGCACAGGGGCAGGCCGAGGCCGAGGCCCTCCTTGAACTCGTCGAGTTTGACAAATCGTTCGAAGATATGCTCAGCCTGTTCAGGTGGAATACCTGGTCCGGTATCTTCCACTGCAAGAATCAACTGGATGCCGAGGGCTGAGGCTTTCAGCGTGATGGCACCTTCCGTCGTGTTCTTGATGGCATTGTCTATCAGTGTACCAAGGGCTCGCCTGAGCATTACCTGATTGGTGGTCAGTGCGAAGTCGTCGTTGATGGTGGTTTCAAACTTCAATTGTGTGTTTGGGCTGACAAGGGGTTGGTTCTCCTGCAACATGTCGCGCAACATGTCGTTGATTTCCACAATGTCCTCCTTGACGGCATCTTCCGTCGACTCGTTGAACGAGAGTTCCAGCATCTCGTCGATGAGCGAGGTAATCTGGTGACAGTTCTTCTGCATCATCTGGGCCATGTGCTGGCGTTCCTCAGTATCGTTGGTGAGTTCTGGATTGGCGATGATCTGTGAGAAACCGCTGATGATGTTCAGCGGGGTGCGTACCTCGTGGCTGACATTCTGGATGAAGGCTGTCTTCATACGGTCAGACTCCAGAGCGTGGTTGTAGGCGACCTTCAGTTCCTGTAGGTGCTTGCGGCGGTTGAACACGATATAGGTGAGAGCCGCTACGAGTAATGACAACAGGAACAGACCGATGGCCATGGCAATGAGTCGGTTGCGGGCCGATTTCTTCTCTACATCATGAAGTGTCAGTTGTTCGCGGACTCCCGCCATACTGTTAATGAGTACTACATTATTAGCGGAATCCTTGGCTGCGGTTCCCTTGCGAAGCGACTCATAGGCATCCTTCCATCTTCCATCCATCTCATAGATCTTGGTGATGATGTCGTTACTGTCATCACCAAACTCTTTCCTGGCCAGTGCAATGGCTTCATCGGTCTTACCCGTACAAGCCAGGTAATAGGTCTCTATCGCACGACCGTGAACGGACGATTTGCCTTCTTCTACACCTTTACGGTATTCCTGGTACCCTTCGATGAATTTGTCGATGTCGCCGCTGTTAAAGTAACTGAGCGTCTTGCGGGTCTCAATGTCGAACACGCGCTCTGGCGAGTATTTCCTGGAAATCTCCAAAGCCTTCTCCAACAACTCTTGGGCTTCCTCGGGGTTTTCGTCTATCTCTACGTTGACGAGGTTCATGTAGATGGGTGGCATGCTTTCGTAATAGCCGTATTTCTCCATCTCGTCAAGGACATGGCGGAAGTTGCGCCTGGCTGCCTCTTTATTACCGCAATAACGGTTGAGATGCCCCAGCATATTATAGGCCATGTACATCTCCTTGTCCAACTTCTTCTCGCGTAATTCCATTGAGAGGTTGCGTCCCAGAATATAGGCCTCGTAGATATTTTGACGATTCAGTTGGAAGATAATCTCATTGCAGCGCTGAGTATAGTAGGCGTGTAGGTCGTTCTGCTCCAGAAGATATTTTTCGAGGTTCTTGACGGCAGGGTAGAAACGGGCACTGTCGGCATCGTTGAAAGCATGGTGCATCGAGTCGCGTAACTCGAGATATTTCTTGTCGTTCTTGTAATCGGCATTGGCTCTGACACTACCTGTGCCAAGATACGCGATGATTGCCAGAAGGAAAAGTTGTCTTATATTCATGATTGATAGATAGTTGCTATTCTTCTGCAAAGATAGGGTAAATTAAGGAATAATCCAAATAATAAACCGACATTTTTTGTTTTTTTATGTGTTATCGACAACATCCAGACGGTTGCGCCACAGGTATTTCCTCGTCTCGTGGACGATGATGCCGCTCAGGAAGAGCAGGGAGAGCAGGTTGGGTATGGCCATCAGCGCATTCATGCAGTCGGCGAAATTCCATACCACTGCGAGGTTGATGACGCTGCCGATGAAGACGGCAACGATATAGATGACGCGATAGGCGATGACCCATCGTTTCCCCTTCAGGTACTCCACGGCTTTCTCACCATAATAGCACCACCCAAGGATGGTGGAGAAAGCAAAGGTAAGCAGACCGAAGGTGAGCAGTGGGGTGCCTACAATGGGGATTTTTGAGAAGGCCGCCTTGGTGAGGGTGGCACCGTTGTCAAAGTCGATTTCGGGATAGGCGATGATACTGCTGACAATGACCAGTCCCGTCAGGGCGCAGATGACGACAGTGTCCCAGAAGGTGCCGCTCGACGAGACCAGTGCCTGACGTACGGGATTGCGGGTCTGTGCGGCTGCTGCCACGATGGGTGCCGAGCCGAGGCCTGACTCATTGGAGAAGAGTCCTCGTGCGATACCATAGCGGGCCGCCATCATCACCGTGGTCCCTACGAAGCCGCCGCCGGCAGCCTGCGGGTTGAAGGCTGACTCCACGATCAGTTTAATGGCAGGCCATAGGTAATGGATGTTCATTCCGAGAATCACGAGGCAGCCGATGACATAGAAAAAAGCCATGAACGGCACGAGCATGCCACAGACACGGGCGATGCTCTTCACGCCACCTAAGACGACGGCTCCCGTCAGCAGACAGACAAAGGCGCCAGTGATATAGGGTGATATCTCATAGGTCTCATTTGCCAGTGTGGCGATGGCATTGGCCTGAACGGTGTTGCCGATACCGAAGGAGGCGCAGGCCGTGAAGATGGCGAAGAGGATGGCCAGCCATTTCCACCCGAGGCCACGCTCCAAGGCATACATCGGTCCTCCAATCATCTTGCCACTCTTGGTCTGTACCCTGTATTTGATAGCCAACAGGCCCTCGGCATATTTCGTGGCGATACCAAACACACCTGTCAGCCAGCACCAGAGCACGGCACCTGGGCCTCCCAGTGCGATGGCGGTTGCCACACCGATGATATTGCCTGTGCCGATGGTGGCAGCCAGTGCTGTGGCTAAGGAACCGAACTGCGATACGTCGCCTGTGGCTCCTGGGTCGCGTTTGACGGAGAGTCGGATGGCTGTAAATATCCTCAGTTGCGGGAAGCGCAGGATGATGGTCAGGTAGATATGGGTTCCTAAAAGTAATATGATCATCGGCCATCCCCATAGCAGACCGCTCAGTTCGGTGAAGAATTCATTTAGTCCGTCCATCTTTGTGTTTTATTATTCAAATGATATCTGTACGTTCTTGTAGCCCATAGAGAGCATCATCTTACGGAATTGGGCTTCAGCATTCTCCTGTGCCGTCTTCAGGTTGGCTGGGGTCAGACAGCGTTTCAGCATCTGACGGTAGGCTTTCTTGTACAGAGCCTCCCTGTCCTTCGCCTGCCATCTGCCACTCTCATAGAAGGATTTCGTACGGGCCTCGTCGATGAAGTCCTTGTCGAGGAGCCCCACCTTCGGTAGGACGGCTGTGACGGTGTCACCCTGTACCGTCAGCCAACGGGGTTTTACTTGGTGCATATTGATGCCCAGTCGCAGGGTACCGTAATAGATGCGCACCAGATGGTCGTCGCTGAGAAGGCCCTTGCGGATGGTGTCGACCAGTTCCTCGTTGCTGATACTGAGAAACTCCCATTCTCCAATCTCTTTGATGCTCTCTATCTGTGTGGGGGTAACGTCAATCTGGTTATCGACACCGATTTCCACGCTGTTGTCTTTTTCGAAGAACACCAGCCAAACAAACACGAGGATAAAGGCAATGAGTGCCAGTATCTTGACAAGGTCAGGCTTTTTTGTTGTATTCTTTCTCATGGTTCTAAGAGTCTCATAATGTTGTTCTGGTTAAAATCCTTGCGGAAGGCGATGGTGATATTCTCCTCCCGATAGCCCAGTTGTACGAGCATGGGAACGAGTACCCTGGCGGCATTCTCCTTCGCAATGTCGATGATACCCAGGTCTGGGATGCTCTGGATGATGGCGGCACGCCCCTGTTGCTCATAGTCCGTCATCTCCGCATCGCTGAAATGGGCACGGGCCAAGGCCACATAGTGGCGTATGTTCTTCTGGTCAATCTTAGAACTGGTCATCGTCACCTTGGGGTCAGGCAGGAGGATGGTAATCTTGTCGCCACGTCGCTCGATGTTCTTATCTGAGAACTGGCTGAAATCGATGTAGGCTTTCAGGGTGGCATCCATCGGGATGGCAATCTTGCGCTCACCGAGCGGGATCTTGATGTTGTAGTCCTGTCGTAGCACAGACCCTTTCAGGCGTACCACGTCGTCGTGGGTCACAATCTTGTGTACCTTAAACTCTGAGGTGTAGAGTTTCGAGCATTTCTGTACCTGCATCACCAGCATTGGCACGGTGTCGATACTCTGATAGCCGGTTTGCTCTGCTCTCTGCTCCTCACCCTTATTACAGGCGCAGATCAGCAGACATACCCATGCGAAAAAAAGACTGCTCTTTTTCATCTGATTACAAATTTACGGGCAAAGGTAGTAAAAATATGTCGAATTGCCTTAAAAAACACAAATTATTTTGCAGGATGAATAAACTTTCTCCCTGTCACTGCGTCAAAAGGATGTAAATGGCAAGCGTGCCTGTCCTTTCAATTGGTTAGTAATATACGTTTAGGTATTAAGATTAGGTTTCAGATAACAAAAAGAGAAAGTCTGCTTGTGAAAAGCAGGCTTTTTTGTGTCATACGCTGTTTTTTTCTCTTTTCGTTGTTCTTTTATTAGTTTTTTTTCGTACCTTTGTCCTCGAAACCATTATAAAACGATTATGAAAAGAATTCAGATACTATGGTTGGCTATTGCTGCCATGTTGGTGATAGGCTGTGGTGAGAAGAAAAAGAGTGATGACATCATTGCCCCTAAGGCCGAGCAGCCTAAATTGCAGGCTCCTATCAAGATGCAGGTGTATTCCCAGACAACGGATGTAAAGTGGCTCGATAAGAACTATCAGGTGGAGATCCGTCGCGTGCCGGACGACAGTCTTAAAATGGTGAAGGATGAGACTGGACAGAAGTTCGTAGACAACCGTATCTATCTCATCATCATGCGTGCCGACGGGTCTGTATTCTTTAAACGTGTCTTTACGAAGGCTGCCTTTGATGCCTGTCTTGACAACGACTATCGTCAGACCGGTATTCTGGAAGGACTGGTGTTTGACAAGGTGGAGGGTGCCAACCTTTTCTTTGCCGCGAGTGTCTGTCATCCGCAAACCGACGAGTATATACCGATGGTGGTGTCTGTCAGCAGTCAGGGAGAGGTAGGCATCCGTCGTGATACCGATTTGGATACCTATGGCGACGGAAGTGCCCCTAGTGAGAATACTAATGACGAAGACGAGATATGATGGAAGGACGTACGAAATATACATTTGACAATGTCGTCCGGGGCATTCTCTGTGCGATAGTGATAACGGGTATCGTCATGCTACTCAACCGGTTGAGTGCAGTGCTGGTGCCGTTTTTTCTGGCGTGGCTGATTGCCTACCTGCTGTTCCCATTAGTAAAGTTCTTCCAGTACCGTTGTCGGATGAAGTACCGCTTCGTTGGCATCCTTTGTGCCTTCCTTGTGGTGGGACTGATACTGACGGCTATCATTATGCTGATATTCCCACCAATCGTTGAGGAGACGATGCGGGTGAAAGATATGTTGGTGGCCTATCTGTCGCAGTCACAACTTATGAATAATATCCCTGATACGATCGAGGACTTTATTCGCGACCACCTCACTGTCGATGATATCAAGGGGATTGTCACCCAGGAAGGATTCCTCGATGGCGTAAAGGCTACCGTACCGAAACTATGGGATGTCATCACCCAGTCCATCAGTATCGTGTCCAGCATCTTCACGATAACGATGGTCATCCTCTATACCTTATTAATATTATTAGACTACGAACGCCTCACCACTGGTTGGCCCAGTCTGTTGCCGGAGCGTTATCGTCCTTTCGCCACTCAGTTGGTTCGCGATGTGGAGGAAAGTATGAACAAATATTTCCGTGGTCAGGCCTTGGTGGCGTTGTGCGTTGGTATTCTTTTCAGTATCGGTTTCCTCATCATCGGTTTTCCCATGGCTGTGGGCCTGGGCTTGTTTATCGGCCTGCTCAACATGGTGCCTTATCTCCAACTCATAGGTTTTGTGCCCACGATCCTGTTGGCCATTGTCAAGGCTGCTGAGACAGGTCAGAATTTCTGGATGATTATGCTGCTGGCAGTGATTGTGTTTGCTGTGGTTCAGGCCATCCAGGATGCCTTCCTGACCCCGAAGATCATGGGTCACGTGACAGGTCTCAATTCGGCCATTATCTTGTTGTCGCTCTCTATCTGGGGCTCGTTGATGGGTATTCTCGGCATGATCATCGCCTTGCCGATGACCACGCTCCTTATTTCCTATTATCAGAAATATATCGTTAGGAATAAATAAGTTTACAACGGGGAAAGGTTGTGCCAGTTGTCGCTGAAATCCCCCATTGTCGGAAACAGCAGGTCTGCGTTTGCGTCTAAGAGTATCTGCGCTGGCAGTGGACCGGTATTCACGGCAATGGTAAAGATCTTTGCAGCCACACCTGCACGGACTCCCAATGGCGCATTCTCCACAACGATGGCTTCGTAGGGCATGAGGTTTCCTGCTTTTTTCAGTCCTTCGAGGTAAGGATCTGGGTTTGGCTTCCCACGCTTCACATCGTAGGCGGTAGTGATGTGTTTTTCATCGACATAGTCTTTGAAATCGCTGAGGATCCGTTGGATCAGTGGGCGTTGTCCGCTACCGGTCACCACCCCAATCTGGATGCCGTCGGCTTGTATCTGTTGCATCAGGTTGAGGACGCCAGGCATGATAGGCGCTTCCGGCAAGGAATGAAAGATATGGCTCTTGACATCATACATACGTTGGGCTTCGGCTTCATCGATGTCGCGTCCCTGTTGGCGCTTCACCATCTGTCGGATGGTATCTACCCCTCGGGCACCCTCAGTGGCATAGGCATCATCTGCCGTCATCAGGATGCCGAACTGCGCCATCGACTGTTGCCAGGCGATGGCGTGATTGGGCATCGAGTCGTAGAGTACGCCATCCATATCAAAGAGCACGGCTTTGGGGCGTAGTGCCTCAAAGCCGTGTCTTTCTAAGTATTTCTTTATCGCCAGATGGAACATATTTTTCTAGGCTATCCTAGGCTGTCCTAGGCAGCCCTAGGTTTTCCTAGGATTCCTTTGCGAGCCTCTCTTTGATGGCCTTGCTTTCTGCCTCGTAGCCGGGCTTATCCAGCAGGGCGAACATATTCTTCTTGTAAGCCTCCACACCAGGTTGGTTGAAGGGGTTCACACCGAGCACGTTGCCACTGATGCCGCAACCGATCTCGAAGAAATAGATGAGTTGTCCGAGATAGCGTTCGTTGAGGCGAGGCATCGTGATGCGGATGTTAGGCACGCCACCATCCACGTGAGCCAGTTTGGTACCTAATTCTGCCATCTTGTTCACCTCGTCCACACGCTTGCCTGCCAGGAAGTTCAGTCCATCGAGATTCTCCTCGTCGCTGGGGAAAAGCAATTTCTTCTCAGGTTCCTCAACACTGATGACTGTCTCGAAGATGGTACGCTCGCCGTCCTGGATCCACTGTCCCATTGAGTGCAGATCGGTGGTGAAATCGACGCTTGCAGGGAAGATACCTTTCTTGTCCTTACCCTCACTCTCGCCGTAGAGTTGCTTCCACCACTCACTCATAAAGTGCAGTTTGGGCTGGAAGTTCACCATGATCTCAATCTTCTTGCCATTCTGGTAGAGTCCGTTGCGAATAGCCGCATACTGGGCTGCGGGGTTCTCTGCAAATGGAACATCAGGAGCACAAGCCTTCTCCATATCCTGAGCACCACCAACGAGTTCCTTAATATTGTAACCAGCGCAAGCGATAGGCAGCAGACCTACTGGGGTGAGCACAGAGAAACGGCCACCTACATTGTCGGGGATGATAAAACTCTTATACCCCTCCTTATCGGCACAAGTGCGGGCTGCACCTTTCTTGGCATCGGTAATGGCCACAATCACCTTCTTGGCTTCTTCCTTACCACGCTGAGCCTCGCACTGTTTCTTCAACAGACGGAAGGTTAGGGCGGTCTCGGTGGTAGTTCCACTCTTGGAGATGTTGATCACACCGAATTTCTTGTCCTTCAGGTATTCAGTGAGTTCAAAGAGATAATCCTCGCCGATATTGTTACCTGCAAAGAGAATGGTCGGATTCTTCTTGTCGTTCACTAACCAGGCAAACGAATTACTCAGTGCCTCAATCACAGCACGAGCGCCAAGATAACTACCTCCGATACCAGCGACGACGATAGCCTCGCAGTTAGCACGAAGCGTGTCGGCACAAGCCTGCAGTTCGTCGATAAACGCAGGTGTGATACTGGAGGGTAGATGGAGCCATCCTAAGAAGTCATTACCTGGGCATGTGCCCTCTTCAAGTGCCTTCTGTGCGGCCTTTACTTTCGGCTCGAAAGCCTCTACTGCACCAGCCTCTAAGAAGCAGGCGGCTTTTGTGATGTCTAATTTGATGTTGCTCATAGAAGTTATCTAAATGAATCTGTTAATAGTTTAATCTCAATCTGTGGAGCGATGCGCTCGTAGAGTATATTATAGACGGCATCGAGGATAGGCATATTCACGTGCCAGTGGCGATTAATCTCCTTCATACACTTCGTGCCGAAATACCCCTCCGCAATCATTTCCATCTCTATCTGGGCGCTCTTGACGGAGTAGCCTTTTCCAATCATCGTACCGAAGGTGCGGTTGCGGGAGAAGTTACTATAACCTGTCACAAGCAGATCACCGAGATAGACGGAGTCATAGGCATTGCGCTCAATGGGATGGACGGCGGTAAGGAAACGGTTCATCTCCTGGACAGCGTTAGCCATCAGCACTGCTTGGAAATTGTCGCCGTATTTCAGACCATTGCAGATGCCTGCTGCAATGGCATAGACATTCTTCAATACACTGGAATACTCGATACCAATCACATCCGTGGATGTCTTGGTCTTGATGAAATCGCTGGCAAGGATATTGGCGAACGCCTGGGCTTTCTCGCGGTCGGCACAACCTACGGTGAGGTAGGAGAGGCGCTCCAATGCCACTTCCTCGGCATGTGAGGGACCGCCGATGCAGGCCAGGTTATCGTAGGGGACGTCGAACACCTGATGGAAGAATTCTGAGCAGACGAGATTCTCGTCGGGAACAATACCCTTGATGGCGGTGATGACGTACTTGTCGCGGAGCCGTGTCTTCAGTTTCTTCAAGTGTCCCTTCAAGTATGGCGAGGGTGTGACGAACACGAGAGTGTTGTATTGTTGTACGATGCGGTTGATGTCACTTTCAAACTGTATCTCATTGATGTCGAAATGAATGCTGGTGAGATAAGCAGGATTATGGCCGAGTCGACGGAAATCGTCAATCCGGTCTTCGCGACGCATATACCAGCCAATGTGATGGGTGTGAGTCACCACAATCTTGGCTATGGCAGTTGCCCAACTGCCGCCGCCAATGATTGCTATCTTACCACAGTCAAACATATAGCCTCACCCCCGGCCCCTCTCCAAAGGGCGAGGGGAGTTATTACTTTGGTTCAACACTTCTGCCTTTATTCTCATAACAACCTCATTTAAGTCGTTTGATATTTCTTCGTTCTTTATACGAATGACTTGATAGCCTTTATTTACTAAAAACTCTGTTCTTTGTTGATCTAATTCTTGTTGCTGTGGCTCTTGATGATAACCACCGTCAACCTCTATCACTAATTTTGCTGGTAGGCAGATAAAATCTGCGATATAGTCCCCGATGGGATGTTGTCTCCTGAATCGGACTCCGGCTTTCATATTTCTTAAAGCATTCCACAAGACTGTTTCGCTCTCAGTCATCTCCCGCCTGTTATGTCTGGCGAAGTCCTTAAGCAGTTCATACCTGTCTGGTGCGGCAGTCTCGTAGTCGTAACTCATGAACAGACTATTTACTCCCCTCGCCTGTTGGAGAGGGGTTGGGGGTGAGGCTGATCCACTTAGCGATTTCGTCGACTGATGGCTTTTGCATCTCCAGTTTATACTTCTTGACGATGTCGCCAATCTTCTGCTGCAGTCCCTGGGGCTTCTCATCCTTGATATTTGAAATCAGGTTGAAACCAGCCTTGCGCAACACAGGAACCCACTCTTCTGCTACGCCAATCTCGGCCCACTCGGCAGGCGTTGACTGAGGAATCTTCTTCTCAGGCTTCATCTGTGGGAACAGCATGACCTCGCCAATAGCGAACTTACCTGTGAGCAACATCACCAGACGGTCGATACCAATACCGATGCCGAATGTAGGAGGCATACCATATTGCAGGGCACGTAGGAAGTCCTGATCGATGATCATGGCCTCGTCGTCGCCCTTATCTGCTAACTTCATCTGCTCCACGAAACGCTCCTCCTGATCGATGGGGTCGTTGAGTTCAGAGTAGGCGTTGGCCAACTCCTTGCCATTCACCATCAATTCGAAACGCTCCGTCAAGCCGGGCTTGGAGCGGTGCATCTTGGTGAGAGGAGACATTTCAACGGGATAGTCGGTGATAAATGTAGGCTGGATGAATGAGCCCTCGCAGAACTCACCAAACAGTTCGTCGATGAGTTTACCCTTTCCCATGGTCTCGTCGACATCCATGTCCTTAGAGAGGCAGAACTGACGAATCTCGTCCTCGTTCTTACCGTCGCAGTCGAAACCAGTCTTCTCCTTGATGGCATCGAGGATGGGCAGACGACGGAAAGGTGCCTTGAATGAGATGATGTTACCATCGATCTCAACCTCGGGCTTGCCGTTTACAGCGGTACAAATCTGCTCCAGCATATTCTCTGTGAAGGTCATACCCCAAAGCAGGTCCTTATAACTCACGTAGAGTTCCATGCAGGTAAACTCTGGGTTGTGGGTCTTGTCCATACCCTCGTTGCGGAAATTCTTACCCATCTCGTAAACACCCTCGAAACCACCCACGATGAGGCGCTTCAGATAGAGTTCAGTAGCAATACGCATGTACATGTCCTGATTGAGCGCATTGAAGTGGGTGATGAATGGGCGTGCAGAAGCACCGCCAGCGATGTTCTGCAGGATAGGCGTATCAACCTCCGTATAGCCCGCTTCGTCCAGGATTTTTCGGAGTGTCCGGATGATAGTGGCACGCTTGAGGAAAGTGTCTTTCACACCAGCGTTCACAATCAGGTCAACATAACGCTGACGATAGCGCAGTTCGGGATCGTCGAAAGCGTCGTACACCTTACCATCGGCATCCGTCTTGACAACGGGCAGAGGCTTCAAACTCTTGCTGAGTACTGTCATCTCCATCACGTGAACGCTGATTTCGCCCGTCTTTGTGCGGAACACGTAGCCCTTCACACCAATGAAGTCGCCCAGGTCAAGGAGTTTCTTGAATACAATATTATAGAGGTTTTTATTCTCGTTGGGACAGATGGAGTCGCGCTGAACATACACTTGAATACGCCCCTTGGAGTCCTGAAGTTTAGCAAAGGCGGCCTTTCCCATGATGCTCTTGCTCATGATTCGTCCGGCAATGCTCACCATACGGCTGTTCTCGGGTGTGGCTGTCTCGCGCACATCATTGCCTTCTTCGTCTTTGCCAACGATGGGCAAGTCCACAAAGTCGTTGATGATATCTGTGCTCCATGCTGTTACGGGATATTCTGCTGCAGGATAGGGGTTAATACCCATCGAGCGCAGTTCCTGAAGGCTCTGACGCCTTCCGATTTCTTGTTCACTTAATTCTAAAACGTTCATGTTAAATATTCGAATATATGTGCTTAAGTGGGTGCAAAGATACGAAAAATCCGCGAATTATCCTATTTTTGAGTAAATTATTGCAAAAAAAGATGCAAAAGATTTGGTTGTTTATAAAAAA
>JAFZNI010000085.1 GCA_017551005.1 Prevotella sp.
CTGCGAAGAGGCCTCCTCGCGGGTCATACCGCCAAACTCATAGCCGTAGCCCTCAGGCAGTTCCTCGGCAGCCACCTCGCGGATGGCCTGTATGGCCTGTCCGCTGCTGTAGCCCTCAGCAGCCGTACCACTGACGGAGATGGAGGGGAAGAGGTTGAAGCGCGAGAGGGTCTCACTGCCGTAGATGCGCGTCAGCGTGATGTATTGGCCAATAGGCGACATCTCACCTGACGCGGTGCGCACGAAGATATTATTGAGCGACTCCGTATCAAGACGGTACTCCGGCGAGGCCTGTACCATCACACGGTAGAGTTTGGTAAAGCGCACGAAGTTGGAGGCATACGAACCGCCAATATAACCACTGAGGGCTTGCAGCACCTCTGTAGGCGATACACCGCGCCGCTTGCACAGGGCGGCATCCACCTCGATACGATACTGCGGATATTTCAATGAGAAGTTGGTGAAGGCGCGGCTGATCTCCGGACGCTCGTTGAGGGCTGCAATGAGGCGGTTGGTCTGCGCCAGCAGGTCGTTGATGGTTCCGCCGTGCTTGTCCTGGATGTGGAGTTCGAATCCGTTCAGTCGACCGAAGCCCGGCAGCATGTTCTGCGTGTTCACCTGTATCTTGGCATTGGCGATATCAGCGGTGCGACGGTAGATCTCGTCCACGATGCTCTGCACATCGTCTCCCTTGCCCTTGCGCTCACCCCACTTCTTCAGTTTCAGGGTGAAGTTACCGTTCGACGAAGACTGTTCGAAGTTGTTCGAGTTGCCAGCGATGAGTGAATAGATGCGCAACTGCGGCAAGTCTTTGATGCGCTCCTCCACCTCTTTTAAGATATGATACGTCTGTTGGAGACTGCTGCCCGGCGAGGCCTGCACATTGATGAAGACAGTACCCATATCCTCGTTAGGCACGAGGCCGGTCTTTGTGGTACGCATCATCCAGCCGAGACCCACGATAGCCACCAGGACGAGTACCACCGCTATCCAGCGTCGCGGGATAAAGCCCGCCACCGATTTCTTATAATGGCCGACCAAGGTCGTGAAGCCTGCATTGAACCAACGGAACCCCTTGACCCCACTCTGTTTCTTCATGATGAGTGCGCAGAGCGCCGGCGAGAGCGTCAGGGCGTTGAAGAGTGAGATGGCCACAGCGATAGCCATCGTGAGACCGAACTGCGTATAAAAGGTTCCCGTGACACCACTGATGAAACAGACTGGCACGAAGACAGCCATAAACACCAGCGTCGTCGTGATAAGTGCCGAGGTGATGCCATGCATGGCCTCAACGGTAGCGGTATGAGCGTCGTCACCAATCTCGTCGAGTTTCGCCTGCACCGCCTCCACCACGACAATGGCATCATCCACCACCGTGCCTATCACCAGCACCAGGGCAAAGAGCGTCAACATGTTCAGTGAGAAACCGATGGCGTAGATGACGGCCAGTGTGGCGATCAGTGACACGACAATGGCGATGGCGGGGATAATCGTAGCCCGCCAACTCTGTAGGAAGACGAACACCACGAGGATCACCAGCAACAGGGCTTCAAGAAGCGTCTCCAGAACGCTGGCTATCGACGCATCGAGGAAGTCCTTCTTCGACTCAATGTCCTCGATGACGATACCTGGCGGCAATGACTGGCGTATATCCTCCACCTCACGGTCGATCTGTTTGATGATCTCATTGGCATTGGAACCAGCCACCTGGTTGATGGAGATGTTCACACCCGGACTGCCATTGGTCTCACCAATGATATTGTAGTTCTGCGAGCCCAGTTCCACGCGGGCGATATCGCCGATGCGCAGCACGTCGCCGTCGGGCAAAGAGCGGATAACGAGGTTTTCGTATTCCTGCTCTTCTTCATAACGGCCACGATACTTCAGCACATACTGGAAGGTGTTTGCGCTCTCGGCACCAAGCGTACCTGTGGCCACCTCCACATTCTGCTCGTTAAGTACCTGCGTAATGTCGGAGGGGACAAGGCCGTAGCGCGCCATCTTCAACGGGTCGAGCCAGATGCGCATCGAGTAGTCGGCTCCCATCACGTTCACCTCACCCACACCGGGGATACGACTCAGTCGCGGCTCGATATTAATCTTCGTATAGTTGGCCAGAAAGGCACGGTCGAAAGTGCTGTCAGGACTGTAGACGGCAATCTGTTTGATATTCGATGTCTGACGCTTTCTGACGGTCAGTCCGCTCTTCACCACATCGCTCGGCAAACGGCCTTGCACAGCAGCCGCACGGTTCTGTACATTCACCATTGCCATATCGGGGTCGGTCCCCTGACGGAAGAAGATACCGATAGAGGCGGTACCGTTGTTCGAGGCCGACGATGTCATATACATCATACCCTCCACACCATTGATGGCTTCCTCCAATGGTACCACGACACTCTTCTGTACTGTCTCGGCATTAGCACCCGTATAACTGGCCATGATTCGCACGGTAGGCGGTGCTATCTCCGGGAACTGCTCCAGCGCAAGACGACTCAATCCGATGATGCCCACCAGCACCATCAGCACAGAGATCACACCTGCCAGGATCGGTCTGTCTATAAATGTCTTGACGTTCATTTCTTCTTGATTTCAATGCCTTCTTTCAGCAGGCCAGCACCCTCGGCAATGATGGTATCACCCTCGTTGAGCCCGTCCTCCACGATATATTCCTTTCCATTATTCTGAGGGAAGAGCGTGACGGGAGTGGCTTTCGTCTTGCCATCCACCACACGATAGACAAACGTGCGGTTCTGCAACTCGTATGTAGCCTCCTGTGGTATGACGATACACTGCGACTGCTGTGTCGGTACAAGAATGGCCGCACTGCCGCCGTCGCGCAGCAGATGCTCCGGATTGGGGAAGACCGCCCTCAGGGTGACAGCACCCGTCGAGGTATCCACCGTTCCACTCACGGCATCGATGCTTCCCTCATGATTGTAGTCGGCACCACTCGCCAGACGAAGTTTCACTGATGGACACTGGCGGATAAAGTCGGCATTCGAGCCATAACGTCCGATAAGGTCGATGGCAAACTGCTCCGTGATGGAAAAGTAGGCATACATCTCTCTATCGTCGGCAACCGTGACCAACGGCTCACTGATATTGCTGCTCACAAGGGCACCCACATGCCAAGGGATCATCGAGGCCACGCCATCGACGGGGCTCTTCACCTCCGTACACGACAACTGCCAACGGGCATTCTTCTCCTGGGCCTTGGCCTGTGCCAGTACGGCCTCTGCTTCGAGCAGTGCGTGGCGGGTGGTCTCCAGACTGAACTCACTGACCACACTCCCCTGCCTCAGTTGTTGCTCACTATTGTAATTCATCTGCGCCGTCGCCAGTTTAGCCTCAGCACTCTTGCGGTTGGCAACAGCCACTTCCAATGCGGCCTGATAGGGGGTCTGGTCGATGATAAACAGCGTCTGTCCCCGTCTGACAGCCTTACCCTCTTCTGTACAGATACGGGTGATATTACCTGTCACCTGCGGACGCACCTCCACAATCTGCCGTCCTGTGAGCCTAGCGCTGTACTGCCGGGTGAGCGTCATATCCTTCCGGCTCACCACCATCGTCTTATACTGCGCTGCATCGTGCGCCTTTTTTTTCTCACCGCCGCAGCCGACAGTCAGTAAACATACCAAGATAATACCGAAATAGTAAGTATAGTTAATTTTCATGATGATCATTGAATGATTGATATCGCGCCGGAAATACACGAAGAGAGATAATCGGGAGTCCCGATTATCTCTCCTGATATGTTACTGCTTTGGTGCCTCTTCTTTCTTGGCTGGTGCCTTAGGCTCTGCCTTCTTAGCAGAAGGTTTCTTGGCCGCAGACTTCTTTTCCGCCTTAGGCTTGGCAGCCTCCAACTTCTCCAACTTCGATTTCAGGCGGATGATCTCCTTGTCCTTCATCTCGATCTCGTCGCCCTGATTCTTGATGGTAGTCAGCAGACCCTCCAGTTCGTCGTTGTCGATATCGAGCGGATAGAGGGCATTCACCCTGTTGATGAAGTCGCCAAGGATATTCATGTAGTTGGTGAAGGCATCAAACGGCCCGCTGTAGATACCACGATCCAGTCCTACGTTCGAAGGCTTGGTGGTCATGAAGCGGAAGTTGTTAGAGGCCTGCAGATAGTCCCAGTCCTGATTGATGCGCGGATCATTGGCGATGCGCAGACGATCGGCCACGCTGTAGAGTTTGTTGAAGGCCTCACGCTGCATGGCATTACCGAGCCAGCAACTCACGTCGCGCTCCTCATCCACCCATGAGAGTGTGTCGGGCACGTCAATCTGGCCTACACTCTTACAAGCCTTGCAGATCTCCGTCGGCGTAGAGAAGGTGATACCCTTCTCCTTGGCACAGGCGGGCAGTGCATGGATGAAATCGAGGATATTACTGCTCAACGGCTGGGCGATACCCAAGGCCGAAAGTTCCATGAAGATATTGATGATCTGCTCCTCTTCCGGCAGACGGGCGATACGGTCGATATAGGCATCAGCAAAGAGGGGATAGCCGTCCCACTCGGAGTTGTTAAAGCGCAAAGAGATATCATCCGACAGTTCCACGTCGCGGAGCAACAGTTTCAGGTGGGGTGCCTGGTTGCAGTTATAGACAGAAGGAGGCGACTTCCAGCCGAGGACGTGCTTGGCACCCTCTGTCAGCATGCCCTTGAAAC
>JAFZNI010000086.1 GCA_017551005.1 Prevotella sp.
ATAGTGAGGGCATCCTTCAGTTCAAAGACTTGCTCTACGTTTTCATTGCGCTCCCAACGGCCAAGGCTGGTTTGGCTGCCCTCGAAGACGGTACGTCTCACCACCTTATTATATATAGGAAGTCCCGTACTCTCGCTGACGCCCTTGGCCAGTTCGTGGCTCTGGTTATAACCTCGCTGTCGTTCACGTTTCTTGGCGAGGGGAACAGGTATGATAGCGTCGATTCCCTCGAAGAAATTGCTCATTTGCAGTTCACGTGCCATCAGACGCCCCATCACCTCGCCAATCTCCGGGTGGTTCTTGTATTTCAGTTCGTAGAGGATATTGGCTGTCTCAGCATGGGGTTCGTAATAGATAAGGGCAGCAGCCCGTTCGATGGGAATCTGGCCCCAGAACATCTTTGCCATGATGTTCTCATACGGATCCTGTTGGAAACCCGTACGAGGTAGATGCAGGTTGCATTTGGTACAGATTGTTTCCTCAGAGACAGAGAGCCGTTGGCCACAGACCACACAAGTCCGGGGCGAGATCAAGTCAAGCAAACTGCTCCAGAAACTAATCGGTTTCATCGTCGGAAATCATATCTTCATCCACATCGAGGCATTGGCGGATGATGTCGTAGGTGAAACCACGTCCGAAGGCAAAACGGACGAGTTTTTGGGTGAGTTCATAGTCGTTTTCCGCCTTGATGCTCTTCGCTTTTTGTTTCAACAGGGGTTTCAGGACAGCGAGGTATTCTGCATCATCCACCTCGCTGAGCACACGTTGTTGGATATCGTCGTCAATCCGTTTCATCCAGAGTCCTTGTTGCACCTTCCGACGTCCCCATTTGTTGTAACGTATCTTGTCCTTTACAAAGGCACGGGCATAGCGTTCGTCGTCTATATAGCGTTCTTTGACGAGACGGGCAATGACGCGTTCCTGAACTTCTGGAGCCATCCCCCAGCGTTTCATTTTGTCACGCATCTCCTGTTGGCAGTGTTCTGCCTGGGCGCAGAGGGCTGCTAATTGCAGGTAGGCCTCTTGTTCTGTGGTTTCTTTTTTCATATCTTAGTGGCTTTAAGGAATCGTTGCTTGCCAAACTGATCCTGTCGGATTCCAATTTCTGAGAAGCCGAGGCATTTCAGATAATCGCTGACCTCGTTGGCTGTCAGTGGGTTCAGTTCGAAGTAGAGTACTCCCCCTTGTTTGAGATGCTGCCATGCATAGTCTCCGATGCGCTGGTAGAAGATGATGGGCTGGTCCTCGGGTGCAAAAAGAGCCTGATGAGGCTCGTAGTCGAGCACATTTTTGGCCATTCCATCGCTTTCTTTCGGTTGGATATAGGGTGGATTGCTTACGATGAGATCGTAGCAGGAGTCAGGAGTCAGGGAACAGGAGTCGGGAGAAATGTGAAGGATGTCGTGGTGCTCAAAGCGCACATCAGCACCAAGGGCTATGGCATTTTTCTGGGCGATTCGCAAGGCTTCATCGGAGATATCCCAGGCTGTCACTTCTGCCTTGGGCATCTCCAATGCCAATGTAATGGCGATACATCCGCTACCTGTTCCAATATCGAGAATGCAGGTTCTGTCTCCAGACTCTTCAACAATCCATCGACAGAGTTCTTCGGTTTCTGGCCTTGGGATCAATACCCCAGGCGCCACATGGAACTGCCGTCCGCAGAAATCGGCCACACCTATAATATATTGCACAGGCTCGCCCTTTTCGAGTCTTTGTAAGATGGTTTCCAGATCTTTCTGGTCGTTGGCAGGTAGTTCGTTTACTTTGCCAAAAAGAATATCTGCCATTGACAGGCTGAAACGCACTTCGAGCACCCAACGGATGATGGCTTTTGCCTCGCTGGTCTCATAAAGCGGTGTCAGTCTGTGCCAGAGCGTTTCGTAATCCATCATCAAATACATTCTACAACTGTCAGGACCTTACCATTCACCTTGAAACGGACATCATAGCCTCCGTAAGGCATCCCGTAAACACGGTCTGGGTCTTCCTGATAATGGGGACGAGGGTCGAGGGCAAGTATCTTTTTCAAAGAGGCCATTTCATCGACAGAAAACAACCTAGAAACTACCTCTGGAATCACCACCTCCAACTCCTGCCAGTCTGATTCATCCACAAAACCGCTACGGGCTTCTGGATGACAGTCTGCGTAGGTGACGTAGGGTTTGATGTCATAGATGGGTGTACCATCCATCAGGTCTGCTCCCTTCACGTAGATGACAGGCCCCAGTTTTCTGCTCTCCTCAATCCTGTCAATACGAACACAGGAAAGTCCGAGGTTATTAGGACGGAAAGGCGAACGGGTGGCAAAGACCCCCATTCGCTTATTGCCTCCCAAACGAGGAGGGCGCACCGTCAGACTATCAGAGGGGCTGTTGGCCGAAAATTCCCAGATGAGCCACAGATAGTCAAAGTCCTCTAATCCCCGTATGGCCTCCATTCTTCGATAATCGGGTTCAAAGACAATACTGCCCGTCAGTTCACTGACGAGTCCGCTCTGTCGTGGGATGCCGAACTTCGACGTCATCGGTGAGCGGAAATGGGCTATCGGACGTATCTCCATCTGTGTTTCTGTTGCAAAGGTAAACAAAAAAGTTGAGATTATTTGCAGATATGGCGGAAAATGATTATTTTTGCAAAGTTAAAACGGATGAATGTATGATGACTGACGACGAGAGATATATGCGAAGGTGCATCCAGTTGGCTAAGAACGGCCTGCAGAATGCGAAGCCCAACCCGATGGTGGGAGCAGTGATTGTGAGTGCTGATGGACGGATCATTAGCGAGGGCTATCATGTACGCTGTGGCGAGGGGCATGCCGAGGTGAATGCCTTTGCCTCTGTGCAACCTGAGGATGAGGCTCTTCTGCCAGAGTCCACGATATATGTCTCGTTGGAACCCTGTTCGCACTATGGCAAGACACCCCCCTGTGCCGACCTGATTATTAAGAAAGGTGTGCGTCGTGTGGTGGTGGGTTGTATCGATGAATTCGCAGAAGTGCAGGGTCGGGGCATCCGTAAACTCCGTGAGGCAGGCATAGAGGTCGAGGTGGGCGTACTCGAAGAGGAGTGTAAGGCCCTCAATCACCGTTTTTTCACATTTCATCGGGAAAAACGACCCTATATCATCCTGAAATGGGCTCAGACAGCCAATGGCTTTATCGACGATCATCACCAGCCGACGCAAATTTCCAGCGCTTTTACGAAGATGCTCTCCCATAAACTCCGTGCTGAGGAGGATGCAATCCTTGTGGGACGAGTTACAGAAGAGAGAGACCATCCCCAACTGACCGTCCGAGAGTGGTCTGGCCCGAATCCTAAACGGTTAGTTGTCGACAGGGCACATCCGCTTAACTTAGAGAGTCTTCATTCTCAGAATATTCAGTCACTGATTGTTGAAGGGGGTGCCCAGACGCTTCGTTCCTTCTTGGTGCAGAACCTATGGGATGAAATCCGCGTGGAAACCAACACCATGATGACGGTTTCTGGCGGCACCCGAGCCCCCCAGATTCCTGCCAATGCAATCGTGACAGGCAGCAACGATTACAACGGTAATCAGATCATTATTTATAGGAAATCCTAGGCAATCCTAGGGGAACCTAGAAAAACCTAAGATAATTTAGGAAAACTTATTTTCGTCCGAAGTCAGCAGGAACCTCGCCCCATTTCGACGTTTCCCACTTAATGATGGGATTGCGGTAATTGTGTGTGTTGAGCCAGTTCTCTGCTCGGGCGATAATCTGGTAGAGTTGCTCTGTCTGGGGTGTGCGCTCCAACTTGGTCTTGCACTTGCGCTTCTGTACCCAAAGGATAGCATTGTAAGAGTCAGAGTAGATGGTCTTGTTGTGGAGGCCTTGGTTCCAACAGAGGGCGAGAGCGTGAACAATGGCGAGGAACTCACCTATATTGTTAGTCCCGTGAATAGGCCCGAAATGAAAGACACGATAGCCTGTAGCCAAGTCAATGGCCTGATACTCCATCGGTCCTGGATTCCCAGAGCAAGCCGCATCCACCGCCCAGGCATCTGCCCTTACCTCCATCGGTAGGGGCAGTACCGTATCGTGTCTATAATCGGGAGGGTTCTGCATATTTTCTAGGCTTTTCTAGGCAATCTTAGGAGATCCTAGGAGAACGTAGGTTTTACATTCTTTCTGGTACCTCGATGCCGAGCAGACTCATACCGTTCTTGATGATCTTTGCCACGTTCTTGGCCAGCATCAGGCGGACGGCCTTTTTCTGTTCGTCGGGCTCGTTGAGGATGGAGTAGTCGTGATAGAACTGGTTGAATACTTTG
>JAFZNI010000087.1 GCA_017551005.1 Prevotella sp.
GCATTGTGCATTGTGCATTATAGATGCGCTCCAGGGCTGCGATGATGCTCTGTTCCACGCCCTCGCCCTGCATCGTGGCAGGGAAGAGATGCGTCTCAAACTGGAAGCCGTAGGGATTATTAGCCAGTTGGTTGCAGAAGTCGCCGTAGCCAGCGGCGGTTTCGGAAGAGATCACGGCGATGTGCTGGCAGAACAGAGGCAGACGGAGTTCCTTTTGCAAGTCGAACACGCCTTCTGCCTTCAGTTGCTGGATGATTTCCTGGCGCTTGCGAGCCATGTCGCCGAGGGTGTAGGTGGCGTCTATGTCGGTGACGATCCATGAGAATCCGTAGGCCTCGTGAAACTGCGCATAGACCTTCAGCAGCACCTTCATACCTGCGTGGAGCCGTTGGCCGGTGATGCGCTCGAACCCTGGACGGATGAGCATCCACTTCGAGGCCCAGCACTTGGCCGAGGCCTTGGCAATGGGAGTGGCAGATGGGCCGGATGCTCCGAGCATTTCGGATGATTTGGCGTGGCACTCATCGTATTGCACGAGTTCCATGTAACAGTGACCGCGGCTCTCGCGACACTCCGACAACTCGGCCTCTACCCAATATTCATTGGGCATCTCGCACTCGATGACTTCGCGCACGAGGCGGTTGAGTTCGTATAGGGATACCCACCCCCTGCCCCTCCCTGAATGGAGGGGAGCAGAATGCTCTTCTTTTGTTAGTTGCCAGTCCTTCATAGTTTATTGCCTTTGTGTATTTACTCCCATTCCTTTAGGGAGGGGCTGGGGGTAGGTCTCTGCCTTTCCTACCATATAGGCTCGCCAAAAGTTTGGGATGCCATAGCCGTAGACATTATCTGGTTCCTCGTGCTGGCTGGCCGTCTGACGTATCAGGTTTATGATGTCGAGGGCGGTCTTGTTGGGCAGTGCTTGCCAAAGACAGGCCACGAGTCCTGCCACGATTGGCGTGGAGAATGATGTCCCCATATCCCTCACGATGGTGCCGCGCCCAGATATCAGACAGGCTGGTGAGCCGAGCGCCATCACGTCGGGCTTCACCCTTCCGTCCTGCGTCGGTCCCACACCACTGAAGGGCGCGTTTTCCCTCTGCCTGTTCAGGGCACCCACAGTCAGTATGTCGTGTGCGTCACCAGGTACCTCGATCTTCTTCCACGGCCCCATACCCGCGTTGCCAGCGGAACTGACAAGGATGATACCCTTGTGTGCCAACAAAGAGGCTGAGCGTGAGATGAGGGCCGTCCGCCCGTCGAGGTCGCGCTGGCGGTAGTCGTTGTCGTTACCGTCGTAGTTGCTGTATCCAAGGCTCGAACTAATGATGTCCACTCCTGCTGAGTCGGCAAATTCTGCTGCCATCGTCCAGTAGTCCTCCTCCACGGGCTGCTCCGTCTGCTGATCCTCGCAGCGCAACAGCCAGTAACGGGCCTCGGGAGCGGTGCCTACCAGTACCTGCGGTTCGTTGGTAGCCATCGTCGAAAGCACTTTTGTGCCGTGGTCGGTCTCGCGGTAGAGAATCATGGGGACTGTCCCTGTGATAGGAGTGGAGCGTAGGTCATGGGGACTGTCCCCATGATTCTTCGGGCTCCAGACGAAATTCTTTCCTCCCACGATGTTCGCCCGTTGCAGAGCGGGTATCTCGTTGCAGTTCTGGAATCCGCCGTCGAGCACGGCGATGGTTATGCCCTTACCCTTGCATCCGATGTCGTGCAGTCGGTGTCCGCTGAGCATTTCTATCTGTTCGCGGCCGTTGCCGTAGAGGTCGCCACGGATACTGTCCCAGGGGTTCCACCCCTCGTGAACCTTGATTTTCGCGCTATGCCGCTCGATGGAGTCGGGCGACTGCCACACCTGCCGTGCCTCGCACACGAAGTCGAGTCCTGCCAGACAGCGCAATAACAGCGTGTCGGTGGAGCGCACCAGCACGGTGTTCTGCCAGCGGCTCGTACCGATGGTCTGCCACTCTGCGGCCCTCTTTCTTTCGCCTTTGGCTACTCCTGCGGCCGTCTTCTCCATCTCGTGCAGGTATTTTGCACTCACGGGCAGGTCGGTAGAGTCGAGGCTGAGGCCCTGTCGGCGACGGCGCTCGATCGATTTGTGTGAGAGCCAGCGCCCTGGGTGGTCGAGTGTGTAGACCGTGCCCTGTTTGTCGCGCAGGGTGTAGCGCCAGATGTACTGTTTCGGACCAGGATATTTCACCTTGCTCGCAGCCCATGCAGTGCCGCTTCCAAGCCCCGCCATGAGGCAAATCATTAGCCGTATGATAGTCGTTTTCTTCATTCCGCCTGCAAAGATACAATTTTTCTGCAATAGTCGTGAGATTTCCTCTCGGTTTTTTTCGCAATGTCGGAAAATATTCGTACCTTTGCATCCGTTATATAATAAAAGGTAAAGATGGACAACAGGCAAGCCGCACTCGAA
Organism: Prevotella sp.; assembly: GCA_017551005.1. GTDB lineage: Bacteria > Bacteroidota > Bacteroidia > Bacteroidales > Bacteroidaceae > Prevotella. The sequence goes on from JAFZNI010000087.1 coordinate 2,429, forward strand.
CTGGGTCAGAAGCCCGTAGGACAACTGCTCTGGCAGTATGCCCTGCCTGCTATCGTGGCCATGACTGCGTCGAGTCTTTACAACATTATCGACCGCGCCATGATTGGTCAGATCGTGGGGCCTGAGGCCATTGCTGGCCTTGGCATCACCTTCCCCTTCATGAACCTAAGCGCTGCCTTTGGAGCCGCCGTTGGCGTGGGTTCGTCCACTTGTATCTCTGTGAAACTCGGCCAGAAGGACTATGCGACGGCAGAGCATCTGCTGGGCAATACGGTGACATTGAACTTGATAATTGGTTTTGTGTTCATGGTCATCTGCCTTATGTTCCTTGATCCGATTCTGCTGTTCTTTGGTGCCTCGGATGTGACGCTGCCCTACGCCCGTGAGTTTATGACGGTAATCCTGTTGGGCAATATGGTGACGCACATGTACTTCGGTATGAATGCGGTACTGCGTGCCGCTGGTAAACCAAAACATGCCATGTACGCCACTTTGTTCACCGTTGCCTGCAATATCGTGCTGGTGGTGATGTTCGTCTGGTGGTTCCGTTGGGGCATCCGTGGTGCCGCCCTCGCTACCATTACTTCGCAGTCGCTCGCCCTCTGTTGGCAGATGCGCATCTTCTCCGACAAGCGCGAACTGCTGCACCTGAAGCGTGGCATCTACCGTCTGAAAGCCCAGTTGGTCAGGAATATTATCGCCATCGGCATCTCGCCCTTTCTGATGAATGTGACGAGTTGCGTGATCGTTATATTCATGAACAACCAGTTCGTACACTATGGTGGTGATATGGCTGTGGGTGCCTACTCGATAGCCAATTCGGTAGTGATGGTGTTCTTCATGTTCGTCATGGGTATGAACCAAGGCATGCAGCCCATCGTGGGCTATAACTACGGTGCGGAGAAGTACGACCGTATGTTGCGCTGCCTGTGGCTGACCATCGCCTGTGCCACTGGCATCCTGTTGGTGGGGTGGACGCTCTCCATGCTCTTTCCACAGTGGATTGCCCGCATCTTCACCACCGATGCGACGTTGCTCGATCTGGCAGCCAAAGGCATCAAGATCGACATGCTGGTGTTCTTCGTCGTGGGTTCGCAGGCCGTTATCACCAATTTCTTCCAGTGCATCGGCAAAGTGAAGGTGAGCATCTTCCTCTCGCTGTCAAGGCAGTTGATATTGTTGCTGCCGATGGCGTACGTGTTCCCGTTGTTATGGGGGCTCGACGGCGTGTGGTACTCGATGCCGGCCAGCGACTTTGGTTCGTTTGCAATGACTATACCGATATTACTCTGGTTCCTTAGTAAAAAAATCAAGAAGCAATGAAACACATTATTATCAATGTTGGAAGACAACTCGGAAGTGGCGGACACGACATCGGCAGGATGCTCGCGCTCGACTTCCAGGCAAAGTATTACGACCGCGAGATACTGAACCTCGCAGCCAAGGAGAGCGGACTCTCCGAGAAAATCTTCGAGCAGAACGACGAGAAGAAGGGTTTCTTCCGAGGACTGCTCAACCTAGGCGTGCCTCATCTTGGCGGTGGCGACAAGTCTGGACTCACGCAGGAAAGTCTGTTTCAGTTTCAGAGCGAGGCTATCCAAAGGGCGGCAAAGGAGGGCTCTTGTGTGTTCGTTGGCCGTTGTGCCGACTATGTGCTGCGTGACTTTGGCAACACGGTTAACATCTTCATCACCGCATCGATGGAGTACCGCATTGAGCAAATAATGAACAAGCAGCACCTTGACTCTGATGCCGCCCAGAAGTTCATCGAGCAGAAGGAGTCGAGCCGTGCCGCTTACTATAACTATTATACGGGGAAAAAATGGGGCGCTGCCGAGAGTTACGACCTCTGCATCGACTCTAGTGTCCTCGGTTTCGTTGAGACAGAAAAGTTGATAGCCCAGTTTATCAGAAAGCGATTTGAGTTATAGGTTATCCTAGGTAGTCCTAGGCAGTCCAAGATTATCCGAGAGACTCTGGAATATGAAGAAAATAGGTATACTGAGCGATACGCATAGTTACTGGGACGAGAAGTACCTCCATTACTTCGAACCCTGCGACGAGATATGGCATGCAGGGGATATCGGTAGTGTAGAGGTGGCTGAGAAACTGGCTGCCTTCCGACCGTTCCGTGCTGTCTGCGGTAATTGTGACGGAGGCGATCTCAGACTGATGTATCGTGAACTGAACCGTTTCAAGGTGGAGGATGTCGATGTGCTGATCAAGCATATTGGTGGCTATCCAGGCAACTACGATTTCAGTGTGCGCTCGACGCTTTTTGCCAATCCACCACAACTGTTCGTGGCTGGACACTCACATATATTAAAGGTGAAATACGACAAGACCCTTGGATTGTTGCACATTAATCCTGGTGCTGCTGGCATCCAGGGCTGGCATAAGGAGAGAACCCTCGTTCGCCTCGTCATCGACGGGAAGGAATTCAAGGATTTGGAGGTCATCACATTAGGAAAGTAGAAGAAGATGGCTAATGAGAATAATAAGGAAATATAAAACATATAAGAAATGAAAAGAACAATTGTAATTACTGGTGGCGCAGGCTTTATAGGAAGCCATGTGGTGCGCCTTTTCGTGAACAAGTATCCTGAGTATCACATCATCAACCTCGACAAACTGACGTATGCGGGCAACCTCGCAAACTTGAAGGACATCGAGAACAAACCCAACTACGAGTTTGTGAAGATGGACATCTGCGACTTCGATGCTTTCTACAAACTGATGCAAGACAAGAAGGTAGACGGTATTATCCACCTCGCTGCAGAGAGCCACGTGGATCGCAGTATCAAAGACCCCTTCACCTTCGCCAAGACGAATGTCATGGGTACGCTGAGCCTTCTTCAGGCTGCTAAACTCTATTGGGAGAGCCTGCCTGAGAAGTACGAGGGCAAGCGTTTCTATCATATCTCTACTGATGAGGTGTATGGTGCACTCGAACTGACGCATCCTGAGGGTATCGAGCCTCCATTCACCACGACGGCCTCAAGTGCTGAACACCATCTGGCCTACGGCGACAAGTTCTTCCTGGAGACCACGAAGTATAATCCTCACTCTCCGTATTCAGCCGCCAAGGCATCATCCGATCACTTTGTGCGTGCCTACCACGATACATACGGTATGCCCGTCGTAGTGACCAACTGCTCGAACAACTATGGCCCGTATCAGTTCCCTGAGAAACTGATTCCGCTGTTCATCAACAATATCCGTCACCGCAAGCCGTTGCCCGTCTATGGCAAGGGTGAGAACGTACGCGACTGGCTCTATGTTGAGGATCATGCCCGTGCCATCGACGTGATTTTCCATGAGGGCAAGATTGCCGATACTTATAATATCGGTGGCTTCAACGAGTGGAAGAACATCGACATCATCAAGGTGGTGATCAAGACCGTCGACAGACTCCTCGGAAGAAAGGAAGGTGAGGATATGGATCTCATTACCTTCGTGACTGACCGTGCAGGTCATGATCTCCGCTATGCCATCGACTCTTCGAAACTCCAGAAGGAACTCGGTTGGGAGCCTTCTCTTCAGTTCGAGGAAGGAATAGAAAAGACCGTCCGCTGGTATCTCGACAACCAGGAGTGGCTCGACAATGTGACCTCTGGCGACTACCAGAAGTATTACGATAACATGTATGCCAACCGATAAGTGGATACGCTGACCCGTTCTCTTCACAGTTTTCTGGTTCGTGTTGGCCTCAATCCCACCTACCTTTCCCCTCAGATGGAGCACTATCTGGAGCATCTGCTCTTTCTGCTCCCGCCAGAGGATGAGGAGGCTGTGACACATTACTATGGCTTGTTTGGCTGTGAGCGAGAGTCTCTTCAGGATATTGCCAAGGAACTGGGTCTTTCTCAGGAGGATGCGATGGAACGCATCGACCAGTGCATCCGCAAACTCGCCGTCACCCCCGAGTGGCAAATGATCAGACAAATCCAAAAGAAGAAATGAAGAAGATATTACTATTAGGCTCAGGAGAACTCGGTAAGGAGTTCGTGATAGCCGCCATGCGTGCAGGCCAGTATGTGATTGCCTGCGACCGTTATGATAATGCGCCGGCCATGCAGGTGGCTGATGAGCGCGAGGTGTTTTCCATGCTCGATGGCGATGCTCTCGAAGCCGTCGTTAAGAAGCATCAGCCCGACATCATCGTGCCAGAGATTGAGGCCATCCGCACGGAGCGGCTCTTTAAGTTCGAGGAGCAGGGCATTCAGGTGGTTCCATCGGCTCGTGCCGTCAACTACACCATGAACCGTCGTGCTATCCGTGACCTTGCTGCCAAGGAACTCGGACTTCGCACGGCTAAGTATTTCTATGCCAAGACCTTCGATGAGTTTAAGGCTGCTGCCGATGAGATCGGTTTCCCCTGTGTGGTGAAGCCCCTGATGTCTTCTTCTGGTCATGGTCAGAGTTACGTGCATAATGACAGCGAACTCGAAACGGCCTTTAAGGAGGCGATGGAAGGTTCGCGTGGCGATGTGAAAGAGGTGATCATCGAGGAATTCATCGACTTCGATTCTGAGTTCACGCTCCTTACAGTCACTCAGCAACATGGTTGGCCTACGCTTTTCTGTCCCCCTATCGGACACGTGCAGAAGAGTGGCGACTATCGTGAGTCGTGGCAGCCCTATAAGATTTCTGACGAAGCCCTGAAACAGGCGCAGATGATGGCCGACAAAGTGACAAAAGCCCTCACGGGTGCTGGTATCTGGGGCGTGGAGTTCTTCCTGACCAAACAGGGTGAGGTGATATTCTCTGAACTCTCTCCGCGTCCGCACGATACAGGTATGGTGACACTGGGTCATACTACGAATCTCTCTGAGTTCGAACTCCATCTGCGTGCCGTCCTTGGCTTGCCTATCGCTGGCATCCATCTGGAGCATGCTGGAGCAAGTGCCGTCATCCTTTCTCCGAAAGAAGCCAAGACACCCGTTGACCGTTCGCTGCTCGACTACAACTTTGTCGATGCTCTGAAGGAAGACCGCACGCGCATCCGTATCTTCGGTAAACCTGAGGCTCACAAAGGCCGTCGCATGGGTGTCGTGCTCTGTTATGGCGAGGTAGGTGACGACACCACAGCCCTCCGCGACAAGTGCAAGCGCCTGGCCAAGACCGTCCTCGGCACCGATCCCTACACCAAGTTTGAACATTAATGGAAAGATACAAAATAATAGATCTGCCGAAGATCGTTGACCCGCGTGGTAATCTGACGGTGGCGGAGCAGATGAAGAATGTGCCGTTTGATATCGCTCGTGTGTACTGGACCTACGATGTGCCTTCTGGTGAGCGACGTGGTGGTCACGCCCATCGCACTTGCGAGGAGATTGTGATTGCCGTCAGCGGCTCGTTCGACGTGACGGTCGATGATGGACGTGGCAATAAAGAGATATTCCATCTGAACCATCCCTATCAGGGACTGTATATAGGTACTGGGGTGTGGCGTACGCTTGAAGATTTCTCCAGTGGTGCCGTCTGTCTCGTGCTGGCCTCTGAGTTGTTCGACGAGGATGAATACTTGTATGAATACGACGAATTCCAGGAATATGTGAAGGTGAATGGTTGAGATCCGACGATATACGGAGGCTGACAAGGTAGCGTGGGATGCCTTTGTGGCGCAGTCGAAGAACGGCACGTTCCTCTTCTTCCGCGATTATATGGACTATCACGCTGATCGCTTTCGTGACCATTCACTGATGTTCTATGTCTCTGGCAGTCTCTATGCGCTGCTGCCTGCCAATGAGGCCGATGGTGTTTTCTATTCTCATCGTGGCTTGACGTATGGTGGACTGATTATGAGTCAGCGGTGCAAGACTGCTCAGGTGAGGGATATCTTCATGCTGCTCAATGACTACCTGCGTCAGCAAGGGTTCTGTCGAGTTGTATACAAGCATATCCCTTGGATATATGCCAGTCTGCCGTCGGAAGAGGATTTGTTTGCACTCTCGAATGTGTGTCGTGCATCCCTGCGGTCGAGGGATGTCGCATCTGTGGTGATGCTTGACCGTCGATTGCCGTTCTCTACCTTGCGTAAAAGAGGTGTGAAGAAAGCCGAAAAGGCAGGCGTCACTATCAGGGAATCTCAGGATTGCAGTGCGTTCTGGTGTCTGCTGGAGAAGAATCTGAAGGAGAAATATGGGGCGCATCCAGTGCATACGTTGGAGGAAATCACGTTGCTGAAGTCGCGCTTCCCACAACATATCCGTTTGTTTGTGGCCTATAAGGATGAGTCTATTCTGGGCGGTACGTTACTGTATATGACCAGTCAGACAGTAAAGACTCAATATATCTCGGCCAACGAAGAGGGTAGAAGAGTAGGGGCTTTGGATCTATTGTTCTCTCAGTTTCTGGAAAAGTGCAGCGAGGATGGTGTGAAGTACTTCGATTTTGGAACATCGAACTTGGTGGAGAATGATGACCTGAACGACTCCCTGATTTTCCAAAAGGAAGGTTTTGGTGGTCGTGCCGTCTGTTACGATACTTACGAATGGGAACTATGATAAAGTACTTGGATCTGAAAGCAATCAACAAGCCCTACGAGCATGCTGCCGACGAGGTGCTGCAGAGCGGGTGGTATCTCAAGGGTGACTATACACGTCGTTTCGAGGAAGCCTATGCTCAATATATCGGCACAAAGTATTGCATCGGTTGTGGCAATGGCCTCGACGCGCTGACGCTTGTCTTCCGAGCCTATATCGAGATGGGTGTGATGCAGGAGGGCGACGAGGTGATTTTGCCTGCCAACACTTATATCGCCTCCATACTCGCCATCACTGAGAATCGCCTCAAGCCTGTGCTCGTTGAGCCATCGATAGATACCCTCCAGATAGACGACACCCTCATCGAGCAAGCCATCACTGAGCGAACGAAGGTCATTATGATCGTCCATCTCTACGGCCGTTGCGCCTATACTTCTCATATTGGTGACCTCTGCCACAAGTATAATCTGAAACTCATCGAGGACAACGCCCAAGCCCACGGCTGCCGTTTTGTTGAGTCTGTTGCTGTGCCACAGCAACAATCAAGAACCGGTTCCCTCGGCTCTGCCGCCGGCCATTCGTTTTACCCCACCAAGAACCTCGGAGCCTTTGGCGATGCAGGTGCCGTGACGACTGATGACGATGAACTGGCTGATGTCATTCGAGCCCTTGGCAACTACGGTTCTTCTCGCAAGTATGTCTTCGACTATCACGGTCGCAACTCACGCATCGACGATATCCAGGCAGCCATCCTTCTGGCAAAACTGCCCCATCTCGATACAGCCAACCAGCGTCGCAAGGACATTGCTGCGCGCTACGAACGAGAAGTAAGCAATCCCCTCGTGAGAATCGTTCAATCTGACCGCGACTGCGTCTATCACATCTTCCCTGTGCTTTGCGAACGTCGCGACGAACTCCAGCAATACCTCGCAGACAACGGTGTCGAGACACAAATCAATTATCCCATTCCGCCACACAAACAGAAGTGTTATAAAGAGTGGAATGAACTGGATTTGCCTATCACAGAACGAATCCACGCCGAGGAACTTTCCATCCCCTGCCATCAGGCGCTGACTGACGAGGAGTTCAACCGTATCATCGACCTCCTCAACGCCTTTTATCCGAAATAATAAATGAAAATGAACAGAATGCTGATACTGGTTGTGGTCGCCATGATGACCATGATGACGGTGAATGCTCAGAGCCTCACTGGACGTACCTATTACAACGCCAATATCTTGGCTGGCGAATTGAACAAGAAACTGAAGGAAGTGGATCAGAAGATTCCAGAAATCAAGGCTAAGGGTTACGCTGAATTCGAAAAGAAGAATGGACGAAAGCCGACTGCTGCCGAAAAAGCAAAACTTGAGAAGGAAATCAATGAAAAGGTCGCACAGGCAAAGGCGTTGGCAAAGGGAGCCTCGACAGCCATCACTGTGGAGTTCAAGACAGAGAAGAATGCCGTGATGAAGGCCGACATGAAAATCAGCGAGGATGCCATGAAGGCCGCTGGTATCGGTTGGCTGAAGCGCAAGGCCTTGAAGGCTGCACTGGCCGTCGCCCCTTCATCGAGCAAGGCTACCTACGTGGTGAAAGGCGACCTCATCATCTTAAACGACGGTGAAGAAAAGGATACCCTTCGGCTGAGCAGCGACGGCAAATACCTCTATGGCAAATTCGAAAAGGATGTCAACTTTAAACTCACAAGGACGAAATAACTTAGTTTTAATCCCTCCGAGGTAGAGTAACGTTAATCAAGCATCATATTACCAAAATACGAAATACGTTCCCGCCGACGGGAGCGCACACTAATGTTTGAATTACCCTTGGCAGACACCTCAATCACAAATAATAAGGTATCATTATCATTTTCCACACTTATTTCTATATGCCGTTTGCCCTTCTTCGTCAGTCCCTCTTGGTAACTACTGATCGGTTCATAGAGTATCAGTCCCCTCCAACCTACACCAGCTTCAGACAGAATCTGATTATATCCGTACTGTGGCA
>JAFZNI010000088.1 GCA_017551005.1 Prevotella sp.
GGACATCACTAATGAGTTACAGGAAGAACGCGATAACAGAGACATGTGGAACAAATACAGGAATGTGTTCGACACCAACATTGTGGCCATGTCGTTCTATGATAAGAAAGGTCATCTGCTCGACTACAACCAGGAGATGAGAAACCTGATTTCGAATATCCTGAAGCGGGAGGGCTATTACAAGGAAGCCAGCCTCTTCGATATCGACGTGATCAAGGGACTATTCACGCCAGGCCAGCATGAGTTATTCCACACCTGCCACCACCTGCGCATCCCGGAAAACAATGTTGACAGATATATTGAGACACTTATCAAACCCGTCTTCGACGATAAAGACCGTCTCGTCTACTATATCCTCACCTCTCGCGATGTTACCGCCGAGCGTGACATCTATCTGGAACTACGCAAGCACAATGTGGAGATCAGCAAGACGAATGACGCCATCAACCGTTATGAAGACCAGTTAGGCTACCTGTTGGAACAGAGTGAGATGTTCATCTGGCACTTCAATGCCAATGCAGAGGAAATACAGTTTACTGTCAATCCACACGAACAAGGCTTTACCGAGACCTTCGAAGAATTCTTTGCCGGTGTGCCAGATGGAGAACGGGAACAGGCCATGTCCAATATGCGCGAACTTGTCACGCAGCGTAAAGCCTTCAACATCATCCATCACTACAACTACACCCCAATGGAGCACAATCCCGTATGGTACGCTATCAGTGGTATTCCCATCTTTGATGACAAGGGTGAGTTTACAGAGTATTTTGGTGTAGCGCGTAATATTACCGACCTGATGGAAGCCCAGCAGAAACTGAAAGAAGAGACCGCTCGTGCCGAAGACTCCGGACGCATGAAGGCTGCCTTCCTCGCCAATATGACCCACGAGATTCGCACACCCCTCAATGCCATCGTCGGCTTCAGCGACCTTCTTCAGATGGTTGAGACTCCCGCAGAGCGCAAAGAGTTTATCCGTATTATCCGCAACAACTGCGACATGCTGCTGCGCCTCATCAACGACATCCTCGAAGCCTCCAGCATGGGTCAGGCCCTCGCCATCGAACCCGTACCGTGCGACTTCGCCCAGGTGTTCGACGATGTCTGCCAGACCCTCGAGCAGCGAGTCGTCGAGGCAGGCATTCCCTTTATCAAGGACAATCCCTACTCCACCTTCCCCGCTGTGCTCGACAAAGGACGCATCCAACAGGTACTTACCAACTTCACCACTAATGCCGTGAAGTACACTAAGACAGGTCACATCAAGGTGGGCTACCGCGAACAGGACGGCGGCATCTACCTCTACTGCGAAGACACTGGAACAGGCATCCCAAAGGAGAAACAGAGTGCCGTCTTCGAGCGTTTCGTCAAACTCGATGACTTCGTACAAGGCACAGGTCTCGGTCTTAGCATCTGCAAGTCCATCGCTGAGCGCTGTAACGGTCAGATTGGCGTCACCTCAGAAGGTGAAGGCAAAGGCTCCACATTCTGGCTCTGGATTCCGAAAGAACTGCCGACGCTATAAGACAAACAATTTAAAATAGTAACATACGTTCGAACCAGTAAATAAAGATGCCTGCGAGATAACCGACGAAGGCAATCCACGTGATCTTCTTCATATACCATCCGAAAGTAATCTTCTCCAAACCCATGACGACAACGCCGGCAGCAGAGCCGATGATGAGCATAGATCCACCGACACCGGCACAGTAAGCCAGCAACTGCCAGAAGATGCCATCGATGGCCATATCGCCTGCCGCAGCCACAGGATACATACCCATACAACCTGCCACAAGAGGCACATTATCGACGATGGATGACAGCACACCGATGATGCCTGTCACCAGATAATGGTTACCCTCGAAGGTGGAGTCAAGAACACCTCCCAACATGGAAAGGACACCTATCTCCTGCAACACGGCTACGGCCATCAGAATGCCGAGGAAGAACATTATTGTGGAGAGGTCAATACGGGAGAGGAGGTCGCTGACGCGCTGGGCCATCGTATCGTCTTCGGCAGTGTTGTGGTGGAAGATCTCCGTGACTGTCCAAAGGATACCGAGCACAAGAAGGATGCCCATGAACGGAGGCAGATGGGTAATGGTCTTAAAGATCGGTACGAAGCACAAACCACCTACACCTAACCAGAAGATGACATTGCGCTGAGCCTTCGTGAACTGACTGATATCAGCCTTCGGCAGGTTCTGCGACTTGTCGAACTTACCCTTCAACTGGAATTGGAGGATGAAGGCAGGCACCAGCATGGACACCAGTGAGGGAACGAATATCTCGCTAATGACGCCCTGAGTGGTGATGACGCCTTTGATCCATAGCATGATAGTGGTAACATCGCCGATGGGAGAGAAAGCACCTCCAGAATTAGCGGCAATGACCACAAGGGCTGCATAGAGGAGTCGGTCAGACTGGCTCTGCACCAGTTTGCGCAGCACCATAATCATCACGATACTTGTCGTCAGGTTGTCGAGGATAGCAGAGAGGAAGAAGGTCATCAGCGCTACACGCCACAGGAGTTTGCGCTTTGAACGTGTCTTGATGGTGTCACGCACAAAGTTAAAACCGCCATTAGAGTCAACTATCTCGACGATGGTCATGGCTCCCATCAGGAAAAATAGTGTGCCGGCGGCGTCGCCAAGATGGTGCTCGATGACCTCGCTGATGTGGTGCAGCACATCACCACCTGCAATGGCGGGATAATACGCCGTGGGACCTGTCATCAGCAGCGTCCAGCACAATACACACATCAGCAGCGCGATGGCCGCCTTGTTGATTTTCGTCACGCCTTCCAAGGCAATGCACAGGTAGCCGATGCAAAAGACGATGACGATGAGAAGGGATAATGTAGACATGTCTTTATTGTTTCTTGTTTATTATTTCTGCAAAAGTGCCTGCAAAGGTACAAATAAGCAAGGAAAACACCAAATTTATCGAAAAAAATAAAAAATAATAGCCCATATTCTTGGCTATATCCCCAAGAATTCGTATCTTTGCCTTCTAGTATGAATAACAACGTGATACTGGTTGACGCGGACTACGTCGACAAAGTCGCATTCAATCTGATTGTGAACTTTGAGCGCATGATAGGGCGCCGCATTCCACAGGCAGACTTCGCCAAGTGGATAGATTGTGTGGCTCTCGACGGAGGAATCCGTGAAGGGGAGCAGGAGACACAGGTCATCCTGTTGCACGACAAGCAGAAGAAAGCGATGGACAACTTCGTCCCAGGCAACTATGAGGAACTGAATGGCAAGGCCTTCAAGGATCAACTTGGAGAGTTTCTCATCAATGCCTATCCGACGGAGGACATCGTAGGCAGTGAACAGCAGTTCATCGACTCCCTGCAACTGGTCTGCACCCAAGAGGAGGTGAAGCGCGTGATGGTGATACCCAACGCCGAAGATCCTAATATATATAATAAGGTACGCGAGGCACTTCGCAAGACAGATGATGACAAGCGTATCACGGTGTTCGCGATGCAACCCATGACAGGAGGCCATTTCCAACAGGAAATCCTGGGCTATTCACTGATGGCAGCCCTCGGCATCCGCTCAGAAGAGATTCAAGCCCCCTAAGTTAGGGGGATGGGGGTCTGAACAAGCGCAGGCATCCCATCAATAGGAAATAGTAATAACATAACGGTCTGGTTTCGCTTGTTCAGACCCCCTGCCCCCTAACTTAGGGGGTTCAAGAGTATGAGTAAAGTTTTAATGATTGGCGCCGGAGGCGTCGCAACGGTAGCGGCATTCAAGATTGCACAGAATGCCGACGTGTTTACGGACTTTATGATTGCCAGCCGCAGAAAGGCAAAGTGTGACAAGATTGTGGCCGACATCCATAAGGCAGGTTACAAGATGGACATCAAGACGGCTCAGGTGGATGCTGACGATGTGGAGCAACTGAAAGCACTCTTCAACGACTACAAGCCCGAACTCGTCATCAACCTCGCCCTGCCCTATCAGGATCTGACCATCATGGACGCCTGTCTGGCATGTGGTTGTAACTACCTCGACACAGCCAACTACGAGCCGAAGGACGAGGCCCATTTCGAGTACTCCTGGCAGTGGGCCTATATGGACCGTTTTGAGCAGGCGGGCCTGACAGCCATTCTCGGCTGCGGTTTCGACCCAGGTGTCAGTGGTGTCTATACGGCATACGCTGCCAAGCACCATTTTGACGAGATACACTACCTCGACATCGTGGACTGCAACGCTGGTGACCATCACCATGCCTTCGCCACGAACTTCAACCCAGAGATCAACATCCGCGAGATCACACAGAAGGGACTTTACTATAAGGACGGAAAGTGGATTGAGACAGAACCGTTGGAGATTCATCAGCCTCTGACCTACCCCAACATCGGGCCTCGTGAGTCATATCTGTTGCACCATGAGGAACTGGAATCGTTGGTAAAGAACTATCCCACCATCAAACAGGCCCGTTTCTGGATGACCTTCGGTGAGCAGTATCTGAAGCACCTCGAAGTGATTCAGAACATCGGTATGAGTCGTATTGACGAGGTGGTATTCGAGGCTGAGATGGCCGACAATGAGCCTCGCACCTCTATGTTCTGGCCATTCTCGAACAAAGTAAAGGTGAAGATTGTACCTTTACAGTTCCTGAAAGCCGTACTGCCCAATCCTCAGGATCTCGGTGAGAACTATGAGGGCGAGACCTCTATCGGCTGCCGCATCCGTGGTATCAAGGACGGAAAGGAACACACCTATTATGTCTATAACAACTGCAAGCACCAGGAAGCCTATAAGGAGACTGGTATGCAGGGCGTGAGTTATACCACTGGCGTACCCGCCATGATCGGTGCCATGATGTTCGTGAAGGGCATCTGGAAGAAGCCAGGTGTGTGGAACGTGGAAGACTTCGATCCCGATCCGTTTATGGAACAACTGAACAAACAAGGCCTGCCTTGGCACGAAGTGTTCGATGGCGACCTTGAATTATAATTATTAACTCTTAAATTTCTAAAATCTATGGCGAAGAAAGAAGAATCTACGGAGTTGCTGACTCCACAACAGCAAAAGTTGAAGGCCCTGCAGGCAGCCATGTCGAAAATTGAAAAAGACTACGGCAAAGGTTCCATCATGCGTATGGGCGAAGAGAAAATCGAGAATGTGGAAGTGATTCCAACAGGCAGTATTGGACTGAACGCTGCCCTTGGCGTGGGCGGATATCCGAAGGGACGTATCATTGAGATCTACGGTCCCGAGTCATCTGGTAAGACCACGCTGGCCATCCACGCCATCGCCGAGTGCCAGAAGGCTGGAGGTATTGCAGCATTCATCGATGCAGAACACGCCTTCGACCGTTTCTATGCCGCCAATCTTGGTGTAGACATCGACAACCTGTATATCTCACAGCCCGACAATGGTGAGCAGGCCTTGGAGATTGCAGACCAACTGATCCGCTCGTCGGCTATTGACATCATTGTCATCGACTCCGTGGCTGCCCTGACACCAAAGAAGGAAATCGAGGGTGACATGGGCGACTCGGCTGTTGGCTTGCAGGCACGACTGATGAGTCAGGCACTCCGCAAACTGACATCAACCATCTCAAAGACCAACACCACCTGTATCTTCATCAACCAGTTGAGAGAGAAGATTGGCGTGATGTTCGGCAATCCTGAGACCACGACTGGTGGTAATGCCCTGAAGTTCTATGCCTCGGTACGTCTGGATATCCGAAAGGTAACGACCTTGAAGGATGGCGACACGCCTATTGGAAATCAGGTGCGTGTGAAGATTGTAAAGAACAAGGTGGCGCCTCCCTTCCGTAAGGCAGAGTTTGAGATTACCTTCGGTGAAGGCATCTCTAAGATTGGTGAGATCGTAGACCTCGGCGTAGAGTACGGCATTATCAAAAAGAGCGGCTCCTGGTTCTCTTATGGAGAGTCCAGACTGGCTCAGGGACGTGATGCTGTGAAGGAACTGCTGAAAGACAACCCCGAACTCTGCGAGGAACTGGAAGCAAAGATTATGGAAGCCATCAAAGACCAGAAATAAAACAATAAATCCCAGCCGTCTGGCTGGGATTTATTGTTTATATGGAATTCATTTTTTATAGCGGTGTTCCGTTGCTACGTTGCCACTCATTGTTGGCCTTGGGCTTCGTGGCGGCTTTACGACGGGTTGTCGTCTTCTTGCTATTGTTCTCGGCCGGAGTGGTGTAACTCTCCACACGTCCGTTACGTCCGAAGGTCACCGTCAGATAACCCTTTGAACGCTGATAGAGCCACATATAACGGCCATCGCTGGCAGCCTCCTTACGTGAAGGCTCTTCACCCATTGCCAGAATCACCTCATCCTCGCTCATGCCAACGATGACACGACCCTGCTGGATGGCGGCACGGGCTGCCTGTGATGTCTCACGCGCCTGACCCTCACCCAAAGCAAAGAGGTAACCGAAGTACTCATTCTCCTTTGCACGGGCATTAGCATTGCCAACAGGATTATTAAAGGTAACATCCTTATAGAACACACGGCGCGACTCCAACTCTGTCAGTGTCAAAGTGACAAACTCACTGTTGGGCTGTGCCAGCGTATTGTCCACACGGAACGACATCATCTTCGGAATGGTCACATAACGGTCCTTACCGTCACCCTTGGTCACCATCTCCGTCGTATACTTGTTGTGGATGGTCTGTCCGATGTAGGTCTTATAATCCTTGTTAACCTTCATCACGGCATCTTGAAGTTCGAAGGCACCATAGAAAGTGTGCTTCAACGAGTCCATAATAAACTCATCATCGCGCATACCGCTGTTGGTCTTCGACATAGCCACCACCTGATAATACTCATTGCCGAGTTCATCCTCAACGATGATCTTTACAGGGAAACTACGGGTACCCACACCAATGGCAGTCACTGTCACCTCCTTGTTCATCGGCTGGATGGTCTCACGGAAACCGTCACCGTCCATCTCTGTATCTACACGATAGACACGGGTCTTGGTAAACAGTTTCTTACCCATCAACTGCTCACGGGCAATGTCCACATCACCTAAGTATGCCAGCGTCGGAACGCCTAACTTACCATAGCAATAGTCATCGAAAGACCCGTTTGGAATCTCGTAGTAATACATCTTGTTCTCGTCCTGGCAAAGGAAGTTTATACGCCAGTGTCCGTCAGAACTCTCACTCTTACCTTTGTAGACCATGATCTTGTGACGCAATGACATACTGCTCACCTCTTTGCCAGTCCCGGCATCGGCGAAAGTCTTCACCACAAGGTCATACTTCTCAGGCATCACCATGAACTTCATGCCTTCCTTCCAGTCGCAAAGGCTGTAAAATTTGAAATTCTGACCTACGAAATCTGTCGCAGTCTCTTCATCCTCTACTGTCGCTTCATCTGTCAGGAGGTTCTCCACAACCACCTTCTTCTTAGCGTTACGCGTCTTCACGATGTAGGAGTTTTCCTGAGCCGAGACGGTCATCAAAAATATGGCCAATCCGGCTGTCAAAATCGCTCTTTTCATTCTAATAGAATTTAAATTGTACAATTTACGGTGCAAAGATATAATTTTTTTCTGATACTTGTGCCAAAATGTCGTAACAAAAATCATATTTCGGCAAAAAAAATCCATTTGGCACGTGCTTTGCTATGATTTTTGCGGATTTTTGTCCAAATTAACATGATATAAACAATTAAAATGATACAATTATGGGAAAGATTATTGGAATTGACTTAGGAACTACCAACAGTTGCGTTGCCGTATTCGAGGGTAACGAACCAGTAGTAATTGCCAACAGTGAGGGTAAGCGTACGACTCCTTCAGTAGTTGGTTTTGTTGAGAACGGTGAACGTAAGATCGGTGACCCTGCCAAGCGTCAGGCCATCACCAACCCGAAGAACACTGTCTATTCTATCAAGCGTTTCATGGGTGAGAACTGGCAGCAGACCGAAAAGGAGATTGCTCGCGTACCTTATTCTGTCGTAAATGAGGGTGGTTATCCCCGTGTAGACATCAACGGACGTAAATATACCCCGCAGGAGATCTCGGCTATGGTGCTCCAGAAAATGAAGAAGACTGCAGAGGATTATCTCGGACAGGAGGTGACGGATGCCGTCATCACTGTACCAGCCTATTTCTCTGACTCTCAGCGTCAGGCTACAAAGGAGGCCGGACAGATTGCAGGTCTGAACGTGAAGCGTATCGTCAACGAGCCGACGGCTGCCGCTCTGGCATACGGTGTTGACAAGGCCAACAAGGATATGAAGATCGCCGTGTTCGACCTCGGTGGTGGTACGTTTGATATCTCTATCCTGGAATTCGGTGGTGGTGTGTTCGAAGTACTCTCTACCAATGGTGATACTCACCTGGGTGGTGATGACTTCGACCAGGTGATCATCGACTGGCTGGTACAGGAGTTCAAGAATGACGAGGGTGCCGACCTGAAGAGTGACCCGATGGCTATGCAGCGTCTGAAGGAGGCTGCTGAGAAGGCTAAGATCGAACTGTCTTCAAGCACCTCTACGGAGATTAACCTGCCATACATCATGCCTGTAGGCGGTGTACCCAAGCACTTGGTGAAGACCTTGACACGTGCAAAGTTCGAGCAGTTGGCTCACGACCTCATCCAGGCTTGTCTGGCTCCGTGTCAGAAGGCAATGGCCGATGCCAGACTGACCACAGCCGACATCGACGAGGTGATTCTCGTGGGTGGTTCCAGCCGTATCCCTGCTGTGCAGACGCTGGTAAAGAACTACTTCGGCAAGGAACCTTCAAAGGGTGTGAACCCCGACGAGGTGGTAGCCGTTGGTGCAGCCATCCAAGGTGCTATCCTGAACAAGGAAGGTGGCGTAGGCGACATCGTGCTGCTCGACGTGACCCCGCTGACACTGGGTATCGAGACACTGGGTGGTGTGATGACCAAGTTGATTGAGGCCAACACGACCATTCCTTGCAAGAAGAGTGAGACATTCTCTACCGCTGCAGACAATCAGACAGAGGTGACCATCCATGTGCTCCAGGGTGAGCGTCCGATGGCAAGCCAGAACAAGAGTATCGGTCAGTTCAACCTGACTGGTATCGCTCCTGCCCGTCGTGGCATTCCTCAGATTGAGGTAACCTTCGATATCGATGCTAACGGTATCCTGAAGGTTTCGGCCAAGGACAAGGCCACTGGTAAGGAGCAGGCCATCCGTATCGAGGCTTCATCAGGCCTGTCTCAGGACGAGATCAACCGCATGAAGGCCGAGGCAGAGCAGAATGCCGAGAACGACAAGCGTGAGCGTGAGCGTATCGACAAACTGAATCAGGCTGACTCTATGATCTTCCAGACGGAGAACCAGTTGAACGAGATTGGCGACAAGATTCCCGCCCAGTTCAAGCCCGCTATCGAACAGGCCCTGCAGAAACTGAAAGATGCACATAAAGCAGGTGATATCGCTGCTATCGACAGTGCCATCGCAGAACTCAACTCCGCTTGGCAGACTGCCTCTCAGCAGATGTACCAGCAGAGTGGCGCAGCGGGCCAACCTGGCGGTGACCAGTTCAACGGTGGTCAGCAGGCTCAGCAGGAAGGCCCGAAGGCAGAAGACATCCAAGACGCCGACTTTGAGGAAGTCCACTAGGATTAATCCTTGTCATAGATTAAGAGGTGCAACTTATCGGGTTGCACCTCATATTGTGTTAGGACTATTTGTAAACCATCATCACTGCTAAGGGTGTAAGGATATCCGTCAGACCATTATCAACATTTGATGAGTTTCAATATCTGCTTGTCGGAGGCATTGGGGAGGAGGGCCTTGAAAT
The DNA here is from genome assembly GCA_017551005.1 of Prevotella sp. Classification (GTDB taxonomy): domain Bacteria; phylum Bacteroidota; class Bacteroidia; order Bacteroidales; family Bacteroidaceae; genus Prevotella. The sequence continues at coordinate 9,784 of JAFZNI010000088.1, forward strand.
GATCGAAGAGACGCTCGAAAGATTCCTCTGGTGTTCGAGGACATTGGCAGGACTCGCGACCATGAAGTTGTTCAGGCGTGGTGAGCAAAGCCCAGCCCCAGCCATATTCACATCCATGCTTGTCAGTGGGATAGACGAAATCCTCCGTTATGACACGACAGGCAATTTGCAGACGCGTGACATAACCATCGAACCGACTGCGCATCTTGGGTCCGTTAAAACCACAGGCGGCACGCAGTTCACGCGTGATCAGAGACCCCTGTTCCTGCAAAGTGAACAAGATGGTATCTTCGATGGAGCCCTCCGTTGGCACAGGATGCAGATGACGGCGATAGTTGCAGAAGTCCGACCACCACTCGCGACTGATGAAACCGGCCTTCCCAGCGAAGAACTTGCCATAGACGCAGTTGCCCTCCGTGATAATCGGTCCCTTCCACTTCCACAACGGCCAGTCCCATCCGCCATCGGGCAACATCACGTAACGACAGTCTTCGGCCACCATCTCTTCAGCCGAAAAGCCTCGAATACCACTATCCAACAGTGGCAGAAACCCTATCTCCTGGATCAACTCCATCATCTGGGCACTATTGTATATCTCACGATGCTTCATGCTCTTGTCGTTTCTTTCCTGTGTGCAAAGATACAAAAATAAAGAGTATTCCAAAGAAAAACTGATGGAAAATTTGCAAACTACGGAAATAATGACTATCTTTGTCCCCATTATGAAGATTGTGATTCTTGACGGCTTTACAGCCAATCCTGGCGATTTGTCGTGGACAACGCTGGAGGAGATGGGCACACTGACGGTATATGACCGAACCAGCCCGAGTGAGACGGTGGCGAGAGCGGCTGAGGCAGACATCGTGCTGACCAACAAGGTGATTCTCGGCAAAAAGGAGATGGAACTGCTTCCCCACCTTAAATATATAGGTGTACTGGCAACTGGCTACAATGTGGTGGACATCAAGGCTGCCCATGAGCGTGGTATCACAGTGACTAATGTGCCAGCCTATAGTACGGAGAGTGTGGCACAGATGGTGTTTGCCCACCTGTTGACTGTGACGAACCGCACGGAGCATTATGCCCAGGAAAACCGCAACGGCAGATGGACGAACAACAAAGACTTCTGCTATTGGGACTTCCCGCACATGGAACTGTCTGGCAAGTCGTTTGGCATCATCGGATTAGGCAATATCGGCCAGCGTGTGGCTGATATCGCCCATGCTTTCGGCATGCGGGTCTGTGCCTATACCAGCAAGTCGGAAAGTCAACTGCCCTCCTATGTGGAGAAGAAGTCGTTGACGGCCCTTTTTTCAGAATGTGATGTCGTCAGTCTGCACTGTCCACTGACACCTGATACCCATCACCTGATCAACCGTCAGACACTTCAAATGATGAAACCGTCTGCGATCCTCATCAACACAGGGCGAGGCCCGTTGGTGGATGATCAGGCTGTGGCTGATGCCCTTGCGGAAGGTCGGTTTGCTGCTTTCTGTGCTGATGTGCTTACTGAGGAACCGCCAAAGGCGACTAATCCTTTGTTAACTCAACCCAACGCCTTTATCACTCCTCACATCGCCTGGGCATCGAAGGAAGCCCGCATTCGATTGCTGCAAGTAGCCATCGATAATGTGCATTCCTTCCTCATCGGCCATCCTCAGAATATGGTATAATGAAGATCGCTATTGCAATAGATTCATTCAAGGGATGCCTGGATGCTTTGTAGATGCTGTTGCGAAACAGTTAACTTTTATTAACTCGATTTTTTCTTCACTTTATTTTTTTTTTCGTAAGTTTGTACCCAAAACATCTTGATGATGGAGATATAAACAAAATATTAACACAATAACTAATGTGGTTTATTATGAATAAAAAAAGTTCTTTCGGTATCTTAGTGATTGCAACCGCCATATTGGGTGCGATGGTTCTTTCATCATGTAGCCATGATGACTATTATTATAGTGAGGAGAATGCGGAACTGACCGCAAACGAAAAGTATGCCATCGCTTTTGAAAAAGCGTTTGGCAAGGTCGGCTCTAATGTGGACTGGGGCTTCAGCAGCAAGAACTTCAGTACACCCGCTTTGACACGTGGTGTAAACAGTTATCCCTCAAAAGGTAACTTACAGCCAACTCTTGATCCTCCTTTCCCAACAGATTGTGCTGCCAGCAATTTTAAGGATGCTGTTCCATCAGGAGTTGAATTAATGCCTGATAACGAAGTTAACGGAGGTACCTATTATATTAATGAGACTACCAAGAAAGTTCAAATGAGACTTACCACAGGTATCATTTATGTAACGGGTATTGTTGATTTGACCAGTACGGATGTTTTTGAGGTAAACGCAGGTACGCAAATCTATCTTGTTACAGGTTCTACCTTAAAATTAGGTGCGACCAGCGCCCTGAATTTGGCAGGTGACATTTATATAGCAGATGGTGCAACACTTGAGACGGCAGATCACCTCAAAATTAATGGTGCATCGAAGGTGTACAATCATGGAAACATCATTGCTGGTACTTTTGAAGTTAATACGACCAGTTTCCTCTATAATGTAGGTAAACTGGAGGCAGATAATGTGAATGTCGAAAGTACAGATAGCCGCATTGTCAACGATAATACCATTGAGGCTGGATCCGTTACAGTGAATGCCGGTGCTGTTCAGAACAATGCCGAGTGGGAAGTTTCTGGCACGACTTTAATTAATACAAATGCGTTAGGCTGGGTCAACAATGGAAAATGGAAGACTTACAATTATTCTTATGTAGGTGGCAGCGAGAACGTAATCAATAATTGTTACCTCTGGGTGACAAATGATTTTGAAATGAACATTTCGTCAGCAACAGGCGCATTTAAGATTGATACAGGCGGTGGTGTGCTGACTAAGAATTTCTATGGAGGCAGGGATTCAAGCACAGATGCAATTTCCGGTCC
>JAFZNI010000009.1 GCA_017551005.1 Prevotella sp.
CTGCTGGTGGTGGTGCTGACTCTATGGCTCTGTCTGCCGGTATTTCTGAGGCTCTTGTGAACACAGCATCTGGTATCTTGACCTCTTGGGTTGCTACCGTTGTTTACAACTTCTTCTCAAACAAGATCGATAAGTTGACTTACGCTCTCGACGAGATTGGTTTCACCATCGCAGCCACATACGATTCTAACCACAACGAGGCTTAATTTTTTAACCATTTAAAACTTTCTAAATCAGTTTTAGTATGGCTAAAATTAAGATACAGAAAAAAGACATCTGGATTGACATGACGCCCATGTCAGACGTGATGACGCTGCTTCTGTGTTTCTTCATGTTGACATCAACATTCTTGACACCAGAACCAGTACAAGTCGTTGCGCCTAACTCAGTGTCAGAGGTCAAGATACCTGAGCAGGATCTGCTGACCATTCTGGTGACCCCAGAGGGCAAGATCTACGCAGGTACGGAAAACAAGAACCACATGAAGACGATGATGGAGACCATGACCGACAAGTTTGGTGTCCAACTCAACGCCAACCAGCAGAAGCACTTCCTTGAGGATGCGATGGTCGGTGCGCCGATGGCTCAACTTTCCACTTACCTCAACCTCGACACAGAGAAAATGACAGAGGCCATCCAGACGCTCGGTCTGCCGCTCGACAGTATCAACGGCGGTAAGAGCGAGTTCCAGGAGTGGGTCACCGCGGCCCGCGATGCGAATCCTGACATCAAACTCGCCATCAAGTGCGACTCCAAGACTCCTTATGCAACCATTAAGAAGTTGATGTCAGAACTTCAGGACATGAACGAGAACCGTTTCCAACTCATTACGAATCTCGATGTTAAACGTTTAAATAACTAGTAGTATTATGGCAAAGAAAAATCTATCCAAGCAAAAGAAAATGGATACCCGCGTGAACTTCACGCCGATGGTAGACATGATGATGCTTCTGATCACCTTCTTCATGCTGTGTACTACACTGGCTAAGCCGCAGGCCATGCAACTCACCATGCCGTCGAACGACCAGGAGAACATGGATGAGAAAGACAAGCAGGTGACAAAGGCCTCTCACACCATCACCCTCTATCTGGGTGCTGACGACAAGGTATGGTACGTAGCAGGACTTCCCAACTACGACGATCCCTCATGCGTGAAAGAGACCACCTACGGCAAGGACGGTATCGAGAAGGTGCTCGACGAGCATACCACTGAGGAAGGCATCAACCCCGTGGCCAAGATCAAGTTGGCCAAGCGTGAACTCGATGCCAAGAAGAGCGCGTACAACTCGAAGATGACCGACGAACAGTATCAGGAGCAACTGAGAAAGTTGAAGAAGGGCGAACTGCCAACTGGCGAGAAGGTACCTACCCTCACCGTCATTATCCGCCCACTCGACACGGCTACCTACGAGAACATGGTCGCCGCTCTTGACGAGATGCTGATTAGTAATATTGATAAGTACGTCATTGACAATGTCGACAAGATGAGCCAGGATGACAAGGATCTCATCGAGAAGGCAGGCGTCAAGTGATTAACCCCTTAAAAGAAGAAGAATTATGGGAAAAATTGATCTTATTGACAATGGCTGGGTTGACCTCGTATTCGATGGCAAGAACCAGTCGTATGGCGCTTATCAATTACGTAAGGATACCGGAAAGAGAAATCTGAAGGCCCTGATTACGATGTTTCTCATCTTCGCAGCCATCGCAGCCATTGTGATCGCGAAGGTTTCTATCGACAACTATATCGCCTCCCGCAACGCAGCCATTGAGACCGACGTGGAATTACAGAGTCTGGCTGAGAAGAAGGAAGCAAAGGTTGAGCGTAAGGAAGAACCTCAGATTGAGAAAATCGAAGTTGAAAAGGTAAAGAGTTCTGTTGCATTCACCACGCCTGAAATCAAGAAGGACGAGGAAGTGCAGGAGGATCAGGAGATGAAGTCACAGGACGAGTTGGCCTCTACCAACACCGCCATCGGTGCATTCACCGTTGAAGGTAACGACGAAGAGGCTGGCGAAGTGCTGAAGGCTAAGGAAGTCATCGCAGAACCCGAGCCCCCGAAGGTGGAGGAGACCAAGGTCTTCGACGTCGTGGAGGAGATGCCTCAGTTCCCTGGTGGACAGGCAGCCCTGCTCGAGTATCTGGCTAAGAACATCAAGTATCCTGTTGTTGCCGAGGAAAACGGTATCCAGGGTCGTGTCATCGTTACCTTCGTCGTAGAGCGCGACGGTTCCATCACCGATGTGAAGGTTGTCAAGTCTGTTGACCCCTCACTCGAC
>JAFZNI010000089.1 GCA_017551005.1 Prevotella sp.
GTCCGACCAGCAAGTGATTAACTTCATTGCTGCAGAAGCCAAGGCCGGCACGAGCCAGTCCCAGATTGTGACCAAACTGATGTCCCGCGGCGTGAAGATCGACCAGATCCGCAGGCTGCGCAACCAGTACGACTCCCAGATTAGCAAGCGAGGCGTCAGCGCCGCCGCTGACGGCGCCGTTAAGATGGCCGCCGAGCGCATGTCCGGCAACTCTGACCAGGCCAAGGGCCAGGAACTGACCACCGCCAAGCGCGGTACCACCGGTGAGGTCTATGCCGACGCCGCCGAGGAGGTGCAGGAGGTGGAGCACGATGTGCAGGCCACGCAGAACACGGCCCCTGATGCCCAGGGCAAGCGCGTGTTCGGCCGTGACATCTTCCGTCAGCGTGCCTTGAGTTTCGAGCCCAACCAGAGCATGGCCATCCCGCAGACCTACGTCTTAGGCCCCGGCGACCAGGTGGTGGTCGATATCTATGGTGCCTCGCAGAGCACGCTGGTACATACCATCTCCCCTGAGGGCACCATCACCGTCTCCGGCTATGGCCCCATCCACCTGAGCGGTCTGACCGTGGCTGCCGCGCAGGCCAAGTTGCGCCGCACCCTTGGCTCCCGCTACCAGAGCAGTAGTTTGCAGGTGACGGTCAACAATACCCGCACCATCCAGGTCAACGTGATGGGTGAAGTGAACACCCCCGGCACGTACCACCTGAGTGCGCTGTCCACGGTGTTCTACGCCCTCTACCGTGCCGGCGGTATCAACTCGCTGGGTACCCTGCGCAGCGTGAAGGTCTTCCGCAACGGCCGCCTGGTGACGGTGGTCGATATCTATGAGTATATCCTCAATGGTCGTTTGGCAGGTAATATCAACCTGCAGGACGGTGACGTCATCTCCGTGGGTCCCTACGATTGTCTGGTGGGCATCACGGGTAATGTGAAGCGCCCGATGTTCTACGAGATGCGCAAGGACGAGTCTGTAGCCACCCTGCTGAAATATGCCGGTGGCTTTACGGGCGACGCCCATAAGAAGTCCGTACGTCTGGTGCGCCAGACCGGTGAGCGCTATCAGGTGTATAATGTCAATGAGTTCGATATGGCTGACTTTAAGGTGGAAGATGGTGATGCTGTCACTGTTGATGGCATGATCAACCGCTATGAGAACATGGTGGAGATCAAGGGTGCCGTGTTCCGCCCGGGCCAGTTCCAACTCGGCACGACTATCAACAGCGTGAAGACGCTCATTGATGCCGCCGAGGGACTCACCGAGGATGCCTTCACGAGCCATGCCGTGCTGCACCGCCTGAAGGCAGACCGCTCTCTGGAAGTGCTCCCCATCGACGTGGAGGGCATCATGGCAGGCACGGTGGCTGACATCCCTCTGCAGAATGAGGATGTGCTTTTCATTATGACGCAGGAGGACCTGCGCCAGGAGCGCACGCTGACCATTACTGGTTGGGTGATGAGCCCGGGTGTCTATGAATATGCGGACAATGTGACGATAGAGGATCTTATTGTGATGGCAGGTGGCTTGAGAGACCAGGCATCTCTGGCCAAGGTGGATGTGTCACGTCGTATCCTCGATCCGCACTCTACAAAGAAGACGCGCGAGATAGCCAAGTCCTTTACCTTCGAACTGAAGGATGGTCTGGTGATTGATGGCCAGCGCAACTTCACACTCGAGCCCTATGATGTGGTGCATGTCCGCAAGAGTCCTGCCTTCAGCACTGCCCGTAACATCACGGTCAACGGTGAGGTCAACTACGAGGGTAACTTCACCTTGGAGAACAAGAACATGCGTCTGAGTGACGCTATTCAGATGGCAGGCGGCCTGACAGAGGATGCCTACCTGAAGGGAGCACGTCTGGTACGTAAGACAAACGATGAGGAGCGTTTGCGCAGGTCTCTGGTGCTTGAGAATATCCGTAATATCCTGACGGATCGTGGTGACTCCTTGGCCTGGCGCAAGATGGACTTGGACAATAACTATCCTGTGGCCATAGACTTGGAGGCCGCCTTGAAGAATCCCGGCAGCGATGCGGACATTATTCTTCGTGAGGGTGACCGTATCTTCGTGCCGGAGTACGACCCGATTGTAAAGATCTCTGGTGACGTGATGTTCCCCAATACGGTGTTCTTCGAAGGAGGAAAGAATATCAAGCATTATGTGGAGCAGGCCGGTGGCTATGGTGACCGTGCAAAGAAATCAAAGACCTTCATCGTCTATCAGAACGGCACGATTGGCCTGAAGAAAGACGGCGCGAAGCCTGAACCTGGCTGTGAAATTATCGTCCCGAGTAAGAAACACCATAACCCCATCAAATGGGAAACTATCTTAACCGGCCTGACCCCCTTGGCTTCTATCGCCACCCTCGTCGTCGCCCTAACGAAGTTATAATGAATAAACTCTTAAAAATGGGTTTTGATGCCCATTTTTACCTCTGAAAAGTCTGTGAAAGTGGGTTTCCCCACTTGAACAGTTGCATCCTCCCCATATAGGGGGAGGCCTTGGAGGGGGTGGATGTCTCTTTTACTTCTTTTCTCTGCGCCAGAGAAAAGGAGAATAAATAGAATAAAAATTTAATTTTATGAATGACGATAAATTAA
>JAFZNI010000090.1 GCA_017551005.1 Prevotella sp.
CGCTGCTCTACAGAGTCGAGCGAATGGTCTACGGTCAGTTCCCGTCGTCCGCAGGCTACGGCACCTGACGATACGAGAATCACCTCGATGTCCTGCTTCCGTAGCCAGGCAATCTGGTCTACCAGTGCTGACATGCGGGTAACGTCTAGTTTCCCGTCTGTCCGTGTCAGCACATTCGAGCCTATCTTTATGACAATCCTTCTTTTCATATGAGTGTTACATCTATGATGTGGTCTATCTCGGGTTGGGAGTCTATCATGCCAACGATGCTAATGATGTCGAAACGCACATCTTGGTCGGTATGATGACTCTTGATATAGTGGTTAATGGCTGATTGCAGACTCTTCCGTTTCTTGTAGTCGATGGCTTCCTCAGGATCGCCGAACAGACGGTTACGACGGGTCTTCACTTCGATGATGACCAGTGTATGGCCGTCTTTTGCCACGATGTCGAGGTCATGATGGCCTGACTTCCAGTCGCGTTCCAGAATCTCATAGCCCTTTTCTTCCAGATAGGCTGCGGCTATATCCTCGCCCCACTTACCCAGTTCATTATGTGCCGCCATTATTTCTCCGCGTCTTTCTTTCGGATTTCTACACGGCGGATCTTACCACTGATGGTCTTGGGCAGTTCGTCAACGAACTCAACGATGCGGGGATACTTATAGGGAGCCGTCTCTTTCTTGACGTGCTGTTGCAATTCCTTAATCAGGTCATCGCCTGCCTTGTCTTTCCACTCTTTGCCGAGTACGACGGTAGCCTTCACCACCATGCCGCGGATATCGTCGGGTACACCGGTAATGGCGCACTCCACGACGGCGGGGTGAGTCATGAGGGCACTCTCCACCTCGAACGGGCCAATGCGGTAGCCGGAACTCTTGATGACATCGTCAATACGGCCCTCGAACCAGTAGTAACCATCTTCGTCGCGCCAGGCCATATCGCCAGTATGGTAAAGTCCATCATGCCAAGCCTCACGAGTCAGTTCGGGATCACGATAATACTCCTTGAAGAGCCCGATGGGCTTGCGGTCACCGACGCGCACTACAATCTCGCCTTTCTCACCATCCTCGCAACTGGTTCCGTCGGCGCGGATGAGATCGATGTCGTACTGGGCATTGGGGATACCCATGCTGCCTGGCTTTGGTGTCATCCAAGGGAAGGTACCAAGAGTCATCGTGGTTTCGGTCTGGCCGAAACCCTCCATGATATTGAGCCCAATCTTCTCTTTGAGTTTATCGAAGACAGCGGGGTTAAGGGCCTCACCGGCGGTGCAGCAGTATTCCAGCGAAGAAAGGTCGTATTTGCTCAGATCCTCGCGTATCATAAAGCGGTAGATGGTTGGAGGAGCGCAAAAACTTGTCACCTTGTATTTCTCCATCTGACGGAGCAGTGTGTCTGCATTGAATTTCTCGTGGTCGAACACGAATACGGTTGCGCCGGCAAACCACTGACCGTAGAATTTACCCCAGACAGCCTTTCCCCAACCAGTATCAGCCACAGTCAGATGGAGCGAACCCTCATGGAGATGGTGCCAGAAGACACCCGTTGACAGATGCCCCATGGCGTAGAGATAGTCGTGGGCCACCATCTTCGGCTCACCGCTGGTACCTGAGGTGAAATACATCAGCATGGTGTCGTCGTTGGTATTGACGAAGGCTGGACGTACGAACTTCGGTGCCTGTTTCCATTCCGTCTGCCAGTCGTGAAATCCCTCGGGGATGGGCTTGCCGTGGTCGGTGATGGCGATATACTCCTTCACCGTCGGACTCTCGTTCATGGCGGCCTGGATCTGACTCACCACATAGGAATCATCCACGCAGATAATCGCTTTCACGCTCGCCCGTGTATTCCTATATACAATGTCGTGCTTCGTCAGCATGTGGGTGGCAGGAATCACGATGGCACCAATCTTACAGAGGGCGAGCATGACGACCCACCACTCATAGCGGCGTTTCAGGATGAGCATCACAGGGTCATTCTTACCGATGCCTAATGTCTGCAAATACGAGGCTGCCTGATCTGTCTGCTCTTTCAGTTCGGCAAAGGTCGTACGAATCTCTTCACCTTGGTCGTTGGTCCATAATATGGCCAGTCCATCAGGTTTCTCCTCAGCCCAGATATCCATCACATCATAGGCGAAGTTGAAGTTCTCCGGGATGATGAACTCTAAGTTCTTATTGTAATCCTCGACAGACGTAAATGTCGTCTGTTTCAAAAATCTCTCAATCATATAAGTCTAGTCTATTCTACAGTGAATGCAAGGAATTTTACGGGTTTGTCACCGACGGCGAGCATGCCGTGGGGCTTGGTAGCATCGAAATAGATACTGTCTCCTTCTTCAAGTATCATCGTCTTACCACCGATATAGAGTTCCATCTTGCCCTCGAGGATGAGATTGAACTCCTGGCCTGGGTGCGAGTTCTTGTAGATAGTGCGGGCACCGGGCTTCGGCTCTACTGTAACGATGAACACATCGGCTTTGTGGTTGACAAAACCGCCGACGAGACTCTGGTATTTATATGCCTTTGTGCGCTCGATGCTCATACCCTGACCCTTGCGCGTCACGTAGTACGATTTCATGTGCGGCGACTCGGCAAAAATCAGTTCTTCCGTTGACACACCATACTTGTGGGCTATCTTCATCAGGTTCGAGATGGTGATGTCCAACTCGCCCGCCTCTATTTTCTCATACTTCTCTGGATTGATGCCGATGGTCTCGGCCATCTCGCTCACGGGGATGTCGAGCACATCGCGCAGTCCGCGCAGCCGCTCGCCGATTTGCTTTAATTGTTCGTCCATAAATTCTCAATTTTAAAACTTCGTTTTGACTTTTCTCACACTCGGCCTTTCATGCAAGCATGATGGCTCTCGCTTAATCGAAAAGTTCAATTCTCAATTAGCGAATGCGTTATTTCGCTCCTGCTTTTAAGCCGCGGATGACTGCTGAAGTGAATCCAGCGTGTTCCATCTCGTTAAGACCCTTGATAGTCACACCGCCGGGTGTCGTCACCAGGTCGATGGCTGCCTCAGGGTGCAGACCACTGGCCTCCAAGAGTTCCACGGCACCTTTCATCGTCTGCATCACGATGGCTTTGGCATCATCGGCCTTGAAACCAAGTTCCACGCCGCCCTCGCTTGCTGCACGGATATAACGCATGGCATAGGCTATGCCGCAAGAGGCGAGCGTCGTGCCTGCAGCCAAGTGTTGCTCGTCAGTAATCAGCGTATTTCCCATCTCGTCGAAGATACCTTTCACCAGTTCTGTATGGTGCTGTTCCACAACACCACACGGTACGATGAAAGTCATCGATGCCATCTCGGCAATGGCGATATTCGGTATCACTAAGAATAGTGGCGGGCAGTTCTCTCCCAACCACTCCTTGATGCTGGCTGATGGGACACCTGCTGCTATCACAATCAGAATCTGTTTCTTTGGATCCAGTTCCGGCTTGATATCTTTCAGTACGCTTTCCACGAGCCATGGCTTGACCACGACACAGACGATATCAGCACTATCGGTGGCTAACTTATTATCTGTCGTCACACAGACACCTGTCTTTGCAAATTTTTCCACCACGGCCTGCGAGGGATCGCTCACGGTGATATCTTCGTTCCTGAACTGCTGGCCTTTGATAAGACCCTCTACGGTGGCACCGCCCATAGCACCGGCACCTATTACTGCTATCTTCATTTCTTAATTCTTAACTCTTAATTATTAATTCCCTCAGTCTTCCTCTTCTGGTTGTACCCTAATCAGTCTCTCTATGAAATCATCGGCCTCTGCTTTTGTGAGACACAGGGGCGGTAACAGGCGCAGTATATTTTGTCCGGCACAACCCGTAAAGCAGTGCTCGTGCTTGATGAGCGGTTTGCGTACCATCTTGTGTGGCATATCCAACTCAATACCAATCATCAGGCCGCGACCACGCACCTCCTTGATGTGTGAACTGCCGATGCCGCGGATGCCGTCCATCAGGTAGTCGCCTATGATGCGGGCATTCTCCACCAAACCCTCATCCTCGAACACGTCGAGTACAGCCAGTGCTGCCGCACAGGCGAGGTGATTGCCGCCGAAGGTCGTGCCTAACTGTCCGTAGACAGGTTCAAACTCTGGCGATATCAGCACGGCACCCATGGGGAATCCGTTGGCGATGCCCTTGGCCACAGTGATAATGTCGGGCTTGATGCCGAGCCACTGGTGGGCGAAGAACTTACCGCTTCTGCCATATCCGCATTGTATCTCGTCGCAGATCAGTACAGCCCCGTAGCGCTTGCAGGCGTAGGCCAGTCCTTGCGCAAACTCAGGTGTGGCCATCTGGATGCCGCCCACGCCCTGAATGCACTCCAAGATAACGGCAGCCACACCACCCTTCGACAACTCGCGTACCCATGGCTCCAGGTCGTTCATCGGCAGGAAACGCGTGTGATGGTTATCATTGATGGGTGCGATGATTTTCGGATTGTTCGTCACTTCGACGGCGAGTGAGGTGCGTCCGTGAAAGGCTTTCTCACAAGAGAGCACGCGGGTATTGCCTGTCTTGAAGGATGCGAGTTTCAGCGCATTCTCGTTGGCCTCGGCACCGGAGTTAATCAGGAATAGTTGGTAGTCATCGTAACCGGAGATCTTGCCAAGGCGCTCTGCCAGTTCTACCTGCAACTTATTGATCACGGAGTTCGAGTAGAAAGCAATATTTCCGAGTTGCCCCGTCACCTTTTTAATATAGTGCGGGTGTGAGTGTCCGATGCTGATGACGGCATGACCACCATACAGGTCCAGGTATTCCTGACCCTTATCATCCCACACCTTACAGCCTTTGCCCTTGACGATATTCACGTCGAAGAGCGGATATACGTCGAATAGTTTCATATCGTTACCTTTCTATATTTGGCTGCAAAGTTACTGCAAATATCCGACAAACCGCAACATTCTCTCGTCTTTTTGCATAAAAATGTCAATGGCGAATGGTTTGTTGTATAAAAAAGGGCATTTATATGCAGAAAAATGGGAGCGGACATCATTGCCTGCTCCCACCAAATCAGTTGTCTGCATCGAGTTTATTCGGCCCTCTCTGTAATCAAGATGATGTTTACTATGCCGAGGATGTCGGCGATGTTAATAACCTCGTCGCTGTTGAAGTCGGCATTGACCTTGTCGAAGTCGCCTTTCACATAATCCTCACCCATGATATAGTTGGTGATAAGAACGATGTCTTTTTCGTCGATGACATTGTCGAGGTTGGCATCACCCTTCTTGATAAGGATGCTTACGAAACTGCCTGAGTTGGTTGGTGTCACCTCGCCGTCTTCCGTCATTAACTGCATGTGCAGTTCATGAGTGCCCTTGCCGAGCGAACTGGCATCGATGGTCAATGTGAGGTTCTCAAGGTCCAAGGCGGTCTCCTTGATGTTTGCGTCGTCCTCGTTGAACCAATAGCGGATCTTTGTTGGTTTGCCGACAGCCTTCTTAGCAAGTTTGATGAACATGGCCGATACAGGGATGTCGACATTCCCCTTGTCGTCGAGGATCTGATAGTGCAGAATATGGATACCTTCCAAAAGTTTTGATGCGTCTATCGTCTGGGCTCCCTTGGCGAGGTCTGTCTCTACAACAGAGCCCTTGTCGGTATCGAACCAGTAGCGCAGTTTCGATGCCTTGGCTTCCACTCTTGCGTCGAGTTTGATGAATATCTTGGTGTCGGTGATGCTGGCAATGCCCTGGTCATCGATGATCTGGTAGTGGATGGTGTGGATACCCTCCTTGAGAGCAGAGGCGTCGATGGAGGTGGCACCGCTCAGAGTTTCAGTGGTCTTGACGCTGTTGGCATCTGTATCAAACCAGTAGCGGAGGGATTTGCTCTTGGCCGTTACCCTCTGGTTGAGCAGGATGAAAATCTTCGAGTCGGTGATGCCGGCAATGCCCTGATCGTCGACGATCTGGTAATGCACCGTATGGACGCCCTCCTTGAGAGTTGAGGCGTCGATGGTGGTGGCACCGCTCAGAGTCTCAGTGGTCTTGACGCTGTTGGCATCTGTATCAAACCAGTAGCGGAGAGATTTGCTTTTGGCCACTACCCTCTGGTCGAGCCTGATGAATATCTTCGAGTCAGGGATGCCTGCTATGCCTTTATTATCGACAATCTGGTAATGCACAGTATGGATGCCCTCCTTGAGAGAAGAGGCATCGATGGTGGTGGCACCATCTGTGATGGATGCAGTCTTGACGCTGTTGGCATCGGTGTCGAACCAGTAGCGTAGCGAAGCAGCCGTTGTGGCCTCCGGCAGTCCAGACAAATCAATCTCCGGGTCGGATTGCCCCCTCGCGCCTAAGGTCAGGCCGGAGAGCATTATGATGAATAATAGATATTTACGCATAATCTGTAGTATTTAGTTATTTCACCCCAATTGTTACTTCTAATTGCCCCTTTTCGTCAGTCTTTTCGCCAACCTCCATCTTTGAGATCAGAGGATAGGAGAGGGTTAAGTTAAACGGTTGAGGACCACCATAGAGACCCACCTCCGTTCCGTCTGTACCTTTGAAGTTTTCATTAGCCTTGGCTTCAGCAGACAATTCAAAGGTCTGTTCGTCTGTATAAGTGCCTGTGAAATCCTTGAAGGCTTCAGCGTATGTAGCCCTTGAACAGTTTGGCTTGATTGTCAGGTTCCTAAAAGGATCATTGCCGTAGTTTACTCCCACGCAGTTCGTACATTCACTATCAGTAGGCAGCGCATCGCCATAACCTCTTGCACTAAAGAAAATGCAATTCTTCCAGACAGAATGGTGCAGTAAGTCTACGCGGTCTTTCCAAAGCACACAATTTAAACCCATAAAATGGGCATCATCATAGAAACCGACTCCATCCACGTAACTGTTTATTAAAGAGGCTCTGCAAACACCTCCCACATTGAAATGGTCTAAAACTTTACTGTTGACCACTAAGATATCTATGTTATCTTTAGTTGATCCAGTGGTAAATCCGCTACTTAATTTGCACTTTACTATTTGAGGACTTGAGAATGTGCCAGTCATTTTCATTTCACTGTTACAAATGATACCCTCTATCGTGAAATGGTTGGTGTCCTCTGTCGGAATCTGTATTGTCAAAGATCCGTTGATGTAGGTAGGATCGTCACTGTCGATGCCTGCACCACGCAACGTGATACCTGCTTTGATCGTCGTAGCATTGAAAATGCCTCTGGAGAGGTTGATGATGTCGCCGCTCTGGGCCTTCTCTGCTGCTTTCGCTAAGGCCGTCAGGCCATAGAACATGGTGGTTTCTCCCTCATGGCTCAGCGAAGCCACAACTGTTTCCTGTGCGAAACTAGTGGCCGCAATCATCATGGCAACCACGGATAATATTAATTTCTTCATAATATTGTCTATTTTTGAATTATTCATGTCTTAATGAATTACTTCACCCCAATCTCAACTTTCAGTTGTCCATTGTCATCGGTCTGCTCGTCAACCTCCATCTTCGAGATCAGA
>JAFZNI010000091.1 GCA_017551005.1 Prevotella sp.
GTCCGACCAGCAAGTGATTAACTTCATTGCTGCAGAAGCCAAGGCCGGCACGAGCCAGTCCCAGATTGTGACCAAACTGATGTCCCGCGGCGTGAAGATCGACCAGATCCGCAGGCTGCGCAACCAGTACGACTCCCAGATCAGCAGTGCCGGCAAGAGCCGTGCTGCCGATGGTGCCGTTAAGATGGCTGCCGACCGTATGACTGGTAACTCCGATCAGGCTGCCCCCCAGGAACTGACCACCGCCAAGCGCGGTACCACCGGTGAGGTCTATGCCGACGCCGCCGAGGAGGTGCAGGAGGTGGAGCACGACGTGCAGGCCACGCAGAATACGGCCCCTGATGCCCAGGGCAAGCGCGTCTTCGGCCGTGACATCTTCCGTCAGCGTGCCTTGAGTTTCGAGCCCAACCAGAGCATGGCCATCCCGCAGACCTATGTCTTGGGCCCCGGCGATCAGGTGGTCGTCGATATCTACGGTGCCTCGCAGAGCACGCTGGTACATACCATCTCCCCCGAGGGCACGATCACCGTCTCCGGCTATGGCCCCATCCACCTGAGCGGTCTGACCGTGGCTGCCGCACAGGCCAAGTTGCGCCGCACCCTTGGCTCCCGCTACCAGAGCAGTAGCCTGCAGGTGACGGTCAACAACACCCGTACCATCCAGGTCAACGTGATGGGTGAGGTGAACACCCCTGGCACGTACCACCTGAGTGCGCTCTCCACGGTGTTCTACGCCCTTTACCGTGCCGGTGGTATCAACTCGCTGGGTACCCTGCGCAGCGTGAAGGTCTTCCGCAACGGCCGCCTGGTGACGGTGGTCGATATCTACGAGTATATCCTCAACGGCCGCCTGGCAGGCAATATCAATCTGCAGGACGGTGATGTCATCTCCGTCGGTCCCTACGACTGTCTGGTGGGTATCACCGGCAATGTCAAGCGCCCGATGTTCTACGAGATGCGTAAGGACGAGTCTGTAGCCACCCTGCTGAAGTATGCCGGCGGTTTTACGGGCGACGCCCATAAGAAGTCCGTCCGCCTCGTCCGCCAGACCGGTGAGCGCTATCAGGTATATAATGTCAATGAGTTTGACATGGCTGACTTCAAGGTGGAAGATGGTGATGCCGTCACCGTCGACGGTATGATCAACCGCTATGAGAACATGGTGGAGGTCAAGGGTGCCGTGTTCCGCCCGGGCCAGTTCCAACTCGGTACGACTATCAACAGCGTGAAGACGCTCATTGATGCCGCCGAGGGACTCACCGAGGATGCCTTCACGAGCCATGCCGTATTGCACCGCCTGAAGGCAGACCGCTCTCTGGAAGTCCTCCCCATCGACGTGGAGGGCATCATGGCAGGCACGGTGGCTGATGTCCCCCTGCAGAATGAGGACGTCCTCTTCATTATGACGCAGGAAGACCTGCGCCAGGAGCGCACGCTGACCATTACAGGTTGGGTGATGAGTCCTGGCACGTATGAGTATGCCGACAATGTGACGATAGAGGATCTCATTGTGATGGCTGGTGGTCTGAGAGACCAGGCATCGTTGGCCAAGGTGGATGTGTCGAGACGCATCCTCGATCCGCATGCTACGAAGAAGACGCGTGAGATAGCCAAGTCCTTCACCTTCGAGTTGAAGGATGGCCTGGTGATTGACGGTCAGCGCAACTTCACACTCGAACCCTACGACGTGGTGCATGTCCGCAAGAGTCCAGCCTTCAGCACCGCCCGTAACATCACCGTCAACGGTGAGGTCAACTACGAGGGTAACTTCACCTTGGAGAACAAAAATATGCGCCTGAGTGACGCTATCAGGATGGCAGGAGGTCTGACGGAGGATGCATACCTGCGTGGAGCCCGCCTGGTGCGTAAGACAAACGAAGAGGAGCGTTTGCGTCGGAGTCTGATGCTTGAGAATATCCGGAACATCTTGACAGATCAGCGTGACTCTGTGGCATGGAATAAGATGGATCTTGACAATAACTATCCTGTTGCCATTGACTTGGAGGCCGCCCTGAAGAGCCCAGGCAGTGATGCCGATATCCTGCTGCGCGAGGGCGACCGTATCTTCGTGCCGGAATACGACCCGATTGTAAAGATCTCGGGTGACGTAATGTTCCCCAATACGGTGTTCTTCGAAGGTGGAAAGAATATCAACCATTATGTGGAGCAGGCCGGTGGCTATGGTGACCGTGCGAAGAAGTCCAAGACCTTCATCGTCTATCAGAACGGAACGATTGGCCTGAAGAAAGACGGTGCGAAACCCGAACCCGGCTGTGAGATCATCGTCCCCTCCAAGAAGCGCCATGACCCCATCAAATGGGAAACCATCCTTCAGGGCCTGACCCCCCTGGCCTCTATCGCCACCCTCGTCGTCGCCCTAACGAAGTTATAATGAATAAACTCTTAAAAATGGGTTTTGATGCCCATTTTTACCTCTAAAAAGTCTGTGAAAGTGGGTTACCCCACTTGAACAGTTGCATCCTCCCCATATAGGGGGAGGCCTTGGAGGGGGTGGATGTCTCTTTTACTTCTTTTCTCTGCGCCAGAGAAAAGGAGAATAAATAGAATAAAAATTTAATTTTATGAATGACGATAAATTAA
>JAFZNI010000092.1 GCA_017551005.1 Prevotella sp.
TCACTGCACCACGGCCCGCGAGCGCTACGACCTACTGATGCAGCGCTGTCCGGGCATTGTTCGGCTGCTCGACTTGCAAGACATCGCCTCGTTCCTCAACGTCCATCCCAACACCATCAGCAAGATACGCCGCGACATCACGTTTGAGAGTCGAAAATAGTTAAAAACAGCAAAAACTCTCAACCTAAGTTGAGAGTTTCACCCTCGGCACCCGTTTTTCGGGCTTGCCGAGGGTTTATTTGTGCACCTTTTTGTTACTTCGCTGCCGAAATACGAAAAAAAAGACATTATAATGAATATAGAACTGAGACGATGGACTATGAGTGACAGCAAGGAACTTACTGCCTTATGCAACGCTATTGATAGGAGTTTCCTTTCAGACCGCCTGCCTAATCCTTACACGATAAAGGATGCAGAAGATTGGTTGTGTCGTGTGTCTCAGAATGAAGCGGTTTCAGGTATCTACCGTGCTATCATCGCAGACGAAAAAGTAGTTGGCAGCATTACTGTCGTACAGAAGGAAGATGTTAATCGGATTGATGGTGAAATCGGCTTTATGATTCACGGATATTATTGTAACAAGGGAATAATGACAGAGGCGGTTAGGCAAATGTGTACAATTGCATTCCGTAACTTGCCGATTGAACGGATAACGGCTAACATCTACCAGCCAAATACCGCCTCGATGCAGGTCTTACGTAAGAATGGCTTTGTTCACGAGGCTACCTTGCGAAATGCCGTCATAAAAAACAACGAAATATACGACCTCTGTATTTTCGGCTTGACAAAGCAAATCAATCATATATCAACATGAACAAACAAACCATCATCACCGCACTGCTCGCCCTTGTCGCAATGGCGGGGCAGGCACAAGAGGCACGCATTGATACAATTGTGCCTAAGTTCCTAATCAACGGCTATTTTTTCCGTGAAATGCCGAAACTGACTGATGGCACGCCAAGCGTGGCACGGCTAAAAGACAAGGAAGGAAATAGCGTAGTAGCCATCGGGCTTAATGTGGATTTGCCCAAGTCGGTCATCCGTCAGGCCATTCCGCGTGAGCAGGTTCATAATGCCGACCAGTTCCTGAATGGTGTCAACATGATGGCAACGATGCAGGAACTGACACAGGCGAAAGTCAAGGTCGATGGCACATTCTACTCGCCCAAGGCTGGAGAGCCGTTCCCGCAGTTCTGCGAGAAGGATATGGACGGGCGTACATGGACGAACGACAGTGTCCGTGGCCGCGTGATGGTGCTCAACCTGTGGTACTCCGGCTGTGGTCCCTGCCGTGCCGAAATGCCAGAACTCTCTACATGGAAAGAGCAGTTGCCCAACGTGATGTTCTTCTCTGCCACTTACCACGATGCAGAAGTGGCAAAGACGATAACCGACAAGCACCATTTCACATGGACACACCTTGTAGAAGCCAAGGACATGATGTCGTGGATTGGCACCGAGGGCTTCCCACTGACCATCGTTGTCGATAAGCAGGGTATCGTCCGTCATGCCGTCCACGGCACGAGCGAGGATAAACGTGCCGAACTGCTGGCAAAGATTAAAGAGGCTGATTCAGAGTAGACTGCCCATACGATATGATGTGTCCTCCAGCCCCTGTCCCCCTAACCCCCTAAAGGGGGAATATATGTTTGCTCCCCCTTTAGGGGGCTGGGGGGACAACGGGGGCTAGGGGGACACCTGATATATACCAGAAGCCCCACTCAATCTCGAGCGGGGCTTGATGGCGGTGCTTGAAGGCACTCAGTCATTGTTTTATTACGAAAAAGTCGTCTTATTGCGTTTGAAGCAAAAGTGTTTTATTAATCTTTCCGATACTATGACTCCATACTCCGCAATAAGTTTAATCGACTATGCTATTTTAACAGTTCTTAACATCTAGCAAGAAACAAGAAGCAAGACATAAGAACAGAAGAACAAAAATCTCACACAGAATCCACAGAATATTAGAGTTGATGGTTATCAGCTATCAAACTCCCCTCTCCTCCATTCTCCCCTCTCCTCCATTCTCCCCTCTCCTCCAGGAGAGGGGTTGGGGGTGAGGCCGGGGTCGGGGGTGAGGCCGTAATCTGCGTGAAATATCACCCGAACAGGAACCTGAAAGCCTCCTCGACTTTGCCCACTTCTACCAGACGTATCGTGAACCCGTCGCGCTTGATGCCCTTGAGATTATGCTTCGGAATTACGATGGTCTCGAATCCCAGTTTTTGCGCCTCGCTGATGCGTTGTTCAATGCGTGTCACTTGGCGGATCTCGCCCGACAGACCTACTTCGCCCGTGAAACACACCTGGCGGTTGATGGTCATGTCCACATTGCTCGACAAGATAGCGCAGATGATGGGCAGATCCATCGCTGGGTCATTCACCTTGATGCCGCCGGCGATGTTCAGGAACACGTCCTTCTGAGCCAACTTGAACCCCACACGCTTCTCCAGTACCGCCAGCAACATGTTCATCCGGCGCGGGTCGTAGCCCGTCACCGAACGCTGTGCGGTGCCGTAGGCCGCCGTGCTAACCAGCGCCTGCACCTCGATGAGGAACGGACGTGTGCCGTCGATGGTCACACCGATGGTCGTGCCCGACAGCGGTTCTTCGCTCTGCGACAGCAACATCTCGCTGGGGTTGGTCACCTCGCGCAGGCCGTCCTCCTTCATCTCGTAGATGCCTATCTCGCTCGTGTTGCCGAAACGGTTCTTGATCGACCGCAAGATGCGGTACATATAGTTGCGGTCGCCCTCAAACTGCAGCACAGCGTCGACAATGTGCTCCAGCACTTTAGGACCGGCAATTGAACCCTCCTTGTTGATGTGACCGATGAGGATGACGGGCGTATTCGTCTCCTTGGCATAGCGCTGGAACGCCGCAGCGCACTCACGCACCTGGCTCACCGTGCCCGCCGCACTCTCCAGTTCGTCGCTCGCGATGGTCTGGATGGAGTCAACAATCACCAGGTCGGGCTTGTCGGCACGCATCGAGGCAAAGATGCTCTCCAGCGAGGTCTCGCATAGCAGATAGCACTCGCAGTCCATCTGGCCGCCGGCGATGCGGTCGGCGCGCATACGCAGTTGGGCGGCACTCTCCTCGCCGCTTACATACAGCACGCGCCTCGAACGGATGCGAAGCACATTCTGCAGCACCAGCGTACTTTTGCCTATGCCGGGCTCACCGCCGATGAGCACAATGCTGCCAGGCACTAGACCGCCACCCAGCACGCGGTTCAACTCCCCGCTGGGCAACTTGATGCGTGGCAGTTCCTCCGCCTTGATCTGCGAAATCTTCACAGGCCGGGCAGCCTCGCGTGTGGAGCCGTCAGCGCCGTACTTCGCACCATGCCCATTCTTCGGCGCCACAGGCTCCTCGATATAGGTGTTCCA
>JAFZNI010000093.1 GCA_017551005.1 Prevotella sp.
ATGAGAATAGCAAACGACATACCCTCAGGATAGGCACCCCAGTTACGGATGACAATCGTGAGGAAGCCGATGGCGACACCATAGATAATCTGACCTTTCGGTATCATCGGCGAAGTCACATAATCCGTCGCCATGAAAATGGCACCCAGCATCAGACCACCAGAGAGAATCACCGAGATAGGATCAGCGTAGGCGGGATTAGCCATGTGAAGCAGTCCTGCAAAGATAAATACCGTTGCAATAATGCTGACAGGGATATGCCACGTGATAATCTTCTTCCATAGCATATAAGCCAGACCGATGAGCAATGCCAAGGCACAGATCTCACCCATGGCTCCTGCACCGTCAGGATGACTGCCAATGAAAAGACTCAGCGAGTCAGGCAATTGATCCAACACCGATGAATCACCGTTCTTCACAGCCTCCTTCATAATGGATAGTGGTGTGGCACCCGTCTCTGCATCAAGATACTTGTCCCACTGTCCAACCTTCGGCCACGTCGTCATCTGGGCGGGGAATGCCACGAGCAAAGCGCAACGGCCTACCAAAGCGGGATTGAAGAGGTTATTGCCAAGACCACCAAACGTCATCTTGGCCACGCCGATGGCAAAAAGCGCACCAATGAGGATAATCCATATAGGGAGGTTCGACGGCAGATTAAAAGCAAGAAGCAAACCCGTCAGGGCAGCAGACCCATCAAGGATGGTCAAACGCTCCTGTTTCAGGATATATTTGCTGATGGCCCACTCAAAAAAGACGCAGGCTGCCACACTCGTTGCCGTCACAATGACAGAGCCCAGTCCGAAGAAATAGAACGACACGAGCAGGGCGGGTATCAAGGCGATGATGACGCCATACATATTGCGCTCTACCGTATCGGTGCCGTGGGCATGTGGCGAAAGTGATACAATTAGTTTTCCCATATTTTGTTACTTTGCATTTCTGGTTCGGATGATGCCCATGACCGTACTCTTACCGAGACGGATATTGTCGAGTAACGGGCGATGGGCAGGACAGGTGAACTGACACGAGCCGCATTCAATACAACTGACGATTTTCTCATCCTCTGCACGCTCCCAGTTGTGTACCTCAGAGAGTTTAGCAAGCAGATAGGGTTCCAGTCCCATCGGACAGACACCTACACATTTTGCACAGCGGATACAGGGTTGGGGCTCCTTGCGACGGGCCTCTTCGTCGGAGAGAATCGTCACGGAGTTGGTGCCCTTGCAGATAGGCACCTCAGTAGAGGTCAGTGCCTTACCCATCATCGGGCCACCAGCCAACAGTTTGTTATCGCCCTCTGGCATACCGCCACAGGCATCTATGAGATCCTGCATCGGTGTTCCCATACGGACAAGGAAGTTTCCTGGGTTCTGAATACGTTTTCCCGTCACAGTCGTATAACGCTCAAAGAGAGGTTTGTGCTTCATGACTGCCTCATAGACGGCAAAGGCAGTACCTACATTCTGCACGATGGCACCCACATTCACAGGGATAGCAGGAGGCGCAGGCACCTGACGCTGGATAACTGCATCGACGAGTTGTTTCTCTCCGCCCTGGGGATAGCGTTGTTGCAAGGGTACTACTTCGACGTGACACGTCGAAGCACTAAACTTCTCGGCGCACTTCTTTGTCAGCAGTTCGATGGCAGCAGGTTTGTTGGTTTCTATACCAATATAACCTTTGTTTACCTTTGTGGCCTTCATCAACAATTCCGTTCCCACGAGAATCTCGTCGGCATGCTCCATGATCAGGCGATAGTCAGCCGTAATATAAGGTTCGCACTCAACGGCGTTGATAATTACACACTCGGCCTTGGCCGTTGGCGGTGGGGTGAGTTTGATGAAGGTTGGGAAACAAGCACCACCCATACCTACGACACCAGCCTCCTTGACACGATTGACAATCTCATCGGGAGTCAGTTCCGGATGTGCCTCAACGGTTTCCAACTTGTCGGAACGGTCAATGGTCTCTTCCCACTCGTCACCCTCCACATTGATGATAATAACCGGCTTACGGTAGCCTGTGGCATCAATGGCAGTATCAATCTTAAAGACAGTACCACTCACTGACGAATGAATCGGGGCAGACACAAAACCACTCGCCTCGGCAATCAACGTACCCACCTTCACCTTGTCACCTTTCTGGACAACGGGTTTTGCAGGTTTACCAATATGCTGACTCAATGGGAAGATGGCTTGTTTGGGAAGTGCTGCCACCTGTGTAGCAACATCGTGAGTCAGTTTGTTTTCCTCTGGGTGGATTCCGCCCATTCTGAAAGTTCTGGCGTTGATCATACGGTTTCCTCCTTTCTGTTAGATTGAGCCGGAGATTCCTGGATTCCCTGGGTTTCCGAAAGTTCCGGTTTCGGTTTGGGAGCCGGGAAATTCACGGCGACGATGGCGTGCGTCGGACAAACCTTCTCGCATTTGCGACACAGACGGCACTTGTCGGAATCAATATACGAAAGATTGTTCTCTACCGTGATGGCTCCAAACGCACACTCTTTCTCGCATTTGCCACAGCCGATACAACTCACCTTGCAGGCCTTCATCGATACGGCTCCCTTATCCTTATTGACACAGGACACATACACTCTCCTACCCTTCGGGCCCTTCTTGCGGATTTCGATGATGCCGCGTGGACAGACCATTGCACAGGTACCACAGGAAGTACATTTCTCTTCATCTACCTCAGCAATGCCCGTCTCAGGATTTATATGGATAGCATCAAACCGACACACCTCCACACAGTCGCCACAACCCAGACAACCAAAACCGCAAGCCGTTTCTCCTGCTCCACAGGCATGCATCACCGCACAGTTACGGAGACCTGCATATTCAGCAATCTTCGGACGATACTCACATGTTCCGTTACACCTGACGACTGCCACCTTCGGCTCATCATGAGCGATGGCCATTCCTAACAAGTCAGCCACCTGTCCCATCACCTCTGGGCCGCCTACAGGACAGTTCAGACCTTTGATGGAACCAGCGTCAACGCCTTTCACAAGTGCATCAGCCATACCGCCACATCCCGCGAATCCACAACCGCCGCAATTAGCACCAGGCAACAAGGCGGTCACCTGTGCAGTACGGGGATCCTCATAGACCCAAAATTTCTTGGAAGCGACAAACAACACAATGGCAGCAATCAGACCGATGGCACCAAGTGTAATGACTGCAATCAAGATGAAATTCATAAACCTATTCTATATTTGTATAAATCATTTTTCTATCTGGAAGGACACCTGCTGACGGATGCTGTCTCGCCGCAACCACAGCAGGAGATAATAAGGCAGCAACGAACCTAAGGCCGCCAATGCTGCCACACCTTCATCACCCGTCCAACGCAAGACGATCAGCAGCACGCCAATCAACAGGAGAAGTGGAATGCCAAAGCCCAGCAACAAAGCCCGATTTGCCACCTCACGAGAGGCCCACACCGTCACTTCCTGACCCGTCGCGTATTTTGCTGTGTCACAGCAAAACACATCCACCATCTTCTCCTTCGATTCCGAGGCATTGCAGTGGGATGCCACCTTACAGGCTGCACAGGCAGATGTCTGGACGATACGTACCTTGACGCAATCATCCTCTATACTGTCAATAACACCTGGATGTGATATCTTGTCGCTCATGAAATGATC
>JAFZNI010000094.1 GCA_017551005.1 Prevotella sp.
ACCCGCTTCTGTGGCGAAAATACCATTAAACCAGATCTCTCGTCGGATATCCTGAAATACGTTCCACATTATTATATCATCGGAGTCATTGTACATTAATAATATGAAGAGAACCATTATCACTGTGCTACTTACCATCGTCGTAATAATGGGGCAAGCACAAGTGATTAAATCACAAAGTAAATCTATCGCTGATACCTATTGGCGCAATGATGCGACAGGCGACTGGATGATAGGCTTTGCACCTAAGCATGTGATTTATAATAATATGGTGTGGGATATTGCTACTCAGACAGAGAATAAGGATGCCTACACGTTGACGCTCAATAATGGTATCATCATCAAGGTTGGCAGACTCAATAGTGGCTTACGTTCGATTACCATCGGTAGCGAGAAGCCTGTTGTTTGCAGCCCCATCACTACAGCAACTTTACCTGACTATCCCATTAAAGATCAGCGTAAGGGTTTCGTTGATAACAACTATCAGATGGGCGATAGCGCCACCTTGATAGGTTGGATGAAAGATATGCCCGAACAAGGTTGGAAATATGGCAGGGAATTTGAAGTGGGTTACGAGAATCTCTTCGCCAGACAACAAATAAGTGCTTATGTAAAGATGGATTCATTGGGTCGTTTTTCCCTCAAGATACCACTGATAAACTCTTCACAGGTGTTTATCGACTGGAGGCGTAGCATGCTCAGCAGTATTATGGAACCTGGGAAGACCTATTTTCTGCTTTGTGACTTCAAGACGGGTCAAAGACTTTTCATGGGTGATGATGTCAGAGTACAGAATGAACTCTTAGCCTATCCTCATCAATTTGCCAATGATCGCTTTGAAGATATGGAGCCAGCCAATATGACTGCCATGCAATTCAAGACACATACAGACAGTATGCGTTTGTCACGTATGACCGAACTGCAAGAGCGCATTTCCCAACACCCCAACCTCTCGCAACGCTACGTCGACTACCTGACAGGCTACTATCTAACGGGGCAGGGCGAGTCGATGATGCAAGCCCGCTTCCACATGCCTGGTAGGGAGTTGCCACAGGAATATATGGACTATGTAGGTCAACTCTGGCAGCAGAAAGTGAAGCCATATACCCTGTACCGAGATTTTTCAACGTTTATGCGTGACTACATAGACCAGTTGGATGAAAAACGGCAAATAGACTTGGCTGATCAGACTGTCTGTGCCGTGAGACGTCTGGAGCAGCAGGGCATCATCAAACTGACGCCAGAGGAGTCAAAACTGTTGGACGATTACAGTCCCCTGTCGAAAGAGATGGACCGCTTGCTCAACTATGCCAAGAGTCATGAGGAGAGCCACCAGTTGATAGAGGCTTTTGAGAAGAATGACACTGTAGCAAAGACCTACAAACTGTTTGATCGGCTTGGCGAACCCCTTGAAAAAGAACAGACCGCCATGAGCATTCGTTTTTACCTCGCGATGATTGACTCCGTTGGCTGCGACCGCAACCTGCGCGATATCTATCTGGCATGTTATCTTTGGAGATTTATCGATGCTTCACGCAGTCCTCTTCCCCCACTGTTGATGGAATGTGCTGAACAGGAAATCCAACTGCCTGTGGCACTAAGCATAGTGAAGTCGCTCAACGATAAATATGCTGCCCTTCAGAATCAGGATCTGACAAGTGCTGCAAGTTTACGCCATTCAACAGATGTTGAGAATATGAGTGATGGTGAGGCGATTTTGCGAAAAATTATCGAACCATACAAAGGTCGAATAATCTTTCTCGATGTTTGGGGTACATGGTGTAGCCCTTGTAAAGCCGCACTGAAAGAGTCACACAAACTGAAAGAGGCCTTGAAGGACTACGACATCATCTATCTTTATTTGGCCAACCGCAGTAGTGATGAATCGTGGAAAAATGTCATCAAAGAGTACAATCTGACTGGCGACAACTGCGTGCATTATAATCTGCCTGAAGACCAGCAGAGTGCTATTGAACACTATCTCAATGTAAACGCCTTTCCGACCTATAAACTGATTGACAGGCAGGGCAATATCCATGACTACGACTGGGTTCGCGCTAACGATGCAAACCATCTTAAAGAAACCATCGCCAAATTTAGCAAATAGCCAATAACTCAGTCGGGACACAGGGGGCAGACAGCGTGTAATTACACAATAGTCCTCTTACCCAATGTGTTCTCTGTGATAGGTTTACACACTGTTCCAGGAACGATGTGCTTCAAATTTACGGCTATTTTTTGAATTAGCCGTAGATTTTGAGAACTTTTTTGCTTTTTTATGCCAAATAATAGAACGATGGAACAAAGATTCAGCAATAACATTTAGACCTCGAGACACTGCGGGAGTTTTGCAAGCGGGAGGGCGAGGCGGTTATTTACCGCGAGGGCGATCCTGCGCGGTGGTTTGCCTTCGTCACCAAGGGATGCATCAAGTACACACTGTTCCAGGAACGATGTGCTTGCAAACAACCCGTCAGCCGAGAGCATCCCGCCCTCGGCTGATTTGTCATGTCACATTGGGGTCAGGATGTGACAATCGGATCAAAATTTGTGCGATTTATGTATTTTTAAGTTCATTGTGAGCCGATAATTGGGAAATAATGCGTATATTTGCACCGATTTTAAGTTTTGGTGATGGATATATCAAGAGAGATTCTACAGTTTTTGCACTATCATCCGCTCTCTTCGCGCGATGAAATAGCAAAGGGCACAGCCTTCGAGGGTAGCGAGGCCACCTTGAAGCGTCTCATTGCGGCTGGTGTCCAGAATGGTGATATTGTTGTTGAGGGTAAGGCTCGTGCCACTCGTTATCGTCTTTCCAATCAGGCACATCTGCTGATGCCGCTTAATCTGGATACCTATTTCACACAGGATGTGGATCAGCGACAAGTGCAGACGTCCTTCAACTTCGAGTTGATTCGTGAGCAACTCCCTGCTGTCAGGCTTTTCACTGACGAAGAGGATGCACATCTGCAGGAGTTACAGGCAGAGTTTCGCCAACATGTAAGCGAGATGACCGAGAACGAATATCGCAAGGAGATGGAACGTTTAGGTATTGACCTCAGTTGGAAGTCGTCGCAGATAGAGGGTAACACCTATTCATTGCTGGAGACTGAGCGTCTGCTGCGTGAGAGTAAGACTGCCGACGGAAAGACCAAGGAAGAGGCTGTGATGCTGCTTAATCATAAGGATGCCTTGCGTTTCATCCTCGATAATCCAGACTATCTGCAGACCTTGACGGTCAGCCACATTGAGGATATCCATCAGTTGCTTACCAAGGAACTC
>JAFZNI010000095.1 GCA_017551005.1 Prevotella sp.
GCAGGAGATAATAAGGCAGCAACGAACCTAAGGCCGCCAATGCTGCCACACCTTCATCACCCGTCCAACGCAAGACGATCAGCAGCACGCCAATCAACAGGAGAAGCGGAATGCCAAAGCCCAGCAACAAAGCCCGATTTGCCACCTCACGAGAGGCCCACACCGTCACTTCCTGACCCGTCCTGTACTTTGCTGTGTCACAGCAAAACACATCCACCATCTTCTCCTTCGATTCCGAGGCATTGCAATGGGATGCCACCTTACAGGCTGCACAGGCAGATGTCTGGACGATACGTACCTTGACGCAATCATCCTCTATACTGTCAATAACACCTGGATGTGATATCTTGTCGCTCATGAAATGATCTGTGAACCTAATATTGTGCAAAGGTACGAATAAAATAAGAAATAGAGATTAAGTATTAAGAATATTTTCAAAAAAAAGTCGTAATCGTTTGCAGTTTCAGAGTTTTTTTATACTTTTGCGCCGTAATAGTTACACAAGAAAGATGAAAGCGACAGAACAGACACTCCAGCAGATTGAACGCGCTATCCGCAAGATTAGCGAAAAGTTCCCCGTGACCGATGAGGCAACGCAGATGACAGACATCCATCTCCGCGTCACCCAGGAGTCAGGCGAACTGATGGCCTTCGACGATGATGACAACGAACTCAACAGATGCATCGTTGAGCAGTGGATAGACAATAAGGATGACGATTTCTATGAGCAGATTGTCCCTGTGCTGCGCAGATGTCTCGACAAACAGAAGCAAGTCATAGAGAACATGTCGATTCTCAAGCCCTACTCCTTCGTTCTCGAAGACGATGACAAAGAATCCATCGAAGAACTGTTTGTCGTTGACGACGATGTCGTGATCATCGACCCCGACCTGATGGAAGGCCTTGACCAAGACCTTGACGATTTCCTTGATAAACTGCTGGCCGACTAAAACGCCGGCTTGTCCTCATAATCTATCTCATCGTCTTCCACGAAATGACGGGAAGGATCGATATGATAGACTCTCTGTACCTCAGCCTTGAACTTACCTGAATAATCCGTCAGACGAATCTCATAATCACTGGTGATGACAAAATCCTGAATCAACTGATCCTCAGGGTCAGCGAGTTCGTTCTCCTTGGCATCCTCCTTGCTGGTGGCATAGAGAGAAAGTTTGTCAACGGGCATATACTCATTGTCGAGCGAATAGAGCCAGAGTGAATAGAGTCCGTCACCCTCGTCGGCTGCCAGGATCATCAGTCTCGCACCTGCCGCCTCGGGCAGCGAAATAGCCTTAGGTTCTATACGACCTTCCAATCCCATAAACGAGGCCAGTTCCGCAGGAACCACCTTATAGCCCGGCAGGAACTTCACGTAATCCTCTGAATAACGGATGGGTAGTGTCTGAAGCCCCAGACTGTCGTAGAACAACTGCACGGGACTGACGTCACGGTCCAGATAGATACCCTGAGCCTCCAGTTTCTCCTTGGCCTCCAACTTGGCGATACTATCGAGTTTCTGCTGCATCTGTTCTGGCGACAGACGGTTGTTCTTACACGCTCCAAGCGCCAGCACAGCCAGCACCAGGATTCCCATAGACACCTTTCTCATAGTTTTATCTTCTTTTTGACAACCTTACTTTCGTTCTGCAAACGGTTGAGTGCCGTCACCACATACGTATATTTTTGTTTGCCGTCAGCGTATGGCAACTTATAATAAGTGGCAGTAGTAATGGCGACCATCTTCGAAGGGTCGTTGATATCAACCTTCTCTCCAGCGGCAAAGCGATAGACGACATACTTCACGGCCTCGTCCTTCCAGTCCTTTCCCTTCGGGGCTGTCCAAAACAGCACATAGCCATCACTCGTCCAGACAGGCTTTACCTTCGTCACCTTCTTTGGCGCCTTGTCGCTGATAAACGCCATCGAGGGCTGCAAGGCAGGATAGCGCCAATAGTTATTCCTAAGGGCTGTACCGTAATTCCCCACATTATCGACAGCGGCCTTGGCATACCAGAGCACCGTACCCTTGACGGCAGGCAACTGACGGTGCAGGCGCATCTTGGCAGGCAACTGATGACTGTTGGCATTCTGCGGATCAGGATATTTCACCGTCCGTTCCACATCCTCGCCGATAATCAAGGGGCGGCCCGAAGCATGCTGACTCCACCACTTGATGAGTGTCTCATAGTCAGCAGCCTTGTTGCCTATCTCCCAGTATATCTGCGGCACGTTATAGTCCAGCCAGCCATTGTTCACCCACAAGAGGATGTCAGCATAGAGGTCGTCGTAGTTCTGCGTGCCGTTGGTCTCACTGCCTATCGGCGAACTCTTCTTGTTACGGTAGATGCCGAAAGGCGAGATACCCACCTTCACCCAGGGTTTCGTGGCATGGACGGTCTTATAGAACTGCTCGATAAACAGGTTCACATTGTATCTGCGCCAGTCGTTGATATCCTTGATACCATTATTGAACTGTCGGAACTGTTCTTCGTCTGGGATAGTCTCTCCCTTCACCGGATAAGGGTAAAAGTAATCGTCCATGTGGATACCGTCCACATCATAGCGACTGACGATATCCTTCGCCACCTCACAGATATAGTCGCGGTTCTCGGCAATGCCTGGATTCAGGATGAAAAGGTCATCATACGAGAAACAGTTCATGGGCTTACGAACGGCAATGTGGTTCGACGCCAACTGCTTGGTTGTCTTTGTCTTAGCCCGATATGGATTAATCCATGCGTGAAGTTCCATACCACGTTTATGACACTCGTTGATCATCCACTGAAGAGGATCCCAATATGGACTAGGCGCCTGTCCCTGCTTGCCTGTCAGAAAACGGCTCCAGGGTTCCAGTTTACTCTCGTAGAGCGCATCACACTCCGGACGCACCTGGAAGATGATGGTGTTCACGCCGTCCTTCTGCAACTCGTCGAGTTGATAGGTCAGTGTCTGTTGCATCTTCTCAGTCCCCATACCCTGGAACTGTCCGTTCACGCACTGTATCCACGCCCCACGCATCTCCCGCTTCTGGGCTTCTGTCGCAACTGTCAGCACCAAGGCCAACAATACCAGTATCATCTTTTTCATCCTATCCCTTATTTAGATAATCATATATTTCCTTTGTCCAGTCTTCGCCATTGATGGGCTGCATGGTATGGATACCCAAACTGGCAGCAGCCCCCACATTACGTGGCCCGTCGTCGAGGAAGAGTGTCTCGTCTGGTGATATCTGCTCTGCCTCCAACACCTTCTGAAAGAATGCCACATCGGGCTTCATCAGTTTCAACTTATAACTCAGGTAACAGGCGTCCATATAGTCCTCCACGGGATGTCCCTCACCATCGAAGTCTGGACTGCTCACCCACTCCATCATATAAGGATTGGTGTTCGAGAGCAGGATGAGGCGGTAACCCTCGTTGTGCAACTGACGCAGGATGGCTTTGTTCCGCTCAGGCAGTTCCTTGGCATAGCCCTGCCATCCGTAGGCACATTCCTCGTGGCTTACCTCACGACCTATCATTTCAGAGAGGCTTTTCCTGAACTCCTCCGCAGTGATCAGCCCGTGCTCCAAGTCGCCGAAGATGCCGTGCTGCGTATAACTGTCGAGTCTTTGGACGGCATCCTTCACACCGATTTCCTCAAAGTGCCTGACAGCCTGATTGGGATCCAACGTCAGGATGACACCACCCAAATCGAAAATGATATTCTTTATTCTTCCCATAAGTTCGGTTTGTTTCTTCTGGCCTCCTCCAACGAGAACAGTTGTTGCTGTTCCTGCTGGTATTCCTCGCGCAGATGCTCGTATTTCTCGTCGAGTTCACGCTCTACGGCCTGTTCCTCTGTCATCAGTTTGGCAGCCACGATGGCATTCTGCGAAGCATCCTTCATCCACACCACAGGACCGCCATAGACAGGTGCGATCTTCAAAGCCACATGCAGTTCACTGGTGGTGGCCCCACCTATCATGATAGGTATCTGCAAACCAGCCTTCTTCAGTTCTTCGGCCACATTCACCATCTCTTCCAGACTCGGCGTAATCAGACCGCTCAGGCCAATCATATCCACGTGCTCTTCCTGAGCCTTGCGGACAATCTGCTCGGCAGGCACCATCACGCCCATGTCAATGACCTCGTAGCCGTTGCAGGCCATCACCACACTGACAATGTTCTTGCCAATATCGTGCACGTCACCCTTCACCGTCGCCAACAGCACCTTTCCGGCACTCTTGCCTCCTTCTTTCTTGTCTGCCTCGATAAAAGGCTGGAGAATACTCACTGCCTGTTTCATCGTTCTGGCGGTCTTCACCACCTGTGGCAGAAACATCTTTCCCTCTCCAAAACGCTTACCAACGGTATTCATTCCTGCCATCAGGGGTCCCTCGATAATATCCACCGCATGGGGATACTTTTCCAAGGCCTCCTTCAGGTCTGTCTCTAAATGCTCACCATTGCCTTTGATGAGTGCCTGCGCCAGACGTTCTTCGACCGATGACACAGCGGGGTCAGGTACCCTTGTGTCATTGCCAGTAGATACGGCAGATGACACAAGGGTTCCTGACCCCGCTGTGTTATCCCCCGCCAAGGCAGTCAGTCGCTCTGAGGCATCCTTCCTACGATACAAAATGGCATCCTCGATGACTTGAAGTGGTTCTTTTGGAATATCAGCGTATGTAACTCGTGTCGAGGGATTTACGATACCGAAGTCCATACCAGCCTTGATGGCGTGATAGAGGAACACGGCATGCATGGCCTCACGGATATAGTTATTCCCACGGAAGGAGAAACTCAGGTTGCTGACACCCCCGCTGACATGTGCGCCTGGCAGGTTCTTGCGTATCCATTCCGTGGCACGGATGAAATCGGCAGCGTATGCATCATGCTCCTCCATACCTGTGGCAATGGCGAGGATATTGGGGTCGAAGATGATATCCAACGGGTTCATCCCCACCCTTTCGGTCAGTATCTTGTAGGCCCGTTGGGCAATAGCAATACGACGCTCATAACTCGTGGCCTGTCCTTCCTCGTCGAAGCACATCACCACGACGGCAGCCCCGTAACGCATGGCGTCTTCGGCATGAGCCATAAACTTTGCCTCGCCTTCCTTCAGTGAGATGGAGTTGATGATGCTCTTGCCCTGCACACACTTCAAACCCGCCTTGATCACCTCCCAGTCAGAAGAGTCAATCATCACAGGCACCTTGGCGATATCCGGCTCTGCCGCAATCATATTGAGGAAGGTCTGCATCTCCTGTTTGGCATCCAACAGACCGTCGTCCATGTTGATATCTATCACAAGGGCACCGTCCTCCACCTGTTTACGGGCGATGGCAACAGCCTCGTCGTAGTTCTTTTCCTTGATCAGTCGCAGGAATTTTCGCGATCCAGCCACGTTGCACCGCTCACCGACATTTACGAACTGCACCTCTGGGGTGACTTCCAGCAGTTCTAAGCCCGAAAGCCACATCGCCTGAGACTTCGGCGCTGGCACATGAGGTTTCTTGCCTACGACGATCGGCCCGTAGAGTCGGATAAACGCATCCGTCGTACCGCAACAGCCACCGATGATATTCACCAGTCCCTCGTCCACGAGTTCTGCCATCTTCGGTGCCATCGTCTCTGCCGTCTCATCGTAGAGACCTAAGGCATTGGGCAGTCCGGCATTCGGATAGCAACTGATATAATATGGTGCCTTCCGTGCCAGTTCGCGCAGATAGGGTTTCATCTGGGTAGCACCGAAGGAACAGTTCAGACCGATGGAGAAGATGGGATAGGTACTGACACTCGCCAGAAACGCCTCCAACGTCTGACCAGAGAGCGTACGCCCTGCCAGATCACTGATCGTGACAGAGAGCATGATGGGCAGTTCCGTGCCCCGTTGCTGCATCACCCGCATGGCAGCGTCGATACAGCACTTGGCGTTCAATGAGTCGAAGATGGTTTCTATCAGCAGGGCATCCACCCCACCCTCTATCAGACCATCCACCTGTTCCATATAGGCACTCAACAACTCGTCGTAGGTCAATTCACGGGCCGCAGGATTACTCACATCAGGCGACATCGAGAGTGTCTTGTTGGTCGGACCTATCGAACCAGCCACGAAACGCGGTTTTTCATCTGTCGAGAACTTATCGGCTTCCCTGCGGGCTCTCCTTGCCCCTTCAAGAGCCATCTCACGGGCAGCATCCTCCAACTGATAGTCGGCCTCGCTGATACGCTGGCTACTGAAGGTGTTGGTCTCGATGATGTCGGCTCCCGCCTCTAAATAACGGCGGTGGATATCGGCTATCACGTCAGGACGCGTCAGGTTGAGCACGTCATTGTTGCCCTTCATCTGTCCCTTGAAATCCACGAACCGTTGCCCACGGAAATCCTCTTCAGACA
>JAFZNI010000096.1 GCA_017551005.1 Prevotella sp.
GATACCTGCCTCGAAGCCCAGCAGACGGGCATCGCCTTGGGTATAAGCGTACGTCAGAAAGCCTTCCTCAATCTCCTCCAGCACACGATGGGTGAAAATGTAATTGTCGATGCGATTGGCAAAGAGTGCCAACTGTGCCGAGACGTATTGTGAGGTGAAGTCGAGGCCAAGGTCGGCTTGCAGACTGTATTCGGCTTTGAGTTGCTGAGAACCAAGTTCGTATCGGATAGAGCCCTCGTGGACGCCATTAGAAGCCAACTCGCTCATATTAGGTGTCCGGAAACCACGGGCCACATTCAGACGCAGGTTGAAGTGCTCATTGATATTGCAGACGGCTCCTATGCTACCCGTCAAGCCGTTGAAATGGCGGGAGAAATCAGTGAAGCGCATCTCACCATCCTCATTGAGTTCGTCGCCATGCAGTCGACGATGATCATAACGCACTCCACCATTCAGCGTCCAACGGTCACCGAGGGCTTTCGTGGCAGTAGCGTAGATGCCGAAGTCGAAGAGACGGTAGTCGGGAATCAGATATTCCTCGCCTTCATTGACAGACTTCTGGTACATACCACCGATACCTGTCGAGAGTTTCCAACCATCGAATTCATTGGTCACGTAGCGCAGATCATAAGTCAACGTGTGCAGTTTGAAATAGAGTTCGTATTCGTCCATCGATTCCTCAAACTCCTGACGACGGTTCTGCTGATAGCCGATGATGGCTTTAAGATAGCCCTTCGAAAGATTCAGCGAGTTGTCCCAAACAGCCTTATAATGCTTCACCTGCTGGAAGGGCAGTGCCTTGCCATAGGTCTTGATGTTATCGGTGCTACACTCCAACTCACCCGTCTCTGGGTCTCGCTCACCCTCGACGATACCTGGTGTCAGGTGATAGGCCGTTGCAGTGAGTCGCGAGTGTCCCCACGCCTTGTTCACACCCAGCATCAGCCTTCCTGCCCGCTCACGGAACTGCGAACCTGGCACATAGCCATCGTACTTATTTTTATAGGCATGTGCCAGTTTCTGACTGTAACGGGCATCCCAGACAAATCCCTGCTGGTTGCCGGCCATCGAGAGATGATAGCCGAAGAGTCCGTTGTTGGTCTGATACTCCGTGCTGACATTGGCACGCATCTCGCCCTCAGCCAGTGTTGGCTGCGCATGCAGGATGACCACTCCTGCCATCGCATCCGATCCGTACATCAGCGAAGCAGGCCCCTTGAGAATCTCCACAGAGTTCACACTGCTACCGTCAACTTCGACGCCATGTTCGTCACCCCACTGCTGACCTTCCTGTCGCACACCCTCGCTCATCACGACCACACGGTTGTAACCTAATCCGCGAATGATGGGTTTAGAGATGCTGCTGCCAGTAGTCAACTGACTGATGCCCGGCTGACGGGCAATGGCGTCAATGATGTTGGTAGAAGCCGTAGCCTTCAACACTTGCGGCGTTACAATGCTCACAGGTGCGGTAGCATGTTTCAGTTTCGTGTCACCCGTCACACCCGTCACCGTCAACTCGTTCAGTTGCAGATGACGGAAAAATACGTCGGTCGAGTCGTCAGCATGATGATGTGTTATATTTTCCTGTGCTGCCAATGTCATGCTCATACACAACAATGGCAGAATGATAATGATCTTTTTCATTCTGTATTCAATAAAAATGTGATTATAATATTAATGTATGCTGTTTATGTCTCAGTTACCTGACTGTTGGAGGTCCCCGAGTCACAATAATGCCACAGCAGGCTGCATAATCACTGCGTAAAGGCTGGGCATAATAAATCCTACATACATGAATATATAAAGTGACAGCGACAATGGCAACTGCCAGCATTTTTAGCGTCAGGAACTGACATAGTACACAGTCGTGAATTGCAATTGTCGTCTGAGCCAAGTGCCCATGACAGTTATGATGAACGCAATCGGAGCACTCTGTCTCTGCCACCGATGAACTGGCCTTGTGCACATGGAGTGACGATAGAACCAGCATTGGCACAAAAACAGCCAATAGCATCCATGAAGCGATATGTCTCTTCGTTGTCAGTTTCACGGCTGCAAAGGTACAACTAAAATCACAAAACGAATTAAAACCTATGGCATAATTAAGATTATTCAAGGATTTTTTGATATATTATCCACAAGATCTGCCGTCAATAGGCTTGTTCATGGACGCCTTTGACGGCACGACCGGATGGATCATTCATGCCTTTGAAGGCGGCATCCCATTCGAGGGCGATGGCAGTAGAACAGGCGACAGAGGCCTCGCTTGGAACGCTCTTGGCGGCAGAATCGCTGGGGAAGTGTTCGGTGAAAATACTGCGGTAATAGTATTCCTCCTTGTTCTTCGGCGGGTTGATGGGGAACCGCTCAGCGGCATGGGCCATCTGTTCATCAGTAACAGCCTCAGAGGTAATTTGCTTCAAGGTGTCAATCCAAGAATAACCGACACCATCGCTGAACTGTTCCTTCTGTCGCCAGGCGACCTCTTTGGGAAGCATATCGGCAAAGGCCTCACGGACAATCTTCTTCTCCATCGTGGAGCCTGGACACATCTTGGCCTCTGGGTTGGTACGCATAGCGACATCAAGGAATTCCTTATCGAGGAAAGGCACACGCCCCTCGACACCCCAAGCACTCAGGCTCTTGTTGGCACGGAGACAGTCGTACATATATAGTTTGCCTAGTTTGCGTACGGTCTCATCATGAAAGTCCTTTGCTGTTGGAGCCTTATGAAAGTAAAGATAGCCACCGAAAATCTCGTCGGCACCCTCGCCAGAAAGCACCATCTTGATACCCATCGACTTGATGACACGAGCCAACAGGTACATCGGCGTAGAGGCACGGACGGTGGTGACATCGTAGGTCTCGATGAAATAGATGACATCGCGGATGGCGTCGAGGCCTTCTTGGATGGTATAGTTGATTTCGTGGTGTACGGTACCGATATGATCAGCCACGAGTTTGGCCTTAGCCAGGTCGGGGGCATCCTTCAGGCCTACGGCAAACGAGTGCAGACGCGGCCAGTAGGCTTTCGTCTTGGAATCATCCTCGATACGCATCTCTGAATATTTCTCAGCGATAGCAGAGATGACACTAGAGTCAAGTCCACCGCTTAACAGCACACCATAAGGCACATCGCTCATCAACTGACGTTTCACGGCATCCTCTAATGCATCGTGGATAGCCTCAACAGAAGCAGGATTATCCTTCACAGCGTCATAGTTCATCCAATCACGACGGTAGTACCATTTCTGTCCCGGGTCAACACTCCAATAATAATGTCCGGGCAGGAACGGCTCGTAACGCTCGCACTGACCTTCGAGGGCTTTCAGTTCAGAAGCCACATAGACCGTACCATCAGAATCATATCCGATGTAGAGCGGTATCACGCCGATTGGGTCACGGGCAATCAGGAATTCATCGCGTTCCTCATCGTAGAGCACAAACGCAAAAATACCGCTTAGGTCTTCGAGAAAATCGATGCCCTTCTCACGGTAGAGGGCGAGGATGACCTCACAGTCGCTGCCCGTCTGGAACTCATACTGTCCGGCATAACGACGGCGAATCTCCTGATGATTATAAATCTCACCATTCACCGCCAAGACTTGCTTACGGTCTGGGCTGTAGAGGGGCTGTCCGCCAGATTCTGGGTCGACGATGCTCAGTCGTTCATGGGCCAAAATGGCAGAGCCACCACAGTATATTCCACTCCAGTCAGGTCCGCGGTGACGGATTTTCTGACTCATTTTCAATGCCTTCTCACGCAACTCATGCGTCTGTTCTTTCACGTTCAGTATAGCAACGATTCCACACATAATATTCTATTAATTGATAATTGACAATGGATAATGGATAATTATAAATAAGAGAGGTAGAGGTAGTTGGTTTGGGCAGGATATTCCGCTGCAAGAGTGTCAATCTGGTTGACGGTAGGTAAAAGCCCCTGCATCGTGCGCCATTTGCGAACGGTGAGTCCGGCCTGCTCCATCTTCATACGATTCTCCAAGCCTATCGCACGGGCAATTTGGAAATCAGAGAAGCCATAGACCTTGGCGGCACGTAGGAGCAGGGCCACCTCTGGCGACTGCAAATACTCCTTGAACTCACTCGGTTCCATGAACTCAGAAACCTCAGAAAGATGGGTATACTCTTTGAGTTGTTGGTCGATATACACGATATGCGTCAGTTTCTGCAAGAACCAACGGTCAATCATCGTCAACTGATGAATCTGCTCAATGGTATAGCCAATCTTCAGCGCCTTTGATACGACAAAGATACGCATATCCGTCGGCTCATGCAGAGACTTCGCGATGTCTGGAATCTTGATTTCATGGTTCTCCACAAAGCCGTGCATGCCTTGTCCAATCATACGCAGTCCCTTTTGCAGCGCTTCCTCGAAGGTACGACCAATCGCCATTACCTCACCCACGCTCTTCATCGATGAGCCAAGTTGACGCTTCACGCCTTGGAATTTGGTCAGATCCCAACGAGGAATCTTTACCACCACATAGTCAAGGGCTGGCTCAAAGAACGCACTCGTGGTTTTCGTGACGGAGTTCTTCAGGTCGAAAAGACCATAGCCTAATCCCAGTTTGGCAGCGACAAAAGCCAATGGATAGCCCGTCGCCTTCGATGCCAAAGCCGAAGAACGGCTCAGACGGGCATTCACCTCGATGACGCGATAGTCCTCTGAATTGGGATCGAGAGCATATTGCACATTACACTCACCCACGATACCGATATGCCGGATAATCTTGATGGCCAGGGCACGGAGTTTGTGATACTCGCTGTTGGTAAGTGTCTGCGACGGAGCCACCACAATCGACTCGCCCGTATGGATGCCGAGGGGGTCGAAGTTCTCCATGTTACAGACGGTGATGCAGTTATCGAAACGGTCGCGCACCACTTCGTATTCTATCTCTTTCCAACCTTTAAGGCTTTTCTCTACTAATACCTGTGGCGAGAACGAGAAGGCCTCCTCGGCCTGTGCCAGCAGTTCTTCTTCATTGTCGCAGAAGCCAGAGCCCAGACCGCCAAGAGCGTAGGCAGCCCTTAATATCACAGGGAATCCCAATTCATGTGCTGCTCGCTGCACTTCCTCAACGGTGCTGCATGCCTCGCTCTTGATGGTCTTCACGCCAATCTCATCAAGACGCTTCACAAACAGGTCACGGTCTTCTGTGTCGATAATCGCCTGTACAGGCGTGCCGAGCACCTTCACACCATATTTCTCCAAGACGCCCTTCTCATAGAGTTCCACACCACAGTTCAGGGCCGTCTGTCCACCAAATGAGAGCAGGATACCATCAGGACGCTCCTTTTCAATGACGCGTTCCACGAACTCCGCCTTCACGGGTTGGAAATACACCGTATCGGCGATACCCTTTGAAGTCTGCACCGTAGCGATATTGGGATTGATAAGCACTGAATGAATACCTTCTTCCTTCAGGGCTTTCAATGCCTGGGCTCCGCTATAGTCGAACTCACCGGCCTGTCCAATCTTCAGAGCACCTGAGCCCAACAAAAGAACTTTAGATATGCCGTTCGTTTTTAGTCCGCCCCTTGCGAACTCTTGGTACATAGGGAGCGAACTCTCAGTCCGTCCCGTACGGACTGTATTCAGGCAGTTTACAAACTCATCAAACAAAAACTCTGTATCCACTGGACCACTACATGCCTCAGGATGGAACTGTGCCGAGAACCAAGGGTTCTTCTTATGACGGATACCTTCGTTAGAACCGTCGTTCATATTCACGAAGAGTGGTTCCCAATCTGCTGGCAGCGTCGAGTCATCGACAGCATAGCCGTGATTCTGCGAGGTGATGAAGCAACGGTTTGTGCCCACTTCTCGTACAGGTTGGTTGTGCGAGCGGTGACCATATTTCAGTTTGTACGTCTTTGCTCCGGCTGCCTTCGCCAACAACTGGTTGCCGAGACAGATGCCCATACAAGGACGCACAGTCTCGTTCTCCAAGAAAGTCCTGATGTGCTCCACCGTCTTGCTGCATTGCTCAGGATCACCAGGACCATTAGCCAAGAACAAACCATCGAAATCTAACTGATTAAAGTCATAATCCCAAGGCACGCGTACCACCTCAATGCCGCGCCTAATCAAACAACGGATGATGTTCGCCTTCACGCCACAATCCACTAAAACGACACGATACTTCTTCTCGCCCTTAGGCTGATAAGTCATTACCTCCTTGCAACTCACCTGCTCCACCCAATTGACGGAGCCATAGTCCTCGGTTGTGTATGTCGCTGTGTCACAGCGACATACAGAGCCCTCTATGACGATCCGCCCCATCATCACACCGTGCTCACGGAGAATCTTTGTAAGGCGGCGCGTATCGATGCCCGTGATGGCAGGTATCTTCTCTCGTTTCAGCCAAGCGGCCAAACTTTCCTGTGCATTCCAGTGTGAATAGGTCTCACTATAGTCAGCCACGACCAGAGCCTTGGGATGAATCCGTTCACTTTCCATGAACAAGGGCAGACCGTCGCTGCCCATGCCCGTATCAGGCACACCGTAATTACCTATCAGCGGATAGGTCGTCACCAATATCTGACCCGCATAACTGGGGTCTGTCAAACTCTCTGGATAGCCCGTCATCGCGGTATTGAATACCACTTCGCCAGCCGTATTGGTATCATGTCCAAACGACCAGCCCACGAATTGACTGCCATCTTCGAGTATTAATCTTGCTATTTTCATTACAACTGCATTTTCAAAACTTGTTCAACATAATTCACAAACGCCTGATTCACCAGTCGGATGCCGCCAGGCGTGGGATAATGGCCTGTGAAGTACCAATCGCCTGGATGATTGGGACAGACGTGATGCAAGCCCTCGATACTCTGGAACACCAGTTCCACGGGTGTCTGCATACCCTCAGGACGAAGCATCTCCACAATCTTCACGTTGATTTCCTCGACGGTGAAGGGTGCATAGATATTGCGCACGTGGTTCAATGAGGCTGGCGAGTACTTGCAAGCCTTATATGTATCGGCAATCAGTTTCTGCATACCTCTATCTTTAATCAAAGCGATAGCCGCACGGAAAGCGCAGAGTTCCTCCAAGCGCGACATATCGATGCCATAATAGTCAGGATAGCGTATCTGCGGCGAACTCGATACCATCACAATCTTCTTCGGGTGCAGACGGTCAAGAATCTTGAAGATACTCTCTTTAAGCGTCGTGCCGCGTACGATGGAGTCGTCGATGATGACGAGATTGTCTTCGTATGGTTTCAACGAACCGTAACTGATATCATAGACGTGAGCAGCCAGATCGTTGCGCTCAGAGTTGTCAGCAATAAAGGTGCGCAGTTTGATGTCTTTCCAGACCACCTTTTCTGTGCGTACCTCTCCGTGTAATCGACGAAAGCCATCCGTCATCCCATAAAATGCCACCTCAGCAGTGTTAGGGATATAAGAAAAGACCGTATGATCCACATCGCCGTCGATAGCCTTGAGGATAGCGGGCGTGAGTTGCCCGCCTAAGCGTTTGCGTTCCTGATAGATGTCGCGGTCAGAACCCCTACTGAAATAGATACGCTCGAACGAGCAGGCACTCAGCGGTTGGGCAGGCATAATCTGTTCCAATAGGCTTTCACCATTCTTATGCACGATGAGCGTCTCGCCAGGTTGGAGTTCACAGATCTCATCAGACGAGAGGTCAAAGGTCGTTTGTAGGACAGGGCGTTCGCTGGCCAGGGCGATAATCTCGTCGTCGCGATAGTAAAACGCAGGGCGGATGCCCCATGGGTCGCGCACGGCGAACATCTCGCCAGAACCCGTCAGACCACACATCACATAACCACCATCGTAGTGGTTCATCGTGGTGCGCAGCACATTCGCCATCTCTACATGATTGTCTATATAGTCCGTGATATCCGTGTCCTCCAATCCTTTTTCATGAGCCTCCTGATACAACCGCTCCACTTCGCGGTCCAAGCGATGCCCCATCAGTTCGAGAGTGATGTAGGAATCACCATAGATACGCGGTGACTGGCCTTGTTGGGTAAGGAACCGAAAGACCTCATCGATATTTGTCATATTGAAGTTACCGCACAGACAGAGATTCTTGGCCCTCCAGTTGTTACGGCGTAGGAAGGGATGCACATATTGCAAACCGCTCTTGCCTGTCGTCGAATAGCGTAGATGACCCATCAGCAGTTCACCTGCCATTTCTTCTGTCAGACGGGAAAAAATCTCGGTGATGGCATCCTTGCCCTCGGCCTTCTCACGGAACATATACTCCGTACCTGGTCCCTTCGTCAGACTGACGGAGGCAATACCGGCCCCCTCCTGACCACGGTTGTGCTGCTTCTCCATCATCAGGTAGAGTTTGTTGAAGCCATAGCGCCACGTGCCGTATTTCTGCTCGTAGTAACTCAGCGGCTTCAACAGGCGGATCATCGCCACACCACACTCATGCTTCAACTCTTCCATAACAGATACAAGCCTTGAATTACATTCGAGCCTGCTCACGCTCGGCAGAGCCCAAGCATGCCTGGCTCTGCACTCGCTCAATCGCAGCCTTTATAAACGACATAAACAGGGGATGCGGATGAAGCACGGTCGACGAGTACTCTGGGTGGAACTGCGTACCGATGTACCATTTCTTTTCTGGGATTTCGACAATCTCCACGAGGTTGGAGGCAGGATTGATACCCACACACTTCATACCGTTCGATTCGTACTCATCCTTATAGGCATTGTTGAACTCGTAGCGATGACGGTGGCGCTCCTTTATCAGCGTATCCTTGCCATAGGCTTCATAGGTACGACTGCCTTTCACCAAATCACACTCATAGGCACCCAGTCTCATGGTACCACCCTTCTGCGTGATGTTCTTCTGTTCCTCCATGATGTCGATGACGTTGTGTGCTGTTTTCTCGTCCATTTCAG
Source organism: Prevotella sp. (assembly GCA_017551005.1). Lineage (GTDB taxonomy): Bacteria > Bacteroidota > Bacteroidia > Bacteroidales > Bacteroidaceae > Prevotella. The sequence continues at coordinate 8,917 of JAFZNI010000096.1, forward strand.
CGCTGTTGGCATCCTTGTAGCCCAACACGTTGCGGGCAAAATCGATCACCATCATCTGCATACCCAGACAGATACCGAAGGTTGGCACATCATGGGTACGGCCATATTCCGCTGCTATAATCTTTCCCTCGATACCGCGACTGCCGAAGCCCGGACAGACCACGATACCTGCCATACCTTCCAACTTCGAGGCGACATTCTCCGCAGTAATCTCTTCGCTATTCACAAAATGAATCTTTGCCTTCACATCGTTGTAGATACCTGCCAGATTCAGACTCTCACGGATGCTCTTATAGGCATCTTGCAGGTCGTACTTGCCAATAAGACCAATATGCACCTCACGCTTGGCATTACACTGCTTTTCGAGGAAGTCATGCCACGACTGCATCGCTGGTGTCTCTCCCACAGGAATCCCGATCTTCCGCATGATAGCAGCGTCGAGTCCTTGCTTCTGCATACTCACTGGCACTTCATAGATGCTCGACATATCCTCGCTCTGCACCACACACTCCAGATCGACATTACAAAATGATGCCACCTTCAGGCGTATAGCGTCGCTGAGGTGGCGTTCGGTTCTGAGTACAAGGATATCGGGCTGGATACCCATCCCCTGCAATTCCTTTACGGAGTGTTGCGTGGGCTTCGTCTTCAATTCGTCAGCGGCTTTCAGATAAGGCACATACGTCAGATGCACGCACACCGCATCGCGACCTAATTGCCAGCGTAACTGTCGGATGGCCTCCATAAACGGCGCACTCTCGATGTCGCCAATCGTACCACCCACCTCAGTGATGACGAAGTCGAGTCCCTCGTCAAGACCTTCTCGTAGCATCCTGCGTTTGATCTCGTCCGTGATATGCGGCACCACCTGAATGGTCTTACCCAGATAGTCGCCATGTCGCTCGCGGTCGATGACCGTCTTGTAGATGCGTCCCGTCGTGATCGAGTTGTTACGCGTGGTGTGAATACCAGTAAACCGTTCGTAATGTCCCAGGTCGAGGTCGGTCTCCATGCCGTCCACCGTCACGTAGCACTCGCCGTGCTCGTAGGGGTTCAGCGTGCCAGGGTCGATGTTGATGTAGGGATCGAACTTCTGGATGGTGACCTTGTAACCACGCGCCAGCAACAGTTTACCGATACTGGCGGAGATGATTCCCTTGCCTAACGAGGAAACCACACCGCCCGTAACGAAAATGTACTTTGTGTTCATTCTTTATTGTTTTGAAGTTTGCTTACTCATAATTTCTAACTCTTACCTCTTAATTTCTCGGCTATATGCTCTTCGTATTCCGCTAATTCCCGTTCTCCGATATGCGCCAGTCCATAGTGCTCATCATGCTGCGAGAAGTCGAGACCCACCTTTTCACTGAATGCCGACACACGCATGGGGATGAGACTGTCGATGAGTTTATACCCCAGCCAACTCATAGCGAAGGTGTAGACAAACACGATGACGATGGCCAGAAGATGATAGAGGAAAATCACGAAACCATCCCACGTACCTGCGATGAGACCTTCCTGGATGAAGATACCCGTCAGCACGGTACCAAAGATACCACCAGTACCATGCGTGGGGAATACATCGAGGGCATCGTCGATCTGGGAGTGTGAACGCCAATAGACGGCGACGTTGCAGATGAGCGTGATAACAAATGCAATAAAAATACTCTGACCGACAGTGACATAGCCTGCCGACGGCGTGATGGCCACCAGACCGACCACACAACCTACAGCGGCACCCATCGCCGATGGCTTACGACCACGTAGACAATCGAAGAATATCCACGTCATCATCGCCGTGGCCGAAGCAGTATTCGTATTCAAGAATGCCTTGATGGCCTGTCCGTCTGCATGCAACGACGAACCTGCGTTGAAACCGAACCATCCTAACCACAACATGGCTGCACCCAGCAGCACGAAGGGGATGTTAGCAGGTTCGCTCTTACGTGTCTCCGCCTTTCTTCTTCCAAGGAAGATGGCACCTGCCAAGGCTGCGATACCGCTCGATGCATGCACCACGATACCACCTGCGAAGTCGATGACACCCCATTTCATGAACAATCCCTCAGGATGCCAGGTCATGTGCGCCAACGGACAGTAGATGACGAAGAAAAAGAACATCATGAAGAACATATACGCCGAGAACCTGACGCGCTCTGCAAACGAGCCCGTAATCAGCGACGGCGTAATGATGGCGAACTTCATCTGGAACAGCGCGAACAATGCCAACGGAATCGTTGCACCGCCGAGAACATTTCCTGCAGGTGTCGTGTACACTGCGCCACCCACGCCGTGGAACATCAGGAATGTCAGTGGATTACCAATCACACCGCCAATATCATCACCAAAACAAAGTGAAAAGCCTATCACCACCCATAAAACCGATATCAGTCCCATCGCAATAAACGACTGCAACATCGTTGATATCACGTTCTTTGCACCTACCATACCGCCATAGAAGAATGACAGACCGGGTGTCATCATCAAAACGAAAATCGTGGCTGTAATGAGCCACGCCACGTCGGCCGCTGAAATCACCGACCAGTCACAATCAAACGACGGTTCTCCTACCGCCAGCCCTGAGACGGCTATCAGTGTCATTGCCGTCATCAGGATTATCCAACGTTTTTTTACCTTCATAAATATATCTGTTTTTTTGTGTTGTTTGCTTTGCGTTCACCAAATTTTTCTGCAAAGGTACTGCATATTAATAACATTTCGCCATCTTCCTTACTTTTTGATTGTTAAAAAATTGGCCAACTGACACTTTGTAATGTTTCGATGCAAAATAACTTTCATTTTGCTAACATTTTGCACACGAAACATATCATTCCGTTACAAATCGTCAAAAGTGACAATACAAAAAACCCTCTCTCCTACCTAAAGGCAGAAAGAGAGGGCACTTCGTTATGAATCTATGGCTGTAACGTGAATCCAAGGACCAGATAAGCCATTTGCGAACAAGGGTTGCCGACAACCTGTCCGAAGATGGGTATCGAGAATGAGTCAGTCACCTTGATATCCTTCGTCGCCTTCAATGAAACATTGGTAACAGCAAAGCCCGAAGTCCAGCCATTATATGCACTTGTGGCAAAGGGGACGGCACCGACCGTAGCAGTCCAGTCGACTGTGGCAAGTTTGAATGGGACATTCGCCTCAACATAACTGCTGTAGGCCCGCTTGCCGTCCTTGTTTGTTCCGTCGTTGCCCGCAATATTCGTATACCACTGCAAACTGGCCAGTCCAAAGTCATAGCCGATATTTGCCTCAAACACGTGGTTCGTGCCATGGGCATCGTACTTGAAATAACGTCCTTCGGGATCGAGGCCACCCTTGCTGAACCAGTAGTCAGTCACGCCGATGTTGAATCCGCCAACCGAATAGGCAAGTGTCAGGTCGAATTCCTTCGTGTCGGCAGGGTCGGCAATGCCATAACTGCCCCAGGCGGACAGTGAAAGTCCCTTATATCCCACGCCGAGTGTCGGCTGAACGGCAGCGCTTCCCAGATCCTGTCCACGCCAGATATAACTACTCACGATATCTCCACTAATCGTTGTCTCAATCTCATCCTGTGCATAGGTGGTCATACCCATGACCAATCCCATTGCAAATAAAACAATCTTTTTCATAATCTTTCTGTTTTTATTCTGTATTCTTTACTAATTACTCCCCTCCATTCAGGGAGGGGCAGGGGGTGGGTCTCTTAGTTATAACATGCCTCTCCATGCTCATAGATATCAAGGCCTTCCTCCTCCACACGCTTGCCTACACGCAGGCCATGCACCTTCTTGATACCATAGAACAGGGCGAAACCACAGGCTGCAGCCCAGAGGTCGATAACGAGGATACCGAAACACTCAGCACCGAAGAATCCCCAACCGTGACCGTAGAAAGCACCGTTGCTGGTAGACAGCAGGCCTGTCATCAGAGTGCCGAGGATACCACAGACACCGTGTACAGACGAAGCACCTACAGGGTCGTCGATGTGCAGCACGTGGTCGATGAACTCGATGGCAAAGACCAATACGATACCACATACAAGACCGATGATGACGGCTCCTACGGGCGATACGAGATCACAACCAGCCGTGATACCCACGAGACCTGCCAGCACACCGTTCAGTGTCAGAGAGAGCGAGGGTTTGCCGTACTTGATATAGGTGAGGAACATCGTGGCTACACCACCGGCAGCAGCAGCGAGGTTGGTGGTCAGGAACACGTGAGAGATGGCAATACGGTTCACTTCACCGCTGGCAGCCAACTGAGAACCGGGGTTGAAACCAAACCATCCGAGCCAGAGGATGAACACACCCAGAGCGGCCATCGTCAGGTTGTGACCAGGAATAGCACGGCTCTTGCCGTTCTTGTCATATTTGCCGATACGGGGACCCAACGCCAGTGCACCAATCAGGGCCAGTACACCACCCACGCTATGCACGATGGCAGAACCAGCAAAATCGTGGAACACATCGCCAAACGTTGACATCATAAAACTGTCGGCAGCATCGTTGCAGAGCCAGCCGCCACCCCAGGTCCAGTGACCCTCGATAGGATAGATGAACAGCGAAATCACAGCACTATAGACCATATACATCGAGAACTTCGTACGCTCAGCCATGGCACCAGAGACAATCGTGGCACTCGTGGCGCAGAACACCGTCTCAAAGATCAGAAAACCCTCTACGGGCAAGTCGCCCTTATAGAAACTCAGGTCGCCCCAGTTGGGTGCACCTATGAAACCCAGCCCCTCGCTGCCGAACATGAATCCGAAGCCGAGGAAGAAGAACAACAACGAGCCGAACATAAAGTCGACAAAGTTCTTCATCAGGATGTTCGCCGTGTTCTTACTACGCGTAAAACCTGCTTCACACAGCGCAAAGCCCGGCTGCATCCAGAAAACTAACATGGCTGCCAATAGCATCCATACAGTATCGAGTGATAAACCAATTTCGTTCATAATCTTAATGTTTTTGTGTTGTTTCCTTTTTTACCTTCTTACCCTTTTACTTTTTATCACGGAGTACGGTATCGCCGTTCTCGCCCGTGCGGATGCTCCACACGTCGATCATGTCACTCACGAAGATGCGACCATCGCCCACCTCGCCTGTGTGCGCCACCTTCAGGATCACCTTGACCGTCGGCTCCACAAACTGGTCGCGACACACGATGGTCAGTGCCACGCGCTCTATCACGTCCGTTGAATACTGCACGCCACGGTAGATCCTCTCCTGACGACTCTGTCCGATACCGTGTACGTTATGGTACTCAAACCAGTCAATGTCCGACTGCAGCAGTGCTTCTTTTACATCCTCGAACTTTGTCTTGCGGATGATTGCTTCAATCTTTTTCATACCTTTTTCTTTTTACCTTATTAATAATTAATACTTTTTCCCCTCTTGTTGGGGCTAACACTTTGTTATTTCACGCTGCAAAATTACTGCATTTTAATAGAATATCCATACAATTTCTTTCATTTTGATTGTTAAAATAATGCCTCGCTGACACTTTGTAAAGCCAAACAATGTGTTTCCTGCCATTCTGCTAACATTTTGCCTCAAATCATAACCATTTTGTTACAAATCGTCATTTGCCCGACTTTTGTGTGCGCGCACATTGTTATTGACATATATCAAAAAGAGGACTGCCTGCACTTTTCGAGGAAAAACTTTGGAGGTTTCGCAGATTTGCCGTATCTTTGTAACCATGTTGACAGAGAAGACAATGGAGAAACTGCGAATACTCGCAGAGTCGGCAAAGTACGACGTGTCATGCTCGTCGAGCGGCACTGTGCGCAAAGGCAAACAGGGCATGGTGGGCTCGACGGTAGGCGGCGTGGGCATCTGCCACTCGTTTGCAGACGATGGAAGATGTATCTCGCTGTTGAAGGTGATGCTGACGAACTACTGCATGTACGACTGCGCCTACTGCATCAACCGCCGAAGTAACGACATCAAACGGGCGACACTCTCAGTCAGCGAGTTGGAGGAGATTACGATGGAGTTCTACCGTCGCAACTACATCGAGGGACTCTTCTTATCCAGTGGTGTCGTGCGCAATCCTGACTACACCATGGAGCGTCTGGCGGCCATCGCACGCGATCTAAGAACGGTGCATCGCTTCAACGGCTATATCCACTTGAAGAGCATTCCTGGCTGTTCACAGGAACTGTTGAACGAGGCAGGACGCTATGCCGACCGTATGAGCGTGAATATCGAGATACCGAAGGAGGAATCGTTGAAACTGTTGGCGCCAGAGAAAGACCATAAGAGTGTCTTCCTGCCGATGAAGATGATACAACAGGGCGTGCTGGAAAACAAGGAAGACCGCAAGAAATACCGCTATGCACCACGGTTTGTGCCAGCGGGACAGTCGACGCAGATGATTGTGGGGGCGACGAAGGAGACAGACAAGGATATCCTGACGATGTCATCGATGCTCTACGGCCAACCCACGATGCGGCGTGTGTATTACTCGGGCTATGTGAGTGTGAACACTTACGACCCACGTCTGCCGATCCTGAAGCAGCCGCCACTGGTGCGCGAGAACCGACTCTATCAAGCAGATTGGCTGATGCGCTTTTACCACTTCAACGTAGACGAGATCGTGGACGACCAACACGCGAACCTCGACTTGGAGATAGACCCCAAATTGGCTTGGGCATTAAGACACCCGGAGTACTTTCCTGTGGATATCAATACGGCTGATTACGAGATGCTCTTGAGGGTACCGGGACTCGGCAACAAGTCGGCCTGGCTCATCGTGAATTCACGACGATTCAACCGCCTGACCAGTTACGACCTGAAGAAGATGGGCGTTGTGATGAAGAAGGCGAAATACTTTATTACGTGCAACGAACTGACCTCGCAATTCTCGCAGCCCATCATCGGCATCAACGAGTTGCGACCAGAGCGATTACGGCCCTTGCTTATCAGTAAGGCTCAGCAGAAACGGGCAGCAGAAGAAATGCAACTGAAACTGGACTTTGGAGAATGACGATATATGTGTTTGACGGAACGATGGACGGACTGCTGACGGCGGTGTTCGACACCTACGCCCTCCATGAGCAACCAGGGCAGTTGTTGGCTCAGGGCGACGCGTTGCCGTTGTTCTGTGAGCGGACGTATCAGGTGACGACAGACGAGGAGAAGGCACGACGGGTATGGGCTGGTTTGGAGAAACGAGTGAGTCGCGAGGCCCTACGACTGATATCCGTCAGTTGGCTGTCGGAGCAGAGGGAGTTGAATACACCGTTGTTTCAATATATCTGTAAGGTGTTTCGTCAGCCCGTCGGGGATTGCGAATCCCCGACAACAAGCATCGAAAGGAACTTCGCCGACCCAGATGTGTTGGCCGTGACGAACATCGCGCGTCGCGTGCTTCACGAACAACTGAGGATGAAGCAGTTTATCCGTTTTCAGAAGGCGAAGGACGGTACCTATCTCGCCGTTGTATCGCCAGATCATAATGTGTTGCCCATCATTATCGACCACTTCCAGGATCGGTTTAATGACCAGCCTTGGTTGATCTATGATGCTAAGCGGCATTATGGTTTTTATTATGACGGTAGTGCCGCTCCCATCCGCGTGACGTTTGAGGATGAAGCCGCTGTGCCCTTCGACCTGAGGAACGGCAAACTCAATGCCGATGTGCTCAGCGACAACGACCAGTTGTTCCAAGACCTCTGGCGCACGTACTTCAAGGCCATCTGCATTAAAGAGCGCATGAACCCCCGCAAACAATTACAGGACATGCCTCGTCGCTATTGGAAATACATGACGGAAAAGAATGGGTAAATGAACATCCGAGCACGATTATGACATCCTATCTGAACAAAGAGAATATCGCCCGCAACAAGGATGGCGTCGAGTATCATCCGCTGCGCCCTTTCTTGCCTGAAAATGCAAAGGTGCTTTTTCTGGGCAGTTTCCCACCACAACGGAAACGGTGGTGTATGGATTTTTATTATCCGAATTTTATCAACGACCACTGGAGATTGGAGGGACAGATTTTCTTCGGTGACAGGAATTACTTCGTGGATCTCGAAGCCAAGCGATTCAAGATAGACGAGATCGTAGCGTTCTGCCAAGAAAAAGGCTTGGCCTTCTTCGACACCTCCACTGCTATTCGTCGCCTGCAAGACAATGCCTCAGATAAGTTCCTTGAGGTGGTAGAGCCGACGGATATTCGAGGACTCTTGCATCAGTTGCCTCATTGCCGGGCCATTGTCACCACAGGCGAGAAGGCCACAGACACCATCTGTGCCTCACTCGGCATTCCCGCCATCCCTAAGGTCAACACCTCCGTCACGATTCCTGATACACATAATCTCGATGGTGATGGGATTCTCCTTTATCGCCTACCCTCCTCCTCACGCGCCTACCCCTTGTCTTTCGACAAAAAGGTAGAAGCGTATCAGAAAATGTTTATGTACGTCTTGGGCCTCGGATGAGTCCAAGATGGACGATCAGCGCTGGAGGAAGGAAGCAACCTTCATTGCGGTCTGCTTGCCACTGGCCATCGCACGGACAACGAGAGAGGCACCATTGGCAGCATCACCGCAGACAAAGACATTCTCCGGGTATTCCGGATGCTCTGGCTTGAGGAATCCCATAGCAAGGAGCACAAGTTCGGCCTTAATGATTTCCGGTTTGCCTTTTTCTACCATGATAGGGCGACCGCCTTCTGGATTGGGTTTCCAATCGATTTCCTGCACGCGGACACCTGTCAGTTTGCCATTCTCGCCGAGGAATTCAAGGGTGTTGATGTTCCAACGACGGATGCAACCTTCTTCGTGGGAAGAAGTGGTTTTGAGAGTGCGTGGCCAGTTGGGCCAAGGGTTCTGGGGATCCTCCGGACCTTCAACGGGCTTGGGCATAATCTCAATCTGAGTGACGCTCTTGCAACCCTGACGATGGGCGGTGCCGATACAGTCGGAGCCTGTATCACCACCACCGATGACCAACACATCTTTTCCCTTGGCAGTAATACGCTCGTCTTTCGAGAATTCCATACCAGCGAGGACGCGGTTCTGCTGAGAGAGCAGTTCGAGGGCGAAGTGAACACCTTTCAATTCGCGGCCCGGGGCCTTCAAATCTCTGGCGGTGGGGGTGCCAGTGGCGATGATATAGGCATCATAGGATGTCCTAGGTTCTCCTAGGGTTTCTAGGTCAACAGCCTCACCGTATTTGAACTCAATGCCTTCGGCCTCCAGCAGGCGGAGGCGACGGTCGATGATAGCCTTGTTCAGTTTGAAGTTTGGGATGCCATAGCGTAGCAAGCCACCTGCGGCCTCGTTCTTCTCGAAGACCGTGACACTATAACCCATCAGGTTCAGGTCGTTGACGGCAGCAAGTCCGGCAGGACCAGCGCCGATGACAGCCACCTTCTTACCATTACGTACGATGTCTGTGCGCGGCTGGATATATCCCTCGCGGAAGGCAGCCTCTACAATGGCGGCCTCATCCTCGCGGTTGGTGGTCGGTTCGTGGTTAAAACGGTTCAGCACACAGGCCTTCTCGCAGAGTGCAGGACAGATGCGGCCCGTGAACTCAGGGAAGGGGTTGGTGCTGTTGAGCAGGCGATAGGCCAACTCCCAGTCGCCTTTGTACAGCGCGTCGTTCCATTCAGGTGCCTTGTTGCCCAACGGACAAGCCCAGTGACAGAAGGGTACGCCGCAGTCCATACAGCGACTTGCCTGCAATTTACGTTCGCGGGTGCTGAGCGTCTGCTCCACTTCGCCAAAATCGTGGATTCTATCGTGAATCGGACGGTAGCCCGCCTCCTGGCGGTGTATCTCTAAAAATGCTTTCGGATTTCCCATCTTGGTAAAATTTAAAAATTTAAAAATTAGAAAATGTAACAATTACTATTTCGCATTCTCCTCTTTTTTTCATTATTTCATTTTTACATTTTTACATTATTAAATTTTTACATTATTATCAATAGTCGCGCTGGATGTCGGCAATCTTCTCGTGAAGTTTTTTCATCTTCTCCTCTTCGAGCACGCGTTTGTACTCGATGGGCACTACCTGGATGAAGTCCTCGATGCAACGATGCCAGTCGTCGAGCATACGGCCTGCGAGGGCAGAACCCGTGTGCAGATAGTGCTGACGGATGAGTTCGAGCAGTTCCTTACGAGAGACAGAGTCCTCAACCAACGAGAGTTCCACCATATCCATATTGCAGAAATAGTCGAAAGTGTGGTCAGGATCGTACACGTAAGCCACACCACCAGACATACCAGCGGCGAAGTTGCGGCCCGTCTTGCCAAGCACCACCACCCGACCGCCAGTCATATACTCGCAACAGTGATCGCCTGCGCCCTCGATAACGGCAATGGCACCCGAGTTACGCACGCCAAAGCGTTCACCCACCTTACCGTTGATATAGAGTTCGCCCGAGGTAGCACCATAAAGACCTGTGTTACCTGCGATGATGTTTTCCTCCGCTTTGAAGGTCTCACTGTGACGGGCAGGCGGCAGAATCGAGATACGTCCGCCAGAGAGTCCCTTGCCGAAGTAGTCGTTGGCCTCGCCTTCCAGACGGATATCAAGACCTTTCACGGCAAAGGCACCAAACGACTGACCAGCCGAGCCCTTGAACTTGATCTTGATGGTGCTGTCAGGCAGACCTGCCTCACCGTATTTCTTGGCAATGACACCTGAGAGCATCGTACCCACAGCACGGTCGGTATTCCTGATACCGTAGTCGAGAGTGACTTCCTCGCCATCGTCGATAGCCTTCTGTGCGGCCTTGATGATTTCCACATCGGTTACATCGGCAACCTTTGTAAACTCGCCGCGATCCCAGTAGAGGGCTTTGTCTGTCTCCGGCTTGTAGAGAAGTCTGGAGAAGTCGATAGTGCGCCACTTCTCGGTGACATCACTCCCCTCGCCCTTTGTAGAGAGGTCGGGGGTGCGGTTCTCAATGAGGTCGGTACGACCTATGATTTCCTTGAGACTGTGAACACCGATTTCCGACAGATATTCTCTAACCTGTTCAGCGAGGAAGGTGAAGAAATTCACCACATACTCCGCACGACCCTCAAAATGCTTACGCAATTCCGGATTCTGGGTGGCCACACCCATTGGACAGGTGTTGGTGTTACATTTCCTCATCATCACGCAGCCCAGCACTATCAGCGGCAGCGTACCAAACGAGAACTCGTCAGCACCCAGCATCGCCATGATGATGACATCCTTGGCCGTCTTCAACTGACCGTCGGTCTGCAGGCGTACCTGATTTCTTAATCCATTGCGGACGAGTGTCTGTTGTGTCTCAGCGAGACCTATCTCCGGTGAGATGCCAGCGAAGCGCATAGAAGAAGCAGGCGAAGCACCCGTACCACCCTCAGCACCGCTAATCACGATGAGGTCGGCCTTGGCCTTGGCCACACCGGCGGCAATGGTTCCTACCCCACTCTCTGCCACGAGTTTCACGCTGACGGCTGCCGTCGGGTTGATATTCTTCAGGTCGAAAATCAACTGTGCGAGATCCTCGATCGAGTAGATATCATGATGAGGTGGCGGCGAGATGAGCGAGATGCCGGGAATGGCGTTACGCGTCTTGGCAATGATGTCGTTGACCTTGAAACCAGGCAACTGACCACCCTCACCAGGCTTCGCCCCCTGTGCCACCTTAATCTGTATTTCCTCCGCATTCACCAAGTATTCGGCTGTCACGCCAAAACGTCCTGATGCAATCTGCTTGGTCTTGCTGGAGAGCGATACACCATCCACCTCCGTGTGATAACGGGCATTGTCCTCACCACCCTCACCAGTATTTGAGCGTGTGCCGAGTTTGTTCATCGCCAAAGCCAAAGCCTCGTGGGCCTCGATGCTCAAGGCACCAAACGACATAGCGCCTGTCACAAAGTGTTTGACAATGCTCTCCACGCTTTCCACCTCGTCGATAGGTACGGAAGCCTCACCCCCGGCCCCTTTCCCAGAGGCGAGGGGAGTAGATACTTTCTTAAAGCCGAGGAAGTCGCGCAGGAAGATGGGAGAATCTTTTTCATCCACCAACTTAGCCCACTCCTTGAACATCTGATAGTCACCCTTGCGACAGGCCAGTTGCAGTTTGGCGATTGTCTCTGGGTTCCACGCGTGCTTGATACCGTCCTTGCGCCAAGAGAACTGTCCTTGGTTCTTCAGGAAACCCGTCGAGTCTGTCGCTGTGCCACAGCGACCTGCCGAACTGGCAGCCTGATGCAGGCGGATCGCATCGCGGGCAATCTCTTTCAGCCCTATACCACCGATGGTGCTCGTCTCTGTACCGAAATAGCGCCTCAAGAGATCTTCGCTCAGGCCGATGCTCTCGAAAATCTTCGCACCACGATAGGAACGGATGGTCGAGATACCCATCTTCGACATAATCTTTTTCAGACCTTTATCCACCGCCTTGATATAGTTCTTCTCAGCCGTTGCATACTCCTCCTGAATCTTGCCTTTCTTCACGAGATCATCGAGGATGGCGAAGGTCATATACGGACACAGCGCACTGGCACCGTAGCCTAACAACAGGGCGGCATGCATCGTCTCACGAATCTCACCGCTCTCCACAATCAAGGCAGTCTGCACGCGCTTACCCACGCTAATCAGATAGTGGTGAACAGCCGATACAGCCAACAGCGACGGGATGAAGAACGTCTCCTCAGCCTCATCCCCGGCCCCTCTCCAAGTGGTGAGGGGAGTAGATACTTTGTCTGTTAAAATAATGTAGTTGTAGCCGTCGTCCACTGCCTGCTCTGCGTCTTTACATAACTTGTCAAGCGCATTTCGCAACGCCTCCTCAGCCTGAGAGTAATCACTCCCCTCGCCCTTTGGAGAGGGGTCGGGGGTGAGGCTGAAAGTCATGGCCAACTTCTTGGTGTTGAAGCCCTTGTAGCGGATGTTACATAATATATCGAGTTGTGTGTTGGTCAATACGGGTTGCGGCAGACGCACCATCTTACAGTTCGAGGCATCGGGCGTCAGGATGTTGGTGCCTACGGCACCGATATACTCCGTCAACGACATCACCAATTCCTCGCGGATGGGGTCGATAGCAGGGTTCGTCACCTGAGCGAACTGCTGACGGAAATAGTTGAAGAACACCTGCGGACGGTCACTCACCACAGCCAGCGGCGTATCATTACCCATTGCAGCCACAGGCTCCTGACCGGCTGTCGCCATCGGGATGATGGTCTTGTCGATATCCTCCTGACCGAAGCCGAAGTTCACAAGTTTCTGGTCGAGGTCGCTCACGCCATTCTCCACGTGGCGACCGCTCTTCAGTTTCTCCAACTGCACGCGGTTCTCACTGAGCCACTCGCGATAGGGATGCGCCTTCGCCAACTGTTCCTTGATCTCACCATCGTAGTATATCTTGCCCTCCTGCGTATCAATCAGCAGGATCTTTCCAGGCTGCAAACGGCCCTTCGAAACCACATCACCAGGCTCGAAGTCCATCACGCCCACCTCAGAGGCAACCACCATCATACCCTGCTTCGTGATTGTATAGCGGCTGGGGCGCAGACCGTTTCTGTCGAGCATGCCACCGGCATAGCGGCCATCGCTGAACAACAAGGCGGCAGGACCGTCCCACGGCTCCATCAGGATGGAGTGGTACTCATAGAAAGCCTTCAGATCCTCACTGATGGGGTTCTTGTCATTGAAACTCTCCGGCACCAGAATGGCCATCGCCTGCGGCAGGGAGAGTCCGCTCATCATCAGGAACTCGAACACATTGTCGAGTGAGGCTGAGTCGCTCATACCCTCCTGCACAATCGGTCTCAGGTCTTTGATATCACCTAAGGCCTCGCTCGAAAGCACACTCTCACGGGCCTTCATCCAACCGCGATTGCCGCGAATGGTATTGATTTCTCCATTATGTGCCAGCAAACGGAAGGGCTGTGCCAGTGACCATGTGGGGAATGTGTTTGTGCTGAAACGTGAGTGTACCAGTGCCAATCCGCTTGTGAAGTATGGATTCGACAGGTCTGGGAAGTATCTGCGCAACTGTCCGCTCGTCAACATACCTTTATAGACGATGTTCTTGCTCGACAGCGAACAGATGTAAAAGTCTTTGTCGTCGATGCGATTCTCGATGCGTTTGCGTACCTTATATAATATACGGTCAAACACCTCGGCCTTCGCCTCACTCACACCCGTCACGAAAATCTGCATAATATCCGGCTCCACCTCCCTTGCGCCTACGCCCAGGACCTCCGGACACGTTGGCACCGTACGGACATGCATCAACTGCAGATCCTCACGCTCGATCTCCTCGATCATCACGCTCAGAATCTGCTCATGCGCCTTTTCGTCCTTTGGCAGGAACACCAGACCCGTACCATATTTTCCTTTCTCGGGCACGGGGATGCCCTGCAACAGAATAAACTCATGGGGAATCTGCACCATGATACCCGCGCCGTCGCCCGTCTTGTCGCGTGTCTCAGCGCCACGATGCTCCATATTCTCCAGCACCTTCAGGGCGTTGTCCACCAACTCGTGACTCTTGCCGCCGTGGATGTTCACCACCATACCCACGCCACAAGCATCGTGCTCGTATTCGCTTCGGTATAGTCCTTTTTGTTGAAGTTTGCAATGTGTCATATTATCCTTACTTTTTGTATCAATCTGTACGAATTCGGGCACAAAGGTACATCATTTTGTCGCCACACACAAACTTTTGCTTTCATTTCTCGCGTTAAATTTTGGCTTCTCTGACACTTTGATCGATTTTTTCTCTTTTTTCTGACATTTTGAAATCATTCCACCACTCTACATCTTTCTTTCCTTACACATTGTCATTTTACCCAAAAATAAAGGTCGCTGTGTTCGAACACAACGACCTTGTACCTATATTATATATATCATTTTATACCAGACTGTCAGCCAACTGCTCCAACAGCGGCTCGTCGGCAGCCTTCATGCGCGAGCGGATGGTGACCACTGGCTCCACGATCTCGCAATCCTTCAAGGCCTCTATCATCGTGCGCATGACACGACCAGCAGAGGGAGCCCAACTGCCGTTCTCGATGATGCCGAACTTACGCTTCTGATAGTTCTTGATCTGCAAGTGGTAGAGGAAGTCGTGCATAACGGGGAACACGCCGCCATCGTAACTCGATGCGGCCACCACCACCGTTGGATAACGGAAAGCATCCTCGATGACCTCAGCCATATCCTCACGACTCAGGTCGCTCACGACAACCTTCGGAGCGCCCTTCTGACGGAGTATCTCGCCCAGACGCTCGGCTGTTGCTGCCGTACCACCGTGAATACTCGCATAGGCAATGAGTATGCCCTCGCTCTCCGGCTCATACTTGCTCCAGGTATCATAGAGTTTCACGGCCTCAGCCAACGGCGCGCCTTTGAGCACAGGTCCATGCAGCGGACAGATGGTCTGAACATCGATTGCCCCCATCTTCTTCATCACGCTCTGCACCTGGGTACCATACTTGCCACAGATATTAAAGTAGTAGCGGCGCGCCTCACAAGCCCAGTCGTCGGTCTCATGAACCAGTGCCCCGAACTTACCGAAGCCATCGGCACTGAACAGCACTTTGTCCGTACTGTCGTAACTCATGATGACCTCCGGCCAATGCACCATCGCTGCCGTGATGAAGTGCAGCGTATGCTGACCCAGCGAGAGTGTATCACCTTCCTTGACGGTGATGACGCGCCCCTCGAAGTTGAAGCCCTCGAAGAAATTGGGCAGCATCTTCACTGCCTGGGCACTGCAGACGAGTTGTAATCCAGGATAAGTCCCCAGCATCTCTGCAATGAGCGCTGAGTGGTCAGGTTCCATGTGGTGAACCACCAGATAATCCGGGTGACGACCATTGAGCGCAGCCGTCAGGTTTGCCTTCCACTGCTCACCCTTACGACGGTCGGCAGTATCCATCACGGCTATCTTGTCATCGTCGATCAGATAGGAATTATAACTCATGCCCTCTGGCACAACATACTGACTCTCAAAGAGATCGATGTCGAGATCGTCCACACCGATATACTTGATGGTATCGCTAATCATATTCATATTTTGATATTTTTCTGCAAAGATAGTATAAAATATCGATTAAGCAAAGAGAATGCACATTTATTTGCATTCTCTTTGTCTTTTTCTATTTCGGCTGCAAGGCTGCATACTCCTGGGCGACGTCGCGGATGCAGGGACACGGCTTCGTGGGGTCGAGGTCGTGGTGGCCTACAATCAGGGCCTTGGGGTAGCGACGGTGCAAGTCTTCGAGCAATCGCCGCATGGCAGTCTTCTGCTCAGCCGTCCGCGTATCGGCAGGTTGTCCGCGGATGTCCAACCCACCCTCGTAGCATACGCCTATCGAGTGGGCGTTGTGGTGCAGGCAGTGGGCGCCGACCATCCATTCCGGACGACCTGGCTCTATCTCTCCGTCACGACGGACAACGTAGTGGTAGCCGATGCCGAATTTCCAGTGGTTATCCCGGCGGTGCCACGTGTCAATCTGAGCGGCCGAGGATGTCTGGTCGGGCCTGACTGCACTGCAGTGAATCACGATCAATGTAATGGTTCTCATCGTCTCATCATAAATAGTGAATCACTTACAACTCTGCACGAAAAGCGTGCTGCTGATCGCCGTCAGGATCGTTATCGCAATCTGGATAAACTTGTTCAGTGTCTGTTTCTTCATCATTTTCATAATTGCTCATTGTGAATTGTGCATTGTGAATTGTGAATTGTGCATTGTGAATTGTGCATTGTGCATTGTGAATTGTGCATTGTGAATTGTGCATTATCACTGGTCTGGATCGTCACCGCTTTCGCCACCACCGTTGTCGTCACCGCCACCCTGGTTGGTGTTCCCTCCGGTGTTTTCACTCCCCTCGCCCGTTGGAGAGGGGTTGGGGGTGAGGCTGCTCCCCTCGCCCGTTGGAGAGGGGTTGGGGGTGAGGCTGCTCCCCTCGCCCGTTGGAGAGGGGTTGGGGGTGAGGCTGCTCTCGGGATCCTCGATGGTACCCGGGTCGGTAGAGGTCACGCGCTTCACCTCGTTGCCCTCGCGGTCATAGCAGGTGATGATCACGCTGGTGTTCTTCAACTCGTCCTTCAACTCCGTGGCGGGGGTGAACACGATGCGGCGCGTGGTGATGAGCGACGACTTCACCTCGTTCACGTCGGCCACCGTCTTCGCACTCAGGCCGAAGCGCATCGTACCCAGTCCGGGCAGCGGACAACTGTGGCCCTCGGTGGCCCACGCCTTGATCACCTCGCCGGCTGCATCCCAGCAGGCGTGCATCACACCCTCGCTCACACCGCTGCGCAGCGCCGCCTCGCGGATCACCTTCTCCTGCGTCAGGGCAGAATACAACTCGGGCAGCATCACATAGCGGTAGGTGCCTGCGTACTTGCCCACCTTCATCTCACGTTCCTTTGCTTTTACTTTCAATGCCATAAATCTGAAATTTTAATGTTTAACAATCTGTTCTCTTGCCGGTCCGGACGGCTGCTTACGGGAGTGCGGAGCAGCAGTTTTTCCTCTGCACAGGAATATTTTCTCCACTGCGGAGCAGTAAACTCCCGTTCACATTGCAAGGGAAGTGCAAGGCGAACGCAGAGCCGAGCCCGCTCGAGCTATGCTGAGCCGCAGCCTTCACTCGCGATGCATCCCAAATGCATCGCAAAGGTACGACATTGGCGAAGGGCGAATCATACGCATCGTGCGCAACAATACACAACGATACGATAAAATGTGTTACGGCTCGCCGAGGTAGTCAACGATGAGGCGGACGGCCTGGGCAGAGAAGAACTTGGCACGGGGCGAGAGGTGGCAGTGCTGAAGCGCCTCGTCGAGGTCGCGGCAGCGGTGTATCCAACTGTTCAGACGGTTGAGCGCCACATGCGGGTCGGCACCGGGGAAGTACAGCAGGGCCAGTTCAGACTTGGGATAACTGCGGATTTCGAATTGAGACATGTATTAATGAAAAATCTTGTTTTTTTTGTTGATGGGTAACAGATACACAGATGTAACAGATAAATTATAAGAGTCTTCGCGTACTGCGTAGGCGGGCGCGGTACGCGAGGGATGTTAGAAAATATCTGTGTCATCTGTGATCTGTGTCTCATTCTTGGCGGCCTCGTATGCCAGAGAACGGGCACGCGTCTGACGCTCCTCGTCGGTGCGGCGGACGACGTAGAAACCGCGACAACGGTTCTCTATGCCATCCCTGAATCCGAGTCTCTTGAAGGCACGGCCCAGGGCCACGGTACTCACATTCGTACCGGGACTGCTCACGATCTTCTTGGCAATGGCCGTCGGCAGGAACTCACCCGTATCCGCACCTAACGGCTGGCGGAAGAAATAGTCCACCAGTTCCAGTTCGTCCTTCGGTGTCTCAAACTGGCTGTTATGCTTCGACTGCTCCCTGATTTCCTCCGGTGAGAACCAGTACTGGAAGCCCTCCTGATAGAGTGCGTATGCCTGCGAGTAGATGCCCTCGTAGTCAAACGGGTTGTCGCGGGGCGACATGATGCTCTCCACCTCAAACGGCAGCCAGCGGCGCGTGCCGGTGGTGTCGCTCAGGAACTGCACGTTGTTGCCGGTACCGCAGAACGAGGCGATGTGCTTGCGGTGCTCGTGGAAGTGGGCATAGGCTGCTCGCTCGTCGATGCTCGGCATCGTCACGGCCGACTTCAACTGGTTCAGTTCGCGCGACGACATTGTGTCGAGTTCCTCGTAGCATACCAGTCCGTACTGCGCCAGCACCAGCAGGTCGTCCTTTGTCATCCGACCGGCATTGGTCTTCGTGTAGAAGTAGGAACGCAACTCGGGCGGAAGAATATAGTTGAACCAGGTGGTCTTGTAGATACCCTGCTCACCTATAAAGATCAGGATGACGTGGTTCACCTCGCGCTCGTCGATCCAGCCCGCAACCATCGCCACGAGCCACTTCGTCAGGTAGTCGGCGAAACGCATCTGCTCGTCCACGCCGCCCTTCACCATGACGGTCGTTGACATGGCGAGGATGTGGTTTTCGCCGTTCCACGGCGGCAAATGCTCCAGATAATGGCGGAACGGGTGGAACTCCGGCACGAAGTCGGACTCCAGCACATGATAAATGTCCTGTATGCGCACGGGCTTCTCCTTCGACAGCCGCACCCACAGCGAGTTGACGATGCGGTCGGTAATGGGCTGCCACAAGCCCCCTAAGTTAGGGGGTTGGGGGTCTGAACGAGTGCTGCCCATCGCTGCCAGCAACTGCAGGGCACTCTCGGTGCTTCCGTCGTAGTCATCCCATGGGTCTCGCTTCAGCAGCCGGCACTCCACGCGCTTTGTAATCACGTTGTGCCGAAGGAAAATGTTGTCGCTGAGGAACTGCTGGATATCCTCCACCGACGCATACACCTCCCGCCAGTTCGGCTTGTGTTCTTTCTTCCCGCCACCGTCTCCGGCAGCGGTCGTTTTCTTCTTACGTTTCGATTCTTTTTCCATATCGGCGGCAAAGGTACGGAAAAGAAAAAACATTTACCCCCCATATACTGGGGATATATAGGGGGGATATATGCTGTAAACGGCTGATAATCAGCCAAGAATTTTCTTTATCTCATCCAAGAACTGTGAACTTTGCTTCTGATCACGGCCTTCGTAATTGTCTTTGTACATGTCGCGTCGGTTCCAAAATTGCTCAAAAACCTTCCATTTATTGTGTATTTTCAGTCTTGTCGCAATTTCATCTGCCAGTATTGCAGACATGGTATTCGAGATCTTTGGTTGGTATTGATCGTCCAGATATCCTGCCTTTCTGGCCTTCTCCAAAAGCATTCTGGCCTCGGGGGTGGCAAGGGCTTTGGGCAGATTTATACCTTTTAGCGACACCATTTCTTCATGGATCAGTTCCAGCATCTTGTCGAGGTAGAAGATGGCCTGGATATCCTTCTCCGTCAGTTGGTCCCAATGCTGAAAGATGAAGAGACCGGCACAATAGTAGTCGGGCACGACGATGTCACCATCCCAACTGATGGTGCGGCAAAACACGGCGTAATAGTTGTCGAACCATTCTGCATAGGGGTATTCACGCGACAGTTGCTTCTTAAACTGCTCTACCCCAACCTTGTCTCCTTCTTCGATGGAAGGGGCGTCGATGCAGTTCAGCGTACCGCCGTTGATAAAGTAGGCTATCATCTGCGCCTGCCGTGACTTCAGTTTTTCTAAGGTGAGTTTGCCTGAGTGACTCATCCAGGTTTCATGGTCGTTGATGGCATTCTCCTCGTTGTACTGCGCCCGCAGGTTTTGGTAGAAATTTTGATACAACTGAGGGGACGCGCTCCTCAGCGCGGCTTCCACCATCTTCAGGAGGGCGACCATCTGCTCCACCTTCTCTTCTATTACCTTGTAGATCTGAAGGGTGTCTTCAAACGTCACACCGTCGAGTGCGAACGTCACACCATAACTGCTCAGTGTCTTGCAGGCGAATGCATACATCTCCTGGCGCAGACGGTCATCCTTCAGCCAGTAGCCCTTGTCGGCCAGTTCCTTGAAGTTCAGCGCCAACGCATCACGGCACACATGCCGTTCGAGATCCTTCAGATAGGCTTTCAACACACTGTTGGCTTCATCAATAAAGGTGATGATACCGAGGGCAAACAAAATCTTGGGCTTTTCCGTGATGGCCGTTACCCTGTTGTACCTTGC
>JAFZNI010000097.1 GCA_017551005.1 Prevotella sp.
ATCGCGTTGCAGTCTGATATATCCCTGCTTCATGGCGGTAGATATTTTTAAATTGTTTAATTTTTACATTTTTCCATCTTAAACGCCCTGCGGCGGTTCTTGGTCAGGTCGATGCGGCAACTGACATGCACCCAGTAGGTCGTGCCACTGTGTTCGAGGATCAACTGGTCGTAGTCGGGCAGACAGTCGCGCATCCATTCCCAGAGGATAAGCGCCATCTGCTCCTGCGAGGTCACACAGAAAGGCCAGTACTTGCGCGGCACCTGGATGTCGGCGGCCTCGCCGGTGAGGTGCTGCGACGTGTCGGCACCGCCCACAAGCGCGTTGAGCCGTCCGCAACGGTAGCCGCTGGTCACCTGCAACGGCAGACCGAAGCGCTGGCGTGTGGGTTCGAGACAGCGCACGGCGAGATTGCGCAGGCGCATGATGTGGCACTTCAACGGCACATTCGGGATGCCCTGCTTCTCGGCTGTCGGGGATTTAAGGAACTCATCGAGCGCAAAATGCGCCGTGAACCTCTCAGAATAGTTTTCTTTCATACCTTTACCATTTAAAATCAAATAATTCGCCGACAAAGGTACGATAAAAGAAAAAATAAATACCCCCTACGCATGGGTACGCATAGGGGGTACGGTTTGACGTAACTCGTTGTTATTCAGAAAATAACATCTTAAGTTTATCCTGAAAAGCCAACGTCTGTCGTTGGTTTAGCGCTACATTATATTTCCCACGTAAATTATTCTTGCCCCATAGTTTCTCGAACACCTTCCACTTCTCACGGATGCCTAACCGCCGGGCCATCTCGTAAGCCAACATGGCGGATTGTGTCTGAGACAGTAACGGCTGGTAGTATTTATCCACGTAGCCTGCCTCCTTTACTTTCTGCCAGAGGATCATGGCCTTGGGGGTGGCAAGTGCTTCGGGTAGGGCAGGAGCCCTTCCCAGCAGTCGCACCATCTCCTCGTGGATGATTTCGAGCATCTTGTCGAGGTAGAAGATGGCCTTGATGTCCTTCTCCGTCAGTTGATCCCAGTGCTGGAAGATGAAGAGGCCGGCACAATAGTAGTCGGGCACGACGATGTAACCGTCCCAACTGATGGTGCGACAGAACACGGCATAGCAGTCGTCGAACCATTCTTTATAGGGGAAGTTGTCTGGCAACAGGTTCCTGATCTCTTGAATATCCACATGGCTTCGTTCATCTCCGCAAGTCTTAAATGCGCATTTCAGCGTGCCGCTATTGACATAGTTGGCAATGGCCTGTGCCTGGAGAGACTTCAGTTTGCCGATGGTCATCTTTCCTGAATGCATCAGCCAGTTGTCAAAGTCATCCTTAGCCTGCTCCTCGTTGTACTGCGCACGCAAGTTGTCGTAGAAATTCTGATACAACTGAGGGGGCGCGCTCCTCAGTGCGGCTTCCACCATCTTCAGGAGGGCGACCATCTGCTCCACCTTCTCTTCTATTACCTTGTATATCTGGAGGGTGTCTTCAAACGTCACACCGTCGAGTGCGAACATCACACCGTAACTGCTCAGTGTCTTGCAGGCGAATGCATACATCTCCTGGCGCAGCCGGTCATCCTTCAGCCAGTAACCCTTGTCGGCCAGTTCCTTGAAGTTCAATGCCAGCGCATCACGGCACACATGCCGTTCGAGATCCTTCAGATAGGCTTTCAACACACTGTTGGCTTCATCAATAAAGGTGATGATACCGAGGGCAAACAAAATCTTGGGCTTTTCCGTGATGGCCGTTACCCTGTTGTACCTTGC
>JAFZNI010000098.1 GCA_017551005.1 Prevotella sp.
ATCTGAATCTGTATTATATGCGCGACAACGACAAGGACTGGACGCTCTACAATACCTATTTCCAGAGTGACACCATCGTGTTCAAGGCACCTTATTCTGGCTTCTATCGCCTGAAGTTCATGGGTGAGGGAGCCTCGCTCGACAACTTCTACGGCTTCAGTCTGCCCAAGGATTCCATAGAGATTCCGGATGTAAACTACAGTGAAATCGAGTTGACCTCCATGCTGGAGGTGGTCGATGGACAGACGTGGAACGTTTCCTATGAGCGTAAGATATCTGCCCGTGACAATGGTGATGGCACAGAGTCACCCGTGGCTGCAACGGTATGTCTGCCTTACGAATTCAATATCGATGATTACTACGAGCCGGGAAAGGCCAAGGTCTATCAAATGGAATATGTCGATACCGTCTACTATCAGTTTATCTTCCACGAGATGCCTGATAATCTGATGGAGGCCGGAAAACCCTACATGATTATTGTCAACCAGGGTGAGATACAGTTTAACGCCATCGACGCCATAATGACGAGCAAACTGGCAGAGGGCACACCTGTCTATGACTATACCAGTTGGTGGACTGAATTTGTGAAGACAGAGGTTGGAACATGGAATGGCTCCTTCGATTCCGTCACTGCCAGCGGTGAAGAATTCGCCTTGTGGGATAGGGGCTTGTGGGAACGTATGACGGGCAATTCATGGATCCCTCCGTTCCGTGCATATTTACGTGCCAACTATGACCCGTCGGTATTTTATTTCAGACAGGATCCGAATACCTATGAACCGCAAGATGAAACGAATCAGGCAAGAAGCATTGTCACGCGATTCTATAGTCAGGATGGTGACGGCAGTGGTGAAGCAACGGAAATCCCCGGGCTGCTATATGTCAGCGACTTACAAGGCAACCCCACAGGCATTGTTCCTACAATCCATACTATCGACAACGATGGCACTCACAACTACTACGACCTGCAGGGCCACCGTCTGAACGGCAAGCCTGATAAGGGCATCTATATTGAGAATGGTAAAAAGCGCTTGGCACGATGAAAAGGATGAAGTATTATGCACTTGCCGCAGTTCTATTGTTCTGCGGCATAGGACTGACAACGTCGTGTGGCGTTGAGGACACCCCTGTGGAGCCCTCAACCGGGGAGAAGGAAGCCATAGAGAATCGCAATGAGTTGATCTGGCATATGGAGAACGATGCCAAGACGATGGCTGACGTTTTCAAGATCGAATCGTTCAAAGTCACATCTCAAGCCTATGAGCAGTTGTTGGCCCTGATGAAAAGCGACAAAGACTTCCTGACGAACATAAGGGCGCTGCTCTCTGCTGTGTCCGAGGAGAAAGCCTTACTCGGCATCAGCCCTGTTGAGGCTGGTTCTGAGTTAGCCAAGATGGGCTACCTGCTCTATATTACCATGGACAACAGCGGCTTTGGCGTTCGTGTCGTGTTCGATGGCAAGGGAGGCTGTCGTTTCTTGTCCGCCAAGAATATGGAGTTTATCTTCCCTGCCAGTATTGACGGCATCGGAACAACACTGTTCAAACTGATTATTAAGGACAGCGACGATTATTACCTGTCGGTGACAGACGCTCATATCCAGAATTTGAAGCATATAGCATGCGTTAACCGTTTCCCTCGGTCGCTCACTATGACTCTGACAGGTTTTATTGACAACAAGGAGTTGACGCTGAGCGAAACTGTCATCGGTCTGGAATTGCCTCAAAAAGAGAACTCTGCTTATGTCAGTTTCGATGCCAAATCCTTTGGTTTAACCGGCAAGCAGCACAACTACCCGAATACGGGCAACGAGAGCGCCCTTGATTTCAGCCTCAATATGGATAAGGACAATATGACCCTCGGCTATGGCTATGCCTGCGATGGAGCGAGTATCGTAGAGTGCGAGGCACGGATGCAACATACGCAGCAGTTTGGCTTCCTCAGTCAGATGTCGAAGAATGCATTCAATATTGCTGACTTAAAGGCTGTCTCAATTCGTATCCTCGGCGACCTGACGCTCTCAGGCACGATTACCGACGGCGCTTCCTTTGCAGAGGATTTCCCAACGGCCATCAAGAATCGTCAGCAGGTCAGTTCGCCCGATGTCTTGGCAGAAATTGTGGAATCACTCAACGAGTCCTGCCATTTACAACTGTCCTGCAAGCAGATGACGAAGCCTGAGGATGTCGGCTTCTGTGTGGTACAGAAAGACCAGAAGTATATGATTGAGCCTGCACTGAAGGATTTGAAAACTAACGAATACATTCCCATCAGCCAGATTGTTGACGTTCAGACCATGGAAAATTTCGACAAGCCCTTTAATCTGTCGTTTACGCCTGGTGGCAATGCTACAGGCTCGGCTCTGCAAATCTATTCGACATTCTTACAGATGATTCCATTAACTTATTAATTTATATTGTTCTAACATTTACCAATTATGAAAACAAAAAGATTCATTTGGATGTTAGCCGCCATCTTTTTTTGCGGCACATCAACCATGCTGACATCGTGCAGCGACAAGGAAGACAATCCCAGTACAAATCCAGATTCAGGAACATGGACTGAACCGTCTGAAGACCTTATGAACGTAAGGGTAACAGCCGACGTGCCTACCGTGGTGCTGAGTTC
>JAFZNI010000099.1 GCA_017551005.1 Prevotella sp.
CTTAATCTCCAAATAAAAGAGAAGAAAAATAGAACATATTAACAAACATTATCCGTTTGACATTTAAAAGCATAATTATCTTGTCCTGTTTCATAGCCAATATGGAGCAGGACATTTTTCTGGATATGTTTTTTGCTTTTTTCTTTGCTGTCTCAGAGAATTATTAACAAGCAAGTTAATAAAGTAAATTAGATCTATTTACAATCTTTAACTATGGAGGCTGGAAAATAGCGTTGCTTTTCTGATGAAAGGTGACGGTTTTTTAGTAATTTTGCAGCCGTTTGTGAATTTCAAAAAACCAGATTCAAAAAAGGATGGGCAGTTCATATAGCATATGGCAAATGTGTGAGGACGTGGAGGGCTACACGCCAGTGCCTTACTACCATACGGGTGTCAGTTGTGGACTGCCCAACGAGTTTGGTGATGTACCTCCAGAGGAGACCCTTGTGCCGAGTATATTGCTCTCTAACCTTAAGGTCTATGTGATCGATGCGGAGGGTGACTCGATGGAGGGCGCACGTATCTTTGACGGCGATCCGCTGCTGATAGAGAAGACAAGACACTTTGAAATCGGCAACATCGTGCTGGCAATGGTCGACGGTCAGCAGATGCTTAAAACATACTATGTCGATGACCTGGGGCGTAAATGGCTGGTACCTGCCAACAAGAAATATAATCCGACGTTGCTGACTGACGAGATGGACGTGAGGTTTTTAGGGCGGGTGAAATGTAACTTGCGGATACCGAGTGATTCCTTGAACGATGTCCGCCGTAGCATTTCAGAATATCTGCAAAAGACATCTTCAAGAGAAAAGACACCAAGAATCCCCACACGTGAAGAGGTGATGGAAGCCTTGCTGAAAGTGGGGCCTCACATCAAGATGGGGCGTCACTGGCTGGGACCTTGCAGGGTGTTGATGGATTGCGGGTTCGTCCCCAAGGAACGCTACGACCTGTTCTGCGACATGGTGTGCTATGTGCTGCCTGAGCATAAGCACCTGCCTTCCGAATCGGAACTGAGGCGTTCTGCTGTCGGCTGCTTCTCTAAACCCTTTGCCACATGGACGGATGAGAAGGCTCCTGTTCATGGCAAAAGCTATCAGGGCTATTATGATGCAGGTGAGGCCATGCTCAAAAAACTCCCATAAAAAATTCCCATAAAATTCCCAAAAATTCCCAGAAATTCCCATAAATCGGCCATTTCGGCCAATATTGCCATAAATTTTCCCACAAATTGCCATAGGGCGACGGAATATTTCCGCCGCTTTTTTTTTGTTCGTAACTTTGCATCGTCAACAAAAGAAAACGACAGTTGACAGCGGTCTTTGACTTAGTGATACAAACCAACCCACACTGAAGGCAGGAGGGATCGAAGAGAGAAAAAGGAACAAAAATCAAAAGAACTTAAAGGTCGTCTGAAAGGGGACGACGTTAAATAAATAACTAATAATGTATATCAAATTATCAATCAATGAAAAAGAAGTGCTCAACCAGGCCGACGAGATCATCGCCGACAGACTCGAAGAACTGAACCGCAAGAGCCGTTACTGCTTCACACCGACGGAAATCGGCAGGCAATTCGGCGTCAAGGGTAACGACCTGAACTCGTTCTTGAAAGACCGAGGGATCATCCTTAGCCGTGGGGACAGGTACCTGAGTCATAGCAGCCGTCATACCCAGGTGCCTGTCCCCATGACTACTCAGGTGCCTGTCCCTATGACTACGGTGACTACGTGTCCCTATGACTACGGCCTTGGTCTCTCCGTCCACAAAATGCGTAAAGAATGAATAATGACTGAATATAAATACCACAAACGGCACAAATAGGTTAATTTGTCATAAAAAGGGAATACGAAAAGTACAACGAGCCCAAATTATTCCTATATTTGTGGTAACTAAATATCAACGGAGGAATTGCTTATGTTAACAGAAAAAGAAATTCGGGACGACAAGAACGAGATCGACAACAAGCAAGTCGAATCAAGTGCACAGTATCCAATGCCATCTATTTGGTACGACTAAAAGGAGTATCAGAACGAAATTGAGATTGCCTTCGACATAGTGCGAGGGCAATCTCAATTATTTTCCCCACCTAAAAATCTACCGCTCTAGCCGTGGGGACAGGTACCTGAGTCATAGCAGCCGTCATACCCAAGTACCTGTCCCAGCGACTAATTGTATCTGACGGACTATCGTGAGTATTCTCTGAAAGACGTTATCCTACAATTGGAACCAAAATTGTTCGAGCGTGTAACAGGATTAACCAAACAAGACTTTGCTTTGCTTGTTAGCCTGAACGTATTCAACGAGGCCCTGATGAATGATGCTGTCTATAAGTTTAAGCGGTATGAGGACTCCAGCCTCTCTTATGCCGGCATCGATCGCCATGAGGGAGAAAAGATGGTTGGTGGTTACAGTACCGTCATCACGATGGAGGAATATCTCTCGTCATAAGACAATAATGATGATGTGGGATGGGGCATCGCGGTTATATCGCTACTTCTGCCTCAACTTTTTCTTCCAGCGCATCCTTGATATATGCGCAACAGTCATGGGGACAGGCACCTGGGTATGGGTGCTTGTTTTCATGTTATTTTTTTTGCAATATTTCTGATGGTCTCGTAATTCATGCCAGTAACTCTTGAGAGTTGTCTTGGCCTGACATCGAGCGATCGCATAACCTCTTGAATAACACTTTTTCTTCTTTCTAATGTCAGAAGTTGGAAATCAGAGATGCTGCGCAGACCACATGC
>JAFZNI010000100.1 GCA_017551005.1 Prevotella sp.
CTTATTATGTTTTGGCGCCGATGCCGTAAAGGCATTCGACAATTCCAGACTTGGCAGTTCATCGTCAACAGCCGTCACGTCAAATGTCACAGAAGTCTTACCTGCGGGAATGGTCACCGTTGCAGGGAAGGTGAAACGCTTAGAGTTCTCACTGGATATTGTGACCGTGATGGGGTACAGCGAAATCCGTGATGTGCTGACAGTAAGTTGGAAGGTCTCACCCTCTGTCAACTGAGACTTCGAGGCCGTCAATGTCAGATCAGGGAACTCGTTGTCCTCAATAATTAGTTGATGCTGGATAACAGGATAACCATTGCCTTCTATCGAGATTTTGAAAATGGAGTCATTATCAAGCAGTTTGTTGTCAGTAATAGCCAGATTAAAATAAGTAGAAGAAGAGCCTTGTGCAATGGTAACAGTCTGGGGCGCTGTCAGACGATCATCTCCCGTAGATGTGAGGCTAAATTGCTCTTCTTTCTGCCAACTGCCACTACGCAACAGTTTACACGTGATGGTACGGTTACCTTCGCTGACCGAAGCCGGCATTTCCAAGAAAAGGTACTTCGACAGGAATAAGATATCATTACCTGTTGTTGTATTATTGGTTTGATATTCTGGACGTTCACCACTGTCGCTATTGGGTGCCAACTGGATTTGAGCCTTCATATTACCTTCGCGCCCAGAAAGACGTGGAACCCAAATAGTGGCCTGTCTACTGACGGCTTCACCAGCCTGCATAGGCTCGTTATAGTAAGTTTTGCCAAGAAGCGTTTTTCCGCCCTCATCATCGACTAAGAGAATCTGCTCACTCCATCCGCCCGTAGAGGCTACAAGTCCTTGGTTCTTCACTGTCCATGACAGCATGATTTCCCCTTCTGGTGAAATATTCTGGGGAGAGGCCGTCAATGTGGTAACCACGAAATCTGGTGAAGGCTGAATTATAATACTACCACACTCGGTTGAGGTCAACACGTTGTTGCCGTCACTGTCGCCCAGAGTAGCCCCGCTGATAGTCATTGGATATTCGTTGTCCGACAGGAAATGGTCGTCAAGTCGTGCATTGACCGTCAGAAGTAATCCGCTATTACCACGGAGGGGTTGGTTCTGGGGAGAATAGACCATGAAACGATATCCTCCATTCGTAGGCTTTACCTGAAGTACATGGTCAATAGCGCGATTACTTAATGCGGCAGACGAGGCATCGATAGTCATACCCTGAGGCAACATGAGTTCCATTTGCATGGCCACGATGTCATTAGACATATTATTAAGGTATATGCACAAGGATGTCTCACGGTCAGCCAGTGCAGCGATGTCGGGCACTTTGATGACATTGGTCTGCTGGGCCCCGCAGAGCAGGGCTGCCAGACAGACATATATGCATAGGAAAAATCTTTTCATTGCGTTACTTTTTTACATACTTTTTAGAACCTTTCAGGTAAATACCTTTACGTAGACTGCCTGACTGGTCTTCGGCTATTCGTCGCCCTTGAAGGTCATAGATATCGTCTTTTATCATTCGATCATCTTTCATCTCTCCAATACCGGTGACGACACTATCATCATACGACACTTTTATGCGGTGGGCATCAGCGTCAGCCATTGTGGCACTGACGATTCCGCTTACACCTGTGGCTAGAATCGTCTCGCCTGCAGGAATAGTCTTTCCTGTCAATGAATAGTGGATGAAATGAGTCTGGCTACCATCGTCATGCGAACTCAACAGGTAACCATCGTCGCGCAGAATCCATTCTGTCCGTTTGTTGGAAGACTTTGACAAGACCACATCTACGACAGCCACCTGACACGGACTAACCAGAACAAGTTGGTCGTTACGTACAAAGAGTATGGCTTCGGCAACAGCCTGACTATGACGTTGTTCGGAAGATGCAGTTTGCAGACTACGGGCAGCCGCATGGGTATCGGTATTCAAAAGCAGATTGACCAATCGTATGACGTCAAGCACGTCGATCACCTCGCTGGGCTGCATATCGGCTGCTGGCAGACAGAATACGCCAGACAGGTCATCATCCATGGCAAAGTTGACCGTGTGCTGCAAATCGATAGCATCGGTCAGTCCGTCGAGGTTAGCATCACCAGGATGATAATCCATGACGAGTTCGACAAAACTTTTGTTTTGTGAAGCACCCGTCACAACACTTCCGCTGGGTTGTGTGAATACTGCCCTTTGATTACTACTGATTGATAATTCCTCTGACGAGAGTTCCATCAGTGCTTTCCATCCTGTTTCGTCGGTCAGTTGGAGCGATAGTTCATCATTCAAAGGTTGTCCATACTGATAGAGCAAAATGGTTGGTACCACAGAACTAAGTTCCTGGCTGGTGCTGAGTTCACTAAGTTTAATGTTTCGGTCAGCCTGCTGGTGATCCAGGTTAAGATGCTTCTCTTCAATGGTGGCAGGCAGGGCAGGAACAACGTCAGAGAAACGGTTGTAACTTGCATCAAGCCATCGGAGCGAAGTGAATGCCTTGCAGAACAAACCTATGTTACCGCCTATCTGATTGTGTGAAATGTTCAGACTACTCAAAGGAGTGTCTTTGGGCATCTGGCTGGCAAAATCGCTGTCAATAGAACCTGAAAGTTTATTATTGCTGAGGTCGATAGTCTTAACATAGGGCAGTGCAAACAACTGAGGTTTCAGAACTCCGGAAATACCATTGTCTGGCAGACGCACCTCCAGTACATGACCATTGCGGAAGAATACACCATAGAGTGAGTCTGTTGTCTCAGGAGTGGTACCAAACGTCCAGGATTGTTTCCAGTCCTGATTCTGCTGGGCTTCATACCACTGTTTCAACAACTGCCATTCGGCTACATCCATAGTTTGCTCATTGTCGGTGAGATGGAGCGTCAGCGAAGCATTGTAATGACGAGGTGCAGAAACTGTGATGGTAATATCGCAGGGAGCATTATATCGTTCGTCGTCAACAGTTCGCAGAGTCACTTCCGTTGATTCCTCTCCTGCGGGTATAATGGCATTGACAGGTAACACGAAACGGTCAGGTTGGGAGCATTCAAACGTCAGATTGACCGTAATTTGCTGCATACGATTACGAGTGACTGTCACTACAACAGTCTGACCTTCCTGTAACTCGCTTTCAGAAGCGGAAATGGCCAGATCGGGGGTATCCCATTTACTATATTTATAGTTGAGGGTGATGTTACCATTACCTTGTGTATCATGCAGGGCAACATAACAGGTCATTGTGTCGGTGGCCTCAAAACCATTGGCTGTCCGGCTTTGATCCTCGTTTACCTTATATAATATATCACCCTTGTGTGAAAACGCCTCGATCATGCAGGGATTGTCGGCCCATAGCAGCAGACTGTCGCCTGGATTCATCTGCAATTTGTACCAGCAGATCTCACCAGCGGCAGGCTTGGTGAAGGTGTGACTGTCGAGCGACAGCAGTTCACCGATATCGTCAACCGTTTGGCTCACCTCGTAGTCGACATAGTCGTACACCTGTTCGGTACTGCGGTGACTCACGTTGTTAAAGCGTAGGTGCAACTGGTTCTTGGCATAGATCGTTGGCGTTGAGAGAGCCTCAAAGTGGAACGACTGCGTGCGCAGGGGTTGATGTCCCACTGGTAGCATCTGTGTGACACGCAATGGGTCTACAGGCTGTGACAAAGTGGTTGTATGGATGTCGTCGGTCAGACTGTTCAACCACCACTGCCAACTGGTCAATCCTTCTCCGCCTAACGGTACTTTGACAAAGAAGGCCGAACGGCTCTCCGTTTGGATGCCATTTTGGTTGCCCAAGTAGTATGATATACGGTGCAATCCATCAGACAACTTGGCTACGTCAAGGTCGAAGTGATAGGCGCCATCAGACAACTGACCTGCCTGCCGCTGCTCTGCCTCACCATCGATACTATAGAGACACTGGAAGATGCCACGCTCATCAGCAGTAGGTTCACGCACAAACCACGCATTATAGTTGCCTGCCAACTGGCCATTAGGCAAAGTCAACTGCACTTGTAGACGGTGGAAGCCCTGCGGCAACCCTTTGACGTCAAGTTTCCATGACAGCAGACCGTCATTGACAGCCAAACGTTCTTCCTGCCATAATTCCTCATCAACATAACTCTGGCAGAACAGACTGTCAATGGTCTTCAATGGAGCCAGTTTGATAAAAGTACGGTTCACTAACTGCGTGGTGCTGCCATTAGGACTCACGCCCATGAAGTGGAACGTGTGGAGGCCTTCAGTCAACATGGATACGTCAACTTGGAAAGCACCCTCCATCAACGTTTTTTTGACATCCAAATAGTTCTCGTCAAACCAATAGTGACCTGTACCGCCACTACCGATGGTTTTCAGAAAATAGCGACTCACTGGTGCGCTGAACGAGCCGTCGCTGTCGACTACCGCCACATTGACCGTGTGGACGCCGGCCGAGAGGCTGCCAGCATCAGCATCGATGTGGTACTGACCGTCTGTCTGTATGTCAACAGAACAACGTGCATCTACGCCCTGATCGTACCAATAGACGACGCTCTGCCCTTGAGTCTGCCCCCTGGCCATCAATGGCAGGATAAGCAGAAGCAAAAGAAGGTATCTTCGCATGGTTACAACACTATTTTGCACCACTTACTTCAATATCAATACTCAGTTTACCATCAGCCGTGCTGCGAGGAGCCACAACACACTTGGTAATCTTAGGAGTGCTTGTCTCGGGATCAAAGGGGAAACTGCCACCATACATGCCAACCTCGGTACCGTCATTGCCTTTGTAATTAGCCTTGGCTGTGGCAGTTAATTCAAAGGATATGTCGTCACTGTAGGTCCCCTTAAAATTCTGGAACACGTCACCCACCTTCGTCACGAAAGTGTTGGCACTGGCGATGTTGGAAAATACATTCACGCTGTCGTGGATACACACGCAGTTATGAACCACGTTGTTGTTCTCATAAACACTGGTGTTAGTGCGGACTGAATAGACAATACAGTTATTCCAAGTACTGGAGCGCACGTTCGTCTCATTAACGTCAATAATGACGCAGTTCTGGAAGGTGTAGCGTGAAGTGTTCCCATCATAACAGAAAGGATCGTAAACGAAACTATTCAAGAAACTAGCGCTGCAGTCCCAGTCGAGTTTGATGCGTTCGGTGATGTAGCAATGAATGAATGAGGCGTTTTCCAAACCACCTCGATTACGGTTAGAACCATAATATGAACTATAAGCACCTGGCGCATCAAATCTTCTGAACCGGCATTTGATAAAAGTCGCGTTTTTGAGTGTCTGGTCACCAGAAAAAGTAATTGTTCCGTTATGGTAGATGCCCTCAATGGTTAACTTCTCTGCCACATTGGTTAGCGATTTGATTGCGAAATTACCAGAGATGATTGTTGGTTCCGTAGTGGTAGTCACTCCCATGCCTGCACCGCGAATGGTGACTGCCTTTGTAATATCCTTGGCCAGGAACGTGCCTGAAGACAGAGTGATGATGTCGCCATGAACAGCATTGTCAAGTGCGACTTGAAATGCAGAATTGCCATAGAAGGTTTTGATGGTGTCGTTGTGGTTAAGCGTGGCCAACAACGAGTTCTGGGCTTTTGCCGAATGAGTTGCTGCGAAAAACATGGTTAGCAGCAGAATTGTAATCTTTTTCATGCTTTTATTCTTGTTTAATTTGTATATATTGTTTCAAGTCATTAATCGGTGCAAAAATACAAATAATAATTGAAACTACCAAGAAAAACTCAAAAAAACAAAAAAATGGAGGAATATAACTTGAAATGATAGAAAGATTTCGTACCTTTGCAATCAGTTCATGAAGAGAGGAAGAAACATAATTTTACTGATGCTGGTAGGGCTGGCGCTGATGGTGTATGGCCAAAGTGCAAGCCATAGGAAACTGTCGGGCTATGTGAGGCTGGCTGTGGCGGAGAATCGCCAAAAGCCGTTGACGCGCAGTGTTGATGGGGGACAAAGGATGCGCAGCATCACAGCCTTTGTCAAATTGGAGGAAGAACAGGCTGATGATGTACTTAGGAAATATGACTGCAAGAAATATGCGCAGTGGGAGGATATCGTGATTGCGAGTA
>JAFZNI010000101.1 GCA_017551005.1 Prevotella sp.
GCAATCTGATCCTCAATCAGCACGTCAGCACGATAGCGCTTCTTCGAGTCGCGGTTATCAATCAGAGGGTCGTTGAAGGCATCCACATGTCCAGAAGCCTTCCATATCGTCGGGTGCATGAAGATGGCACTGTCGATACCCACGATATTCTCGTGCAGCATCGTCATAGCCTTCCACCAATACTGTTTAATGTTATTCTTCAACTCCACACCGTTCTGACCATAGTCATACACAGCGCCTAAACCATCGTAAATCTCACTGGAGGGGAATACGAAACCATACTCCTTACAGTGGCTCACGATTTTCTTAAAAACATCTTCTTGTGCCATACTAAACTATAATTTGCAAATTTGCGTGCAAAGTTACACATTTAAATTGAAAATTGAGAATTGAGAATTGAGAATTAACAAAAAATCGTAGAAATATTTGGCTGTTTCAGAAAAAAGCATTACTTTTGCACCCGCAAATGCAATTTAGGGGCATAGCCCAGTTGGTTTAGAGCGCTGCAGTCACATTGCAGAGGTCCCCGGTTCGAGCCCGGGTGTCCCTACTAAAAAAGGAATCCCACTTCAGATGAAGCGGGATTCTTTTTATTTGACGATGATTTTACGTTTATTGCGGATATAGAGACCTTTCTTCGGTTGTTTGACACGCAGTCCCTTGAGATCGTAGACAGCATCATCTACAGGAGTCGTCATTTGGATTTCAGAAATATCTGATGTCTCCGGCTGGGTGTAATTATCGTAACTGAAAGCCACGTCTGAATATGTACCCCAGATATACTGCTCCAGGCCTGGATAGTCGACAAAGGGATTGCGGTTCTTCTGAATGCCATAGATGCCCTCATTGCGCTTGATTTCCTTCTCACTGATAGGATCCTGTTGCGCCCAGCGTAGCAGCATCTTCAGCGCCCACTCCTTGAAGAAGGGGAAGATCGTGCCGTCGAGCATCGTCTTATCGCCTTTGTCCCAGTCCTTCGGGCTGCGTTCCTTACCACCACCAGTCTTATATGCCTCATAGCAGGTGGCCATATAGAAATAGACACGGGCCAGATCGCCCTTATACTCATCATTAGGCTCAAAAACACGGGCTGTACTGTTCAGAATGGTATAGCCGATGCTTGGATCACAGATGCCGAACTTCGAGAAACCGCCCACCGACTGTTTCGTTGGATTCCTGGTCTTGTCCACCTCGCCGTAAGGATAGTTAGAGCGAATACTGTTGACGGCACGGTCGGTAGGGAAGATATGATGCAGGTCGGTGTACATCGGATAATCGGTGGCACCAGAACCTTCATTAAACCAACTCTTCGGCATGGCGTGCTCACGGTTATAGACCACACCTTCCTCGTCAATATCAGCACCCTTGTCCTGATCTTCCTTCGGTGTAAAATTGGAGATACCGGAATAGATGTCCCAGATACAACCGTCGGGACGGATGTCATAGGTGTTGACAGCATTCCATACGCCAGGAGTGTAGGACTGCATCTCGTGCGGACTAATCACCTGGAAGAGGGCAGTCTTCAGTTCCGCTCCCTTCTTGCCGTCGGCCTCCTGATAGTAGGTACCCGTATCGTTCGGCCCTTGTGAGAAAGCAACTGGTGATGCCAATAATGACATCACCAGTAATACATATCTGTTCATAAATTACTCTCCTGCCTTCTTAAATGAGAAGCAAACACCCTGACAGAGTTCTACAAGTTCCTTATAGGTGTCCTTGTAACCGATGATGGTAATCTCATCGCCCACCTGGATGCCGTTGTCGGCAATGAAGAACTTACGGGCATCGCCTGTAGCACCCCATCCGGGATAAGTACCATAAACATAGAGTTCATTGGTACCATCGGTGATATAGAGGTTACCAAAGTCGTTTTCCTTACCGTTGCTGCCAAGGAGCGAACTGATCGTACCAGTCACCATATAGTAGGTGTTCTTGTCATCGGGCTTGGTGAGGAACTCGGCAATCGTGACAGGTGTCACGGCATGCTCCAGTGAGCAGTTACCATTCACCATCTGTGGATTATTCTTATAACTACCACGCTTACCGACAACCGTCACCACGTCGCCTACCTTGATGCCTGAGTCGAGGAATCCCTCAGTACGATAGACAAGTGCCTGACCACTATAGTCCTTGATATAGAAACTCTTGCCCTGCTTATCGCTGCTATAGAGTTCTGTCACGACACCTGTCAGACTGTAGCGTGTATCGTCCTCAGCGGCAGCGAGGAACTCAGCAACGGTAGCAGTCACAGAAGATGTCTTGCCGTTGAGCGAGAAGAGCCAGTTCTGCTTGCTGCTGAATTCAGGCGTAGTACCCTTATAGTAGATCACCTTACCGACAACAATCACCTCGTCGCCGACCTTGATCTGCTCATTGCCCTCAACCCAAGGCTGGTTGTCATAATAGTAACTAC
Source organism: Prevotella sp. (assembly GCA_017551005.1). Classification (GTDB taxonomy): domain Bacteria; phylum Bacteroidota; class Bacteroidia; order Bacteroidales; family Bacteroidaceae; genus Prevotella. The sequence goes on from JAFZNI010000101.1 coordinate 2,414, forward strand.
CATAAACCGTAAACACACCTGACTCTGTACCATCATCAGAAATGTTATAGGTAGCAGTACCAAAGTCTGCACTGTAGGTGTACTTGATGCTGGAGATGATACCCTTCACGTAGACATCCTTCTCAGAGACAACGTCAGCACCCAGAGCCTTGGTATAGTTCAGGGCTGCGGCCACATTGAACGGATCGGTATCCGTACCAGACCCCTTGGCAACACCCTTCTGCTTAATCGTAGTCTGAGCGGTATACTCCTTCTTGCCGTCTGTGGTCTTGAAGACGACAACAGCCTCACGGTCAGCGCCATTGTTGGTCAAAGCATGGAACTTCACCTCAGGAGCAGCACCGAAAGTTGTACCCGTTACAAACAGCCAATCCTTTGCAGTTTCAGGAATCTCAACAGCAACGCCATTACCCTTACAAGACAGCACTGCAGTGATATCACCACCCTCTACAGGCAGTGTAGCGTCCTTAATGCTCAGAGAGTCAACCTTGATGAGCGACTTATTGATTTTCACAACAGTGACGTTCACCAACTCTACGGTGCCGTTATAGGTTGTCTTCGGACCCTCGACAGTGAGTTCGTCACCCACCTCAATACCCCATGCGGCGATAGAGTTGTTCTGTCCGTCCTTACCGCTCTTGTCGAGCGTACCATAGATATAAAGTTCGCCCGTACCATCGTTCATATACCAGTTACCATAGGTGGTATTGGCAATACCCGTCACGGTACCAGTCACACGATAGGTTTTGGCATCAGGACCGGCGATGACCTGAGCACAGGTAGCATTGGATATCTCTGAGAGTCCCTGGATGACGTTGATTTCCTGCGTATTACCACCACACACGACCTTCAGCGTAGCCGTACGTCCGGCGTATGCCTCTGCAGAGAAACTAATGGTACTCTGACCAGCAGAGCCACTCGTGGGCGATACCGTCAGCCAAGAAGGAATGGATGCCGTATCAAAAGACCAAGAGTCTGTGGCATTAACAGTAACCTGGGTTGTACCACCGTTCTTATCCAGTGCAACATAGGATGTGGATGTCGTGAAATTGTCCAGATAGATAGGATCTTCTTCCGACTTACATCCTGTCAGCAGGGTCATGACCGCTGCGAATAATGGAATAAAATATCTCAGTTTCATATTCTTTACCTTTTTACTTTTATACCTTTTCATCTTTAGTTAAAGAAATACTTGATACCGACAGAGGCATACCAGCACTGGCCGAGAGAGTGATAGGGATTCCACTTCGACGCATTGCCGTTGACAGCCTTCGGCGTAGAGAACGTAGCATAACCATCGGCATCAACTCCCTCGTACTTCAGGATGCGCGAGTACTGCACACTGCTGCTTGGGGCTGTGCTGTAGTCGAGGTTGGCAATCTTGCTGACACCCCACTCACTGTTGAAGAAATTCAAAATGTTCTTCATGTCGAAACTCAACTGCAGGGTGTGCTTGGTCTTGCCCACCTCCAGTTTGAAGTCGTGCTTGTAACTGAAATCCACACGGTGTACCCAAGGAGAGTAGACGCTGTAAGCCTCAGCATAGTTACCCTGACGGCTGCTCAGGTAGTCATCGCTGTGAACGAAGTCCATGAAGCGATTCTTATCATCTTCTGACACGAAGCGGAATTCACCGTTAGCGACCTCTTGGTCTGTAGGTACATAGACTACGTCATACTGGTAGCCATCACCGTTCATATCGTTGCTCACAAGATAAGAGGTATTGTAACCACCACGCCAAGTCTCGTAAATCAGGCTATAGTGGTTGCCGCTCTTGTCGTGAATAGTGGCATTAGCCACGATACGGTCAGGTGTCACGTACTGCGAGTTGTGCAGACCAACGTTGTTCGGACCCTGTGCGCAAGGGATATAGGTGAATGCCGATGATGCATCACTACCCGGCATACCGGTCTTCTCCTTGCTGACTGTATGAGTATAGGCAGCCATCAGGCTAATCCACTCTGCAGGCTGTGCATTAAGGGTAGCATTGAATGTCCAACCATAGCCCTTAGAAGTATTGTCGAGCACGAAGGCGTTAGGCAGAGCCTTACCATTGGCATCGGTATACTTGAAGTTCTGATACAGGGCACGATTGTCAGCACCGTTCAGACGGGCGAAACCGCCAACATCCTTGATACTCCAGTCGGAGATACATACAGCGTTGATGGTCTTGTTAAAGATAGCCTCAACGGTAGCGGTGAACGGGAATGAGGTCGGAATCTGATAGTCTATGGCAATAGAAGTCTTCCAAACCTGCGGCATCTTGAAGTCGGGATTCACGGCATTGATAGTTGAACCAGCAACACCATCCTCTGGCTTGATGGTCTCAGGACCGAGGTTGTGGCTGATGATATAATCACGCAGGGTGTTGCCTGTCATGATATTACCAGCAAACTGAGACATATCGGTCTTCATACCGCTATTCTTACCCGTGGCGTTCCAGATACCCTTGTACTGAACCATATTAGAGTTGGTTGGCATGTTAGTGAAGAACACCAGAGGCAGACGACCTGAGAAGAGACCTGTACCACCACGTACCTTCAATGACTTATCACCGAAGACATCCCATGTAAAGCCGAGACGTGGCGATAAAGTCATCTTAGAACTGGGCCACTGACCAGTATCGATATGCTCACCATTGTAGTCGAGATCATAGATGGCCTTGTTGGTCATCAGGTCGTCATTGTTGAAGAACAGGCCATCGACACGCAGACCATAGGTCAGTTTCAGGTTATCGAGGATGTTCCAGTCATCCTGCAGGTAGAAGCCCAACTTATTGAACTGAACACGGGCTGCAGGATCTTCCTTGCCATCATAGCCATAGGTGAGAGCCACGATTTCAGGATTGCTGTTGAAGAGCAGTGCGGGGTTCAGCACGCCATTCTCCCACATAGCGTCTGTGGCATTGAAGCGATAGTAACCTGTACCATTACGCATATACATGTTATCTGCCATCTGATACTCATAACTGACACCGGCAGTAATTTTATGATTCTCCATATAGTAGGTCACATCATCCTTGATGTTCCAGATGGTATTGTGTACGGCATTGTTCCATGTAAACAACTCATAACCGAGAGCCATATAGATGTTGCTGTCATACGTAATATCAATATGGGGGAATGGAGAAGACTTGGAGTCACGGATATCGTCGAGTTTCGAATAAGTAGCCAGCAACTGGTTCGACAGTTTCTCAGTGAAGCGGCTATTCAGGTCGAAAGTAAACGAGTGTACGATGTTATCCTGTGAATACATGGTGTTAGCAAACGACATCGAGGACTTCGACATACGGGCATCAGACATACGGGCACCACCATCCATTGAAGAGGCGTTTGGAGAACTCCAGTTACGGTTCTTCGTATAGTTGTAGCGCAGGGCCAGATGATGACGGTCTGTAATGTTCCAGTCCAGACGAGCCAGGATCTTGTAGTTGCTCTTGTCAGCAGGGAAACTGGTGTAACTACCAGTGTCGTAGTTGTATTTGCTGGCCACATAGTCGGACACAGCCTGAAGGTCTGCCTTCGTCGTGCGGGAGATAAAGTTCTCCGGATCAGCGGGATTGTCTGCATCAGAACCCTGCCAACGGTTAACCACGCTCGGGATCTGTACCATCTCTGCATTGGCGAAGAAGAACAGTTTGTCCTTAATGATTGGACCACCCAGAGTGAAACCGTAAGTTGTCGTGCGATCCTTCTCACGGGCACCGTTAATCTGCTCGTTATAGATGGCATCACCTTGCATGTTCTCATTCTGATGATAGATATAGGCCGTCCCCCTGAAGGTGTTCGTACCAGACTTCGTAATGGCATTCACACCACCACCGATGAAGTTGGTCTGACGCACGTCGTAGGGCGACACCACAACCTGCAATTCCTCGATAGCATCGATAGAAATCGGGTTACCACCACCAGGAAGGTTTGATGACAGACCGAAGTTGTTGTTGAAGTTAGCACCATCGACCGTGAAGTTAGCCGTACGTCCGTCAGCACCTGCGAAACTCATACCGCTACCGCCATAAGGAGACAGACGGGTAAAGTCCGTTATGCTACGGGAAACTGTCGGCATGTTGGTAATCTGAGCACTTGTAATGTTGGTAGAGGCACCGGTCTTCTCAGCAGCGAACTTCGAAGCCTTACCACTGACCACCACCTCAGCAAGTTCAGTAGCGTCCTCAGTGATCCAAACAGACAAATTGTAAGTCTCAGCGAGTTGGAGTACGACTCCTTTGATTACCTTCGGCTGATAGCCGATGTAAGACACTGTCACCTCGTAAGGGCCGCCAGTACGCATACCCTGAATCGAGAAACGACCAGACACGTTTGTCACTGCCGTATAGCGAGTTCCTGACGGCTCGTGCAGAGCCACGACGGTAGCACCAATGACTTCTTCGCCGTTGGCGTCGTCAAAAGTAACTTTACCAGCCATACTGGAAGTAGTGATTTGTGCTACAGCCGTCAACGAAAGCGTCAGCAGCGTAACAACCAGCAAAAACAATCTTTTCTGCATAGAATTGGTAATGTTTAATTAATTAATGTATCGGCAAAGCCGGATTATCTGTTTCTGCTGCAAAATTAATAAAAAGAATCGATATAAAGATATAAAACGGAAACTTTTTTTTAAAATTGGTAAAAATACTTGCGCTATGTTATCTTAGCACAATTCCTGTAAGGATTCTGCCCGACTCTATACCTAACTTTCGGGCCGAGAAATAATCGTCTGACTGTTCGTAGGTGCAGATATCCGTCATACGGATATTCGCGGATGGGATGCCCATCGCCTCTAATTGTAACTGACAGCACATGGGCAGGTCGATATGCCATTTTTCCTCCCGTACTGCGATGGAACCCATCGGGTAACCAGCAACGGCAAAGGCATCGTACACCTCATCGCCCACCTCGAAATTCCGTCGTGAGATGCCGGGGCCGATAACAGCCACCAACCTTTCAGGCCGCGAATGATAAGACCTCACCATTGATGCGACCGCTGCTTCAACGATATTTGCCACCGTCCCGCGCCAGCCACTGTGCACTACGCCGGCGGCATGATGCTCAGGGTCATATATAATAATAGGTATACAGTCGGCTGTCGAAACACCGATACAGACACCCGGTACATTCGTGATCAGGGCATCGATGCCCTCCGTCACATGACGGCGGATATCTTCCGACAAGAGAAAAAAGGTTTTGCTGATCTGGGTGACACCCGTACCATGCACCTGATGGGGCATGACGAGATGGTCTTCGTGGATTCCCAACAACTTACATAGCGACGAACCGTTCTTGGCTATTGCCTCAGGCGCATCGCCACAATAGCGGTTGACATTAAATGTACCATAGTTACCCTGCCCCACGCCGCCGTGACGGGTAGAACTGAAGGCGGTGACACGGTCTGCGATCTGGTAGTAAGTCAGTTGTGGCTCAGGCATCTTCGTCCTCTATGTAGTCATAGTCTTCGAGGTCTTCAATCTCCTCCTCATCGATGTATTCGATTTCCTCGTCCTCTCCCTCGTCGGCCAGTTCCTCTGCAAAATGACTCATATCCTTGTCACGATGCACCAGACTGTCCTCAGCCGTCAGGGCTGCCAGTTTGTTACTCTCGGCATTCAGTTCATTCCAGAGCACATCCTTCAATTCATCGAGACCAAACCCGGTCACGGCAGAAATAAAGACGACAGGAAGGTCATGAGGCAATGTCTCCCGGAGCATTTCGATGAGTTCCTCGTCGAGCAGGTCACACTTCGTCACTGCCAGCACGCGGTGCTTGTCGAGCATCTCAGGATTGAACTGTTTTAACTCATTGAGCAAAATCTCATATTCCCTTTTGATGTCATCCGTATCACCCGGCACCATGAACAGCAACAGCGAGTTACGTTCGATGTGACGCAAGAAGCGCAGGCCAAGACCCTTGCCCTCTGAGGCACCCTCGATGATACCGGGAATATCAGCCATCACAAACGACTTGTTGTCGCGATAGCCCACAATACCCAACGAGGGTTCCATCGTGGTGAAGGGATAATTGGCAATCTTCGGACGGGCATTAGAGAGTGCCGACACCAGTGTTGACTTGCCGGCATTGGGAAAACCCACAAGACCCACATCAGCCAGGAGTTTCAGTTCAAGGATAATGGTCATCTCCTGCATCGGCTCACCGGGCTGTGCATAACGCGGTGCTTGGTTCGTGGCCGAACGGAACTGGAAATTACCCAGTCCGCCGCGCCCGCCTTTCAGCAGCAGCACTTCCTGTCCATCGTAGGTCACATCACAGACATACTTACCCGTCTCGGCATTATAGACCACCGTTCCACAGGGTACGTCGATATAGACATCCTTACCATCGGTACCGTGGCACTTGTCCCTACCACCGTTGCCTCCGTGCTCCGCAAAGATATGGCGCTCGTATTTCAGGTGCAAAAGTGTCCAGTAGTTATGGTTGCCGCGCAGGTAGATACTACCACCCTTACCACCGTCGCCACCGTCAGGTCCGCCGTTGGGATTGTACTTCACATGTTTCAGGTGCATCGAGCCCTTACCGCCCTTGCCGGAGCGGCACATGATCTTGACGTAATCTACAAAATTGCTCTCCATCTTTCTAAGATCATCTAGGATCACCTAGGACAGCCTAGGAATGCCTAGGAATGCCTAGGATCGCCTAGATACTATCAATTACCTCGCAGATATCTGCGAAAATACGATCGAGTTCCCCTAAGCCGTTGATATGGTAATGGATGCCCTCCCGCTTGTACCACTCGATGAGCGGCTGCGTCTGTGAGTGATACACCACAAGACGCTTCTTGATAGTTTCCTCATTATCATCGGCACGCCCACTCTGCTGCCCGCGCAGGATCAGACGCTTCATCAGTTCATCCTCCGGCACGTCGAGTTCAATCATCGCTGCCACCTTGTCACCACGCTCCTCCAGCATCTGTTTCAGGGCTTCTGCCTGTGGGATGGTACGGGGGAAACCGTCGAAGATCACGCCCTTGTGCTCCCGTCCGAACGAATCATAGACCGAGGCAAGGATACTCACCATCAGGTCGTCGGGAATTAACTGACCATTGTCGATATAGCCCTTGGCTGTCTTACCGAGTTCCGTGCCGTTCTTGATCTCTGCACGCAACACATCACCCGTCGAGATATGGTTCAGGCCATATTTCTCAATCATTTTATCGCTCTGGGTACCCTTGCCTGAGCCGGGCGCGCCAAAAATCACAACATTCTTCATATCCTTATCTTCTATAATGGTATAAACATCTCTCAACCCGCGCCCTGCCTGGTCATAATCAAGGCCGTAGCCCAGAATAAAGTCATCGGGGATACGGAACGCGACGTAGTCAAGGTTCAGGTCTTCCTTCAATTTGTCGGGCTTAAAGAACAGCGTACATATCCGCACAGATTCAGGATTCCTCGTACCCAACTGCTCTATCATCCGCTGCATGGTTGCCCCGCTCTCCACAATATCCTCCACGATAACAACGGTACGTCCTGACAGGTCTTCATTGATGCCGATGACCTCCTTGACCTTTCCTGTCGAGGTGGTTCCCTGATAGGAGGCAAGTTTCACGAAGGATATCTCACACGGGATGGTCATCTCGCGCATCAGGTCGGCAGCAAAGATAAAAGAACCGTTCAGCACGCCGAGAAACAGCGGATTCTTCCCTTCCAGATCCCTGCTGATCTGTTCGGCCACCTCTTTGACACGCCTTTTTATTTCTGCCTCAGGGATGGATACTCTGAATCGTTTGCCATTGATTTTAATACTGCTCATAGCACAAAATGATTAAATTTGCTGCAAAATTACAAAAAATTCTCAATTCTCAATTCTCAATTCTCAATTTTTTATTATTTTTGCACCTATGAAAATATTCACGAGTGCTCAGATACGTGAGTTAGACAAATATACCATCGACCACGAGCCCATCAAATCTATCGATCTGATGGAGCGGGCGGCAAAAGCCATCACCCAAGCCATCACCTCCGTATGGAGCAGGACCACCCCGATGGTCGTCTTCGCCGGCCCGGGCAATAACGGCGGCGATGCACTGGCCGTGGCCCGCATGCTGCTTGACCAGGGATACGATGTGCAGACCTATCTTTTCAACATCTCCGGTCATCTCTCCGAAGACTGTGCCGCCAACAGGGCGCGTCTCGTCGACAAAAAGGTGAAGTCGTTCGTGGAGGTCACCCAGGAGTTCGACCCGCCCCACCTGAAAGAAGAGATGGTTGTCATCGACGGCCTCTTCGGTTCTGGACTCAACAAGCCGCTTGCCGGAGGCTTTGCCTCGTTGGTCAAATACATCAACTCTTCCCCCGCAAAGGTGGTCAGCATCGATGTGCCTTCAGGCCTGATGACTGAAGACAACTCTTTCAACATACGGGCCAACATCATCCATGCCGATCTCACGCTGACACTCGGACAGAAGAAACTATCCTTTCTCTTCTCAGAGAACCAGCAACTGATCGGACAAGTGAAAGTGCTTGATATCCGACTGAGTCAGGAAGGTATCGGCAAGATTGATGCCAACTATGCGATTGCGGAGGAAAACGACATCCGTCCACTGTTGCTGAAGCGCAACCCTTATGCCCACAAGGGAAATATGGGTAACGCCCTGATCATTGCAGGCTGTTACGGTATGGCGGGAGCCTCCGTGCTGGCCACAAAGGCCTGTTTCCGTTCCGGTGCAGGAAAGGTCACCACCCATACCCCCAAGCAGAACAGTGTCATCTTGCAGATTAGCGTCCCCGAGGCCATCATCCAGTTCGACCGCGACGAGACCGTCTTTTCTGAGGCCGTCGACACAGAAGACTTCGACGCCCTGGGCATCGGGCCCGGACTCGGTACCAGCGAACAGACTGCCATCGCCCTCATCACTCAGATACGCGGCACCCAATGTCCCATCGTTGCCGATGCCGATGCCATCAATATCCTGGCCAACCACCGGGCCTGGCTGCAACAGATGCCCAAAGGCATCATCTTCACCCCCCACCCCAAGGAACTGGAACGCTTGGAGGGTCACAGCAACGACAGTTACGAGGTGCTTTCCAAAGCCCGCAACCTCGCCGAGCGCGTGCAGGGTTATGTGATTCTCAAAGGTCATCACTCCGCCCTCTGTCTCCCCGACGGTCACGTCATCTTCAATTCCACCGGCAATGCCGGTATGGCGACGGCGGGCAGCGGCGATGTGCTCACGGGCATCATCACCGGACTGCTGGCCAGAGGCTACAAGCAACAGGATGCCTGTCTCATCGGCATGTACCTGCACGGTCTCGCCGGCGACATCGCTGCCCGCGAACTGGGACAGGAGAGTCTGATGGCCGGCGACATCATCCATTACCTACCCTACGCATTCAAGAAAATAAGAGACTAATAAAGGAAAAATGTAAAAAGGTAAAAATGTAAAAATGTAAAAAAGTAAAAAGGTAAAAATACAAATCATGATGAAGACTATTATATTTAATAAGGTTACAGGGTGGGTAAAGGTTTTACCTCTTTACCTTTTTACCCTTTTGCCTTTAAATGCCCAGACAGTGACAACCCCCTACCAGCCCGGTGTCACCAGTGAGGGAGCCGTCTACTTCCTTCCCAAGACAGCCATCCGTATCACCGTGCAGATAGAGAAGACCACCTATACCCCCGGTGATTTCTGCAAGTATGCTGACCGCTACCTGCGCCTGAAGGATGTGTCAGGCGAGCCTTCCATCGCCTACCGCATCATCGGCATCCGCCAGGAAGCCGTTTCCAGAGCAGACACCAACAAGCGCTTTGCCGTCAAGTTCGATCCGAAATCGGTGGCTGCCAATATTGCCCTGTCCGACGATGGTGTATTGCTGGCCATCAATGCCACCCCGAAACCCGCTGCGCTGGAGCCGCCCTTCAAACCTGCCCCACGCCCTGAGCCCGTCAACCCGCGCCAGTATATGAGCGAGGAAATCCTGGCCGCTGGCAGCACAGCCAAGATGGCCGAACTCACGGCACAGGACATCTATGAGATCCGTGAGAGCCGCAACCTGCTCGTGCGCGGACAGGCTGACAATATGCCTAAGGACGGTGCGCAACTGCAACTGATGCTCAACCAACTCGACATGCAGGACCGCAGTCTCACCAGTCTCTTTGCCGGCACCACCCAGAAAGACACGCTTGAAAAGTCGATGACCATCGTTCCCAATAAGGAAAGCAAGCAGTCGTTGTTATTCCGTTTCTCAAAAAAACTGGGTCTCGTCGATGATGACGACCTCGCGGGCGTACCTTATTATATTATGATAGCAGATCTCCATGCCGTCCCTGTGGCGGATCCCGATGAGAAGAAAAAGCAGAAACAGGAAGATGGTGTCTATGTGAATGTCCCAGGCAAGATGAAGGCCTCCATCTACAATGCCGATGGGGTGATTGTCACCAACGAGTTCCCCGCCGCCCAGTTCGGCAATGTGGAACTCCTGAGCGGAGCCCTTTTCAACAAACGCTACACCACGCACCTCTGGCTCAATCCCGTCTCCGGCGCCATCGACCGCTTAGAGGCGGACCAACCGAAATAAAGTGTCTTAAATTTCAATAGTACTGTCGTAGCAAAAAATAGTAGTGTCGTAGCAAAAATTACGACCGTCGATAGAAAAATCCCACGTGCTGGGACAAAAACCATTTGACTCTCGCACGTATGCGCGTATACTTGTCATATCCACTTTTTATCCCACCTATCCCGCTCATCCCACACCTGAAGTAAAAAATCTTACGTGTGGGATAGGCGGGATGAGCGGATTGTTTTTCTGTTTCCTTAAATACGCACGCCCGCGCGATAGGATCATGGTACGCTGTGTGGCAATGAAGAAAGTGCCGTCTCCCCATAAAGAGACGGCACAAAACACTCACAATTTTCCATAAAATATATGGAATTCTATTTCACAATTACCTTTTCCGTCAGTTCCTCCTTGCTATCAATGGGGCCTGGCCCGGTGATCGGTGTTGTGTTCATATCTTTGATATTAGTAAAATTTCTGCAAAGATATGACTATAGTGTTATCCCTCCAAATGCTGGGAATGTTTTTTGTTCGTCAAGATTCGTCAAGTTAGGAATTATTCCCCATCTATATATTTACATCACAACGAATTACAAAAAAAATTCGTCAAAATTCGTCAAGACCGTCTAAGCGCATGAATCAAGTTGTTTTTCAACGAAGAGGCATCTTTCTTGCCATAGAGTTTTTCGTTGGCACGAGACTTGGCATTTGATATTGTAGAACCAACAGAATCTGTCATTATGGAGATGGCCTTTTCCGGAATATCGAGAATAAGCAGCATACAGATACGCTGCTCCAGAGGAGACAAGGACTTGCCCTCACCAAAGGACTTAAAGGTAACGGGAATGTCTTTGCTGAACTGAGACATCAGCAATTTCCATTCAGCCTCTGATGGTATAGGCCGTTCCGCCTTACCATTTGCCTTCTTAATGAATAACTGGGCAATTGGGCTCTCTAAGAAAGTTTCAAGATGGTCTTGTTCATGCTTGAATCTATCGTTTTCTGCCTGCAATTGTTCTATGGTCAGAGTCAGTTCTGCCTCTTGCCTTTCCTTTTCCGCAATTATGCCTTCATAGTCTTTTTCCTTCAGTTTCTTCAGTTCCTCCTGCACCGCACTTCTTTGCTGCTTCGCACTGCTAAGAGATTCCTCCAATTTGGCAATTCTTTTCTGCTTCTCTTTTTGATTCTTTCGATACAGCCAAGAAATGGCAATAATGATGAAGATAAAACATACAGAAAGACCGATGAGTATCAAAAGTGTTTGGTAGAACTTTTTCTCGTTTTCTACGGCTTTTAACTGATAGCGACTATAGTTATAATTGGCAGAAATTTGGGCCACAATATCCTGGTCTTTAAGAGCAATAGATGAGTCATTGGCCATACCATACAACCGAGCATATTTGGCAATAGAATCGGCCTGATGACGCTTGCAATATACGCTTAAGAGTCCCTTAAACATAGGGTCTTGAGAAACATAGTCTATGTTCGGACGATTTACCTTACGGTAGTAGTATTCTGCAGAATCAAGTTGATGGATACCTTCAAAATATTTGCCTTTATAATAATAGTATTGTCGCTGAGAAGGAGGGAGTTCATGATGTTCGTCGAACAAATTAGAGTTAGCCTCAAACTCATCCATGAGAGCCTTGGCTTCTGCCAACCGTTGAGGATTTTCCGTATATAAGTGAATTAATGTCTTGGAATACCGCAAAGCCTGCTGAATATAACCATGTTTTCGATACTGTTCGAGTGCAGACTTTAAGATGATCTCGGCACTATCCTTTTTATTCAATAATATATAGGCTCCGGCAGACATGACCTGATTATATAATGCCCACTTAGATTTATTGGCACGGAAAGAAAAATGACTGGCTTTATTACGAACCTCTATCTCGTTGGTTAGTAGCAGTTGGCGACGGTATAATTCTGCCATCTGTGAATAAACACAACTTAATGTATTGAAATCGAAATCATTGACTGTCGTGTCGGCAGCGTTGACGGCATCCTGATAACTACTGATGGCTTTTGGTGCCTCGCCCATGTCGCTATAGGCGCGGCCTAAGAGGTAGTGGGCCAAGACCTGCTCGTTGGTGGTGCCGTGGCTGTCGAAATGGTCTACAAGTTCC
>JAFZNI010000010.1 GCA_017551005.1 Prevotella sp.
CGTCTGTGCTCCGAACTCACCTGTGAACGACTCACGACTATTCTCCACAGTGACGGTGTAACGACCTTCAGCATAAGTAGAGATGTCAATGTTGAGGGCTACGATGTTGCCTGCGTTGATTTCCTTTTCGTAGACGGTTTTGCCTGATTCGCTTGTAATGCTAACCAGATAGGTATCATCAATCGGGTCGAGATTAATACATAACTGTTGGTCGTTGTATTCGCCATACATTGTCTCTTCTGCTCCGTTCCTCGTGCGGGATTGGGGCTTTGTCTTGATAGTATGGGTGAAGTCGAAGCGGTGTCTCCTGGCTCCCAAAGTGTATGGGTCATCCTCTTCGCTGTTGTAATAGAGGATTTCATCGCCTACACCGCATTTCAGGAGAATTATTGGCCCCTCATCTATGTTCCTGCGAAGCCATGGATAATGCTCACTACCTACACCTTCGAACCAGCGTTCAACTCTATCATTATTTTTAGATTTGAGATCATAATATGTACCGTTGAAGCCAGGGATACCCCCCGATGTCTTAGTTACTTGCAAAGGACCTTCCTCTACATTTGTACTTTGAATGTAATCGCCAGTGGAAAGCGTGAAGTCATAGAGCAATTCAAACTGCTCTTTTCCTTTGAATGCAAAATAGACTTTTTTGTCTTGCTCGTACCAGGCCCCAATATATTCTCCACTTATATATTCACCATAGGATATTCTGTCGCCCAGCATTCGTTTGGCATACTGTCCATTTACGATGGTATCACCATCGAAATAATAGTATTCAATCTGCTCTTCTGTTGGCAACCGATTGGAAATGGTCTTAACCACCCACACCTTGCTGTCTTCAACAAATGGATGATAATCATACTGAGCAGGCAGTGCTACGATTTTCTTAAAGTTCTTCCATGGCTCAGTGGCTTGGTATGCACTGACAGATGCAGCAGGCACATGAAGCGTCGCATCATAATTTGAATCTTCAAAAACGTTATCGCCCGTTTCTGGCACTTGTTCTGAATAGCAATAAATATTTTGCAGGTTAGAGCACAACGCGAACGCATGATATCCGATGTTGGTCACTCCATCCGGAATAGTGATGGAAAGCAGGCGATAACATTTTGCAAATGCATAATTACTAATAGAAGTCACACTTTCAGGAATTACCAGATCCTTTACTTCCTTACCATTCAAATACAAATGATACCGACTAAAAAATCCACCATCAAATTGGATGTTGCACCATGCTTCCAAATTTGAAATATGTACAGCGTTGAGGTCATGGCAGTTGAAAAACGCGTTATTTCCGATGTGTGTTATACTTGGGGGAATAGTGATCGATTTTAGACCAGAGCAACCATAGAACGTCCATTCTCCTATGCTCGTCACTTTTAATGTATGTTCCTCAAGAGTAACTTCTTCTGGAATGACCACAACTCCACTATATTCGTTGTTAACGTATCCATACCAATCTCCAGCATAAATAACTGCCAGTTCAGTGCCATTGTTGATATAGTTGTAATAAATCGTAACACCATCGACATTGGGAACTTCAATATCATGGGCAGAAACATTAACTCCAATCATGCATAATAGCAAGATAAGCAACGGGAGTGAACAATTCTTTTTCATCTGATTACTTTTTTCGTTGTGCCATCACTCATTCGAATGATGTTCAGGCCTCGCTGAGGTGCTGCTATCTGCTTACCATCAATAGAGTAATAACTTTCACCAGTTTTTACATTATCATTTATACCATTTATTCCTGTTGGAATGGGATCACTATCAGACAGTGCTACGATAATCCCGAAGTCCATCCATTGCTCTGTAGTGTCATACGCTTCCAAGGAACTTTCAGGCACATGGAGCGTAGCATTATAATGAGAATAATCAAAAACGTTGTTGCCAAGTTCTGGCACTTTCTCTGTATAACAGTACATGTTTGTCAAGCGAGAACAGCGTATGAACGCACCGTCTCCAATGTTCGTCAAAGCATTACCAATTATAACGGTGGCCAAGTTCCAGCAATCAGCAAATGCACCACTTCCAATGCTTGTTACACTATTTGGAAAAGATATAGAGGTCAGATTCGTACATTCCCAAAATTCATTACTCTCAATAGTTGTTACACTATTAGGAATGGTGATAGAGGTCAGGCCAGAACAGCCAGAGAATGCTATTTTCCCGATGCTTGTCACACTATTGGGAATAATCGTATTCATACATCCCCATATTATTGTATTACTGGTTGTTTCAATAATAGCGTTGCAGTCTTCACGAGAATCATATACTGTGTTTCCGTTTTCTACTTGAATAGCCGTCAAACCAGAACAGTTCTGAAATGCACGATAAGCAATACTTGTCACGCTACTGGGGATGGTGATAGAAGACAAACTAGAACAGGAAAAGAATGCTGCTTCACCAATAGTTTTCACACTATTGGGAATTATAATAGAGGTAAGCCCTTTACAACTAGCAAAAGCATATTGTTCAATGCTTATTACACTATTAGGAATACTAATAGAAGTGAGGCTAGAGCAACCACAGAATACGCTATTTCCAATGCTCGTCACGCCATTGGGAATACTGATAGAGGTTAAGCCTGTGCATCCATAGAACGCATTATCTCCTATGGCTGTCACGCTGTTGGGGATTACCGTATTTTGACAGCCCAGAATGATCGTGTTGTCAGCAGTATTAATAAGAGCATTGCAGTTTTCACGAGAATCATAAGCCGTATTTCCGCTTTCCACTTGAATTGACGTAAGACCATTACAGTTATAGAACGCATTTTCGCCGATTCTCGTTACATTCTTAGGTATAAAGATAGAATTGAGGTCATGACATTCTGCGAATGCACTTTCTCCGATGCTTGTTACTTTGTCGGGTATAGTGATAGAGGTTATAGCACAACTATAGAAAGCATAATTTCCAATGCCGGTTATTTCTTCTCCTAAAATATACTCTTTGACTTGACCGCCAAAATCACTCGACAATCCTCTGTAATTATAGTCTCTTGATACTATAGCATCGCTATGTATTTCAACTTTGGTTAATCCGCAGCCGCTGAATGTCCATAGTTCAATTTTCGTCACACCGCTGGGTATGGTAATAGAAGTCAGCCTAAAACAACTTGAGAACGCACTTTCCCCAATACTCGTCAAATTGTCTGACATATCAACAGAAGTCAGGTTGTAACAATTTCCAAATGCAAATTCCCCTATGCTTGTTACGCTGTTGGACATCTTGACTGATGTCAGATTAGGACTGCCCCAAAA
The DNA here is from genome assembly GCA_017551005.1 of Prevotella sp. Classification (GTDB taxonomy): domain Bacteria; phylum Bacteroidota; class Bacteroidia; order Bacteroidales; family Bacteroidaceae; genus Prevotella. The sequence continues at coordinate 3,267 of JAFZNI010000010.1, forward strand.
TGCATATTTACCGATACTCGTCACATCTTCACCTAAGATATATTCTTTGACCTGGCTACCAAAAATAGCATTAAGTGTTGAAGCGGAATTAGATTCATAATCCTTTGACACTATGGCATTGTTATCTATTTCAACCTTTGTTAGGTTTGGGCAATTTTGAAATGCATTGCTTCCAACCTTTGTCACACTGTTGGGTATGGTGATAGAGGTTAAATCAGAGCAATTCTTGAACGCCTCTCCACCGATGCTCGTCACACTTAATGTTTTACCTTCATACACAACTTCTTTTGGAATGTTTACAGTCCCACTGTATGTACTTACACGCCTTTGCTTATAAGTAACCTCCAATTCTGTGTCATTGTTAATGTAGTTGTAGTAAATCGTAATGCCATCGGCATTCTCCACTTCAATGTTATAGGCAGAAGCATTGACACCTACCATACATAAAAGTAGAATTAGTAACGCGAGTAAATAGTTCTTTTTCATATTCTTTTGTTTTTTATTATTGATTCCAGTGTGATATTATTTGCTGTTGAGTATATGCTCCAGCGTGATGTCAGGATTGGATTCTTCGAAAACGTCCTTTTTTAGTTTGAGTTTGCGGTGCTGGACGGCTGAGACGGTGATGCAGTAGATGTTGCCGATGGCACGATTGCTGATGCCGAGTCGGGTGAGCAGGCACAGGCGGATATCGTCTTCCTGCATATTAGGATATTGTTCACGGATGTTGGCGAAGCGGTTGTTGTCGATGGCGTTGAGCGTACGTTCTACCTCATTCCATTCGCGCGGACTGAGATAGATGGTCGAATCGCCGCTCTCGTTGAGTTTCTTTATCGCTTCCGTACGTTCGAGAATGAAGTTCTGCAGGAATGCCACCACCTCGTTTGCCTGATGCAGTTGAGCC
>JAFZNI010000102.1 GCA_017551005.1 Prevotella sp.
CTTTCACCCTTCACCTTTGCCATACGGTCGTGGAGCATCGTCCATCAAATGGGCATACAAACGACACGAACCAATCACAGCAGCGACATGGTTCTGGGCAGATAACGGCTATGACACAGGTGATATATGTGAGCAGGAAATAGTGAAGATTGACTATGATTTGCGACCTCGAGACTTCTACAAACAGCATATCATTCCGGCAATGTTAAGGACATTAGAACGCTGTTTGAATGGCATTGCAAACGGTTTCCAACGTCGAGTTCCTCAAGTTGAAATGTATGCAACGTTTGACAAGAGAGCATGATAAATCACCCTGAAATTTTAGGGTAAAGTAAGCCAATCTAACTGTTTGCAAAGGTACGAATTTTTTTTGAATTGAGCAAATTTTTAGAGCAAAAAAAAACCTCGGAAAATGTAATTTTTTCGAGGCTTTTTAATGCTTGATTTTGGCTTGTGTGTTTGACGTTTCCAATACCGATTCGTTTTTCTTTTTGGCTCGGAAATTTGCTCGTTTCGTTTTTGGATGGCCAGAAAAATCGTTTTGCGGATTATAGTGGCATCTGGATTTAAATCAGCGAAGTGTCTTGCCATTCTTCCTACTTCTGCTTTTCGCTTCATGGGGAATAGGAAAGGTGGTGAGTGATACCCATTCATTGCTATTATGCGCTGCATTTCATGGAATCGTAAATTTCTCGAAACGTGACCTGTTTTCTGACACGACTTTAACCGTGTCTTTTGTCTGCGTAATCGTTTTTTGGATAGTTATGTGGTATTTTGTTGGTATTTCCCCCAAACAGCAAGGTAGAGAAGAGGGCTCAGTGTCAGACACCTTGTGAGAAAAAAATATTCCCTTAAATGTGAGGGAATATATTTTCAACTCAAAAAGTATTCCCTTAAATGCGAGGGAATATATTTTCAACCCAAAAAGTATTCCCTTAATTGCGAGGGAATATATTTTCAATCTAAAATGTTTTCCCTTAATTACGAGGGAAAACTTTGCATGGTGGGCAATGAGACAAACCGGATTCAGGGCATCATAAAGCAAGGCGGAAATGGTCTGCCAGAGCGGTTTCTAAGTTAATTTCTGATAAAAAGGGCGATATTGGCGGAAAAATGCGTACCTTTGCACCCTATGTCAACAATACTACATATAGAGACCAGTACAGACGTGTGCTCCGTAGCCGTTTCGGAGGACTCGCATGTCATCTTCCAACAGGACGACCACAGTGGGCCGAATCATGCGGAGAGACTGGGTACGATGGTTGACGAGGCCCTGTCGTTTACAGACAACCACGCCATCCCGTTTGACGCTGTGGCCGTCAGTTGCGGACCTGGTTCCTATACAGGACTGCGCATCGGTGTGTCAATGGCGAAGGGTATCTGTTACGGTAGGAATCTGAAACTGATTGCCGTCCCGACGCTGGAACTGCTCTGCGTGCCTGTGCTGTTGAGGGAGATTCCAGAGGAGGACGCCCTGCTCTGTCCGATGCTCGACGCACGACGGATGGAGGTGTATGCTGGTGTCTACACCCGTGCCCTGAAACCCGTCAGGGAAATCGGAGCCGATGTGGTGACAGCAGAGACCTACAAGGAATACCTCGACCAGCATCCCGTGTATTTCTTTGGCAACGGTGCGAAGAAGTGTATGGAGATCATCAACCACCCCAATGCCCGTCTGATAGAAGGTATAGAGCCTTTGGCCAAGTGGATGCAGCCACTCGCAGAGCGACGATTCCTCAACGAGCAGTTTGAGGACGTGGCTTACTTCGTGCCTTACTATCTGAAGGACTTTGTGGCCAAGATGCCGAAGAAACTGATTTAAAGGTAAAAGAGTAAAATAGCAAGATATGGATATCAAAGGATTAGACTACAACACGCAACGCTCCAAGTTGATCATGTCAGAATACGGACGTGAGATACAGAGGATGGTAGAATACGCCTGTGAACTTCCCACGAAAGAAGAACGGCTGAAGTGTGCCAAGACCATCATCCGACAGATGGAGAACAAGAACCTCCAACTGCGCGACAATGCCGATTACGAGCAGACGCTCTGGGACCATCTCTACCTGATGAGTCACCGCGAACTCGACATCGACTGGCCTTTCGACGTATCGGAGGCAGACAAGATACTCTCCAAGCCAGAGCCGATGAAACTGCCCAACGGCAAGATTCATCTGCGTCACTACGGACACCTGGTGGAAGAACTCTTCGAGCAACTGAAGACCATGCCTGAGGGAGAAGAACGGGATGCACTGGTGAAGAAAACCGCCAACCAGATGAAGCGTGACCTCGTGACTTGGGGACACGGTTCTGCTGACGATGAACGCATTGCCAGTGACCTGGCACGATATACCGACGGAAAGATCCAACTCGACCTGAACAACTTCACCTTCGAGAAGGTCAGTCCCACCGTCAGCAAGCCCACTGGCAAGAAAAAGAAATAAGTCTATGGCATCATTTATCATAGAAGGCGGACATCTGCTGAGCGGCGAAATCACCCCACAGGGAGCCAAGAATGAGGCTCTGCAAGTGATCTGTGCCACGCTGCTGACCAGTGAGGAGGTGACCATCCACAACATCCCCGATATCCGCGACGTAAACAACCTGATCCAGTTGCTCAGGGATATCGGCGTAAAGATAACGAGGAAGGAGGAAGGAGAAAGGGAGAATACCTATTCCTTTCAGGCCGACACCCTGAACCTCGACTACCTACAGAGCGACGAGTTCGTACAGAAGTGTGCAGAACTCCGAGGCAGCGTCATGATGATCGGTCCGTTGCTGGCTCGTATGGGTAAGGCCGTCATAGCAAAACCTGGTGGTGACAAGATAGGGCGCCGTCGTCTCGACACCCATTTCCTTGGCTTCGAGAAACTCGGAGCCACCTTCAACCGCATCGCTGAACGCGATGTCTTCGAAATCGCCGCCAAGCAACTGAAAGGCACCAGCATGCTCCTCGACGAAGCCTCAGTGACAGGTACCGCCAACATCATCATGGCAGCCGTCCTGGCCAAAGGCACTACCACCATCTATAATGCCGCCTGCGAACCGTACGTCCAACAACTCTGTCATCTGCTGAACCACATGGGTGCAAAGATCAGTGGCATAGCCTCTAACCTCCTCACCATCGAGGGTGTGGAGCAGTTACACGGCGCAGAGCACCGTATCCTGCCCGACATGATCGAGGTAGGCTCCTTCATCGGTATGGCAGCGATGTGTGGCGACGGCATCCGTATCAAGAATGTCAGCATCAAGGATCTCGGCATCATCCCAGACACCTTCCGTCGTCTTGGTGTTAGAGTGAAGGTGGAAGGCGACGACCTTGTCATCCCCAAACAGCGTCATTACGAGATACAGTCGTTTATCGACGGTACCATTATGACACTAGCCGATGCTCCGTGGCCAGGACTGACACCTGACCTGCTCTCTGTACTGATCGTCGTGGCGACACAGGCCCGAGGCTCCGTGCTCTTCCACCAGAAGATGTTCGAGAGTCGTCTGTTCTTCGTGGATAAACTCATTGACATGGGTGCCCAGATCATTCTCTGCGACCCGCACCGTGCAGTGGTGGTAGGTCACGACAGGAAGATCACATTAAGGGGAGGTCGTATGTCGAGCCCAGATATCCGTGCAGGAATCGCCCTGCTGATTGCCGCCATGAGTGCCAACGGCACCAGTCGCATTGACAACATCGAGCAAATAGACCGTGGCTACGAGAATATCGAAGGGCGTCTGAATGCTCTCGGAGCAAATATAAAAAGGCTAGGATAATCTAGGAGGTCCTAGGATTGCCTAGGATAAAATAAAAAAAGATGATCAGAGAGGAAGAGGTCTATAAGATAGGACGGTTGGGCAAGACCCACGGTGTGAAGGGAGAGATATCCTTTCTCTTCGACGATGATGTCTTCGACCGTGTAGATGCCGACTACCTCGTGCTGATGATAGATGGCATCCTCGTGCCTTTCTTCATGGAGGAGTACCGTTTCCGCAGTGACACGACAGCCATCGTGAAGTTCTGCGACATCGACACCCAGGAACGCGCCAGGGAACTGACAGGCTGCGACGTCTGGTTTCCCCGTGCCCTCGCCGACAGCGACGACGACACCATCACCTGGGCCGCCATTGTGGGCTTCGACATCATCGACAACAACAGCGGCAAGTCGGTAGGCCGCATCGCCAGCATCGATGACAATACCCTCAACATCCTCTTCTGTCTCGAAGATGGCAGACTCATTCCTGCCTCCGAGGAACTCATCACCGACATCGACAAAGAAAAAAGAACCATCACAATCAACATCCCCGACGGGCTGTTGGAATTGTAAAATAGTGAAATTGTCAAATAGTCAAATGAAAAAGCAAATCGCCATTCTCGGCTCTACGGGGTCGATAGGAACCCAGGCCCTCGAAGTCATCGAGGAACACAGCGACCTCTACGAGGTCTATTGCCTGACTGCGAATAATAAGGTGGAACTGCTGGCAGAGCAGGCCCATCAATTCAAGCCTGCCGCCATCGTCATCGCCAACGAACAGCGCTACGACGAACTGAAATCACTGATGAGCGACATGCCCGATGTGAAAGTCTATGCTGGTGCCCGTGCCCTCGACGAGATTGTAGAGGCAGATCCCATCAATATGGTGTTGACGGCAATGGTAGGCTTCGCAGGCCTCTCCCCCACCATCCACGCCATCAAGGCAGGCAAGACCATCTGTCTCGCCAACAAGGAGACGCTGGTGGTGGCTGGAGAACTTATCCTCCAACTCGCCCAGCAGTATCACACCCCCATCCTCCCCGTCGATAGCGAGCACTCCGCCATCTTCCAGAGTCTTGTCGGTGAGGATCAGAACCCCATCGAAAAGATTCTGTTGACAGCCAGCGGCGGCCCGTTCCGTCTGAAGTCGATGGAGGAGATTGCCCACGTCACCAAGGCCGATGCCCTGCGCCACCCCACATGGGACATGGGAGCCAAGATCACCATCGACTCCGCATCGATGATGAACAAAGGCTTCGAGGTGATTGAGGCCAAATGGCTCTTCGGTGTCGAGGCCAGTCAGATACAGGTACTCGTCCATCCCCAGAGTATCGTCCACAGTGCCGTGCAGTTCCAGGACGGTTCCGTAAAGGCTCAACTCGGTGTGCCTGACATGCGTCTGCCCATCCAGTACGCCTTCTCGTTCCCCCAGCGCCTGCACCTCAGCGGCGAACGTCTCGATCTCTTCAAGGCCCAGCATCTGGAGTTCTTCGAGCCCGACCTGAAGAAGTTCCGTTGTCTGGCGATGGCCTACGAAGCACTGGATCGTGGCGGTAATATGCCCTGCATCGTCAATGCCGCCAACGAGATCGTGAATCGCGGTTTCTTGGAGGACAAGTGCGGTTTCCTCCAGATGGGTGACATCATTGCCGAGACCATGCAGCGTGCCACCTTCGACAAGAACCCCTCCTACGACACTTATATCGCGACCGACGCCGAAGCGCGCCGCATCGCCACAGAACTGATGACAAGCCCCCTAAGTTAGGGGGAATGGGGGTCTGAACAGGCGCAGACTCCCGATACTAAATATAGTAACAAATAATGGTCTGGTATACGCTTGTTCAGACCCCCAACCCCCTAACTTAGGGGGCTTAGACAAATGGAAATATTCTTAATTAGACTTTTTCAATTCTTGCTGGCTATCAGCCTGCTTGTTTTGCTCCACGAACTGGGGCACTTCTCGTTTGCGAAACTCTTCAAGGTGCGAGTCACCAAGTTCTATCTGTTCTTCAACCCCAAGTTCCACATCCTCAGCACCTACGACACCTGGGTGCGCCGACTGCTGAAACTGAAGCCCGAGGTGGTACCCACCAAGGAAGTGGAAGAAAAAGACGACAAGGGTGAGACCACGAAGACCACTGTGAAGGAATATGTAGGCACGGAATACGGTCTGGGATGGCTTCCCCTCGGCGGCTACTGCGCCATCGACGGTATGATTGACGAGACTAACCAGAAGTTATCGGAAGAGACTCATCCCTGGGAGTTCCGTGTGAAACCCGCCTGGCAGCGTCTGCTGATTATGATTGGCGGTGTGCTCGTCAACTTCCTCCTCGCCCTGTTCATCTACTCCATGATCCTCTACCACTGGGGCGACACCTATATCCCCGTGAAGGACATGACCCTTGGTATGAAGTTTAACAGCGAGGCCAAGGCCCTCGGTTTCCAGGACGGCGATATCCTCGTTGGCACCGAAAAGGGACTGTTCAAGGACTTCTCCGCCGACCTCTACCGCGACATCTCTGAGGCCCATCGTGTCGATATCATCCGCGAAGGCAAGTCCATGAGTATTAACCTCCCTGGCGACCTCAACCTGTTGGGTATGCTGAAATCCGTCCCCTCATTTGTGCGGCCCCTCATCCCCTGCGAGATCGACAGCGTGATGGCCGACACCCCTGCCGCCACTATCGGTCTGCAAAAGGGCGACAAGATTGTGGAATTCAACGGCAAGCAAGTCGACTCCTATAATGAATTCACTGACCAGATCGGCGTCCTCGAAGATATGATGACTGCCGCCAAGACCTCCGAAGACAGTCTGACCATCCGCACAGCGACACTGATTGTTGAGCGCGAGGGACTGGCCATGTCAGAATCTGGTGAACAGACCGCCGAGGCAGCCACCGTCCGCGACACCCTCGCACTGACGCTCACTCCCGATCTGAAGGTAGGCTTCGTCGTCAAGGCCATCGCAGGCCTCTACGAGCCCTACACTCGTGAATATGGTTTCTTCGAGAGTTTCCCCGCTGGCATCAAATATGGCTGGAACGTCCTCGCAGGCTATGTCGGCGACATGAAGTATGTCTTCACTGCCGACGGTGCCAAGTCATTAGGAGGTTTCGGTGCCATCGGCAGCCTCTTCCCACCCGTCTGGGACTGGTATCTGTTCTGGAAGATGACCGCCTTCCTCAGTATCATTCTCGCCTTCATGAACATCCTGCCCATCCCTGCCCTCGACGGCGGTCATGTGCTGTTCCTGCTCTACGAGATGATCACGCGTCGCAAACCCTCTGAGACGTTCATGATCCGCGCCGAGTATGTCGGCTTCGGCATCCTCATCCTCCTGATGGTGGTGGCCAACCTCAACGACATCCTGCGCTGGCTCGGCTATATGTAATGCACAATTCATAATGCACAATTGATGGTTACCGTGATGATAACCTTGTTTGCCATTGTCGTCGTGGGCTACGCGGCAGGCAAACTCGGCTACATGGGTGGCACGTTCGACAAGCGACTGTCGAAGGTAGTAATAGACATCACCTGTCCGGCGCTGATCCTCTCGTCGGCGATGACAGGTGAACTGCCCGACCGTCAGTATATCCTGCCGTTGCTGCTCATCAGCGTCATCACATATATCATACTGACTGGCGTAGCCTATCTTCTACCCCGCTTCCTGACACGAAATCAGGAAGATGAGGGTGTCGTCGGTTTCGCACTGATGTTCGGAAATGTGGGTTTCATGGGGTATCCAGTCGTCGCCTCCATCTTCGGCAACGAAGCCATCTTCTATGCCGCCGTGCTGAACGTGGTCAACACCTTTGCCGTCTTCACCATCGGCACCATGCTGATTACAGGGAAGAGCGAGGTGGAGGGCAGAAAATTCCAGAAGAAAGTGCTCTACTCCACCCCGATGCTGGCCGCCTACGTGACGATGCTCATCGTGGCCCTCCGCATCAAGGACATCCCCGCCTTCATCAGCCAACCCCTCACGATGATTGGCAACATCACCGTCCCTGCCGCCCTACTCATCGTCGGCTCGTCGATGTCACACCTCTCCCCACGCGCCATGCTTGGCAACGGCACCGTCTATGTCACATCACTCTTACGTCTGGCCATCCTTCCCATTGGTGTCCATTTCCTGTGTCGTACCCTCGGCTTTTCTGAGTTTGTGGTCAACATCAACACCATCGTCATCGCCATGCCCGTCGCCACCTACGGCACCATCCTCTGCCTGCGCCACGGCAAAGACACCACCCTCATCACCGAGGTGACCTTTATCACCACCCTCCTCTCCATGCTCACCATCCCCGTCCTCGTGACGCTACTTTTCTGAGACGGAGAGCCAACAGATAGACTGCTGCGATGATGACGTAGATCATCGCCACCTGTAGCAGAGAAGGGTGGAGTCCGTCGATGCTGGCACCAGGAAGAAGGGCCATCCTCGAGAGGACGGTGTTCAACAGTCCTACTACGTACAGTAAAAGGTACGCAAGGGAAGGCACCATCAGTACCACCAACGACAACCAGAGGATCAGCGTGGCGGCTGGCACGACGATGAAGTTGGTGAATAGGAAATAGGTGGAGAAACGTCCGAAGTAATAGGCGATGAGGGGAGCGACACCGATCTGGGCAGCACATGACACGGTTGCCAGTGCCCACAGCCAGCGCACCACACGGTGCGACTGGAGATAGTCGGACGGGAACACACTCATCAGCAACGGCACCCACACGAGGATGGAGAACACCGCCATAAACGACATCTGGAAACCGACATCGAAGAGCGACAGCGGATGGAGCATCAACAGCACGATAGCCGTGAATGCCAGCGTATTGACGGACATCTTATCACGATGGCCGAGTGACAGCAGGGCATAGACAGTCAGCATCACAGCAGCACGGACGACACTCGTCGGCATTCCCACGAGGAAGACATAAGCCCAGATGCCTAATAGCGTGAAGAGTGAAAAAGAGATAGAGGATCGGTTTCTGCCGCCAAAAAGGAGCATCAACAGACTATAGATGATACCGAGATGGAGACCGCTCAGGGCGAGGATGTGCGAGGCACCCGTGACGGCGTAGGTTTCCTTGAGGTCTTGCGTGAGGGCCGACTTGTCGCCGAGGGTCATGGCAGCCACGACGCTTGAAGCGTCGTGGAATGGAGAATTGAGAATGGAGAATGGAGAATTGGCTGCTGCACTTGATATTTTTTTGACGAGGCGGCTGCGGAGTTGGAGGAAATAGAGTTTTGTGCGCTCTATGCGGGAGAGACCGCTGAGCGAGATTTGGGCTTTCTGCCACTTCCAACTGGAGACAAACGTAGTGCCAGTAAAACCGTGAATCTCCAGATAGCGGTGGTAGTCGAAGGTATCATTACACCAATGGCTATTCTCCTGGATGCGCGACTGGATGCGCAGGCCGTCGCCGATTGTCAGGCTGCGGCTCCTGTCATCCTTATAGAAATAGGCTTTCAGACGCTGCCCGTTCTCCGTCAACAGAATATCCACCGCCATCGTCTTGGGCTTCTCCACAGGCTCAGAGACGACCACCGCCTCATATTGTACTTCCCCCTCTGGCCACGTCACCTGCAGCGACGCTTTCTGTCGTTGCATC
>JAFZNI010000103.1 GCA_017551005.1 Prevotella sp.
ATCCCCTACGTCACCTCTTATTATAAAGAGCGCTGGGGCTTCTGCATGACTGAGCATCAGAAAGAGCAGTTGACTGACGAAGAATACGAAGTGTGCATCGATAGTACCCTTGCCGACGGCTCACTCACCTATGGCGAACTCATCGTACCTGGTGAGACTGACGAGGAGATATTCTTCTCCACCTACCTCTGCCACCCTTCGATGGCCAACAACGAACTCTCAGGTCCTTGTTTGATGACCGCCCTCATCCGCTATGTGCAGAGTCTCTCGAACCGTCGTTACACCTATCGCTTCATCATCGTGCCCGAGACTATCGGTGCCATCACTTACCTGAGCAGGAACCTGGAAACGATGCAACAGCACATCAAGGCAGGTTTCGTATTGAGTTGTGTGGGCGATGATCGTACCTATTCGATGGTCAGCACCAAATACGAGGATACGCTGGCCGATCGTGTGCTCCAGAACGTACTCCGTTTCCACTATCCCGACTACATCCGTTACTCGTTTATGAAGCGTGCCTCAGACGAGCGCCAGTATGGTTCTGCAGGTGTGGGTCTGCCCGTCTGCGCCTTCTGTCGTAGCAAGTACCACGAGTATCCCGAATACCATACCTCTGCCGATGATCTCTCGCTTATCTCGCCTGAGGGGCTGCAAGGCTCTTACGATGTGATGGTGAAGGTGATCGATGCCCTCGAGCACAACCGCTACTATCGCATGACCGTACCCTGTGAACCGCAGTTGGGCAAACGTGGACTCTATCCTACCATCAGTCAGAAGGGAACCTACGCTGCTTTCCGTGCTATGCAGCATTTTACTGCCTATGCCGATGGCCGCAACGATCTTATCGACATCAGCAACATCATTGGCACCCCCGTCGATCTGCTCATTCCCATCGTTGCCAAACTCACGGAACATAACCTCGTTACCTTTTAATCTTCAATCTTCAATTTTCAATCTTCAATCTTCAATGACCTTAAAGGATTTTTTGTCAAATAACGACCGCTTCGCAGCCAATAGCGGCTGCAAACTTATAGAAGTACGCGAAGGCTTTGCCTCAGCCGAACTCACCGTTACCCCTGAGCACCTCAATGCTGGAGGCGTCTGTCAGGGTGGTGTCTATTTCACCCTAGCCGACATCGCCATTGCCGCCGTCATGAACAGCCGTCAGACTCTCACCTTCGGCATCGAGAACAACATCATGTTTCTCCACAGCGCCAAGGTCGGCGATACACTCACCGCTGAGGCTACCGAGGTATATAACCACCATAAGATCCCCTACGTCGAGGTTCGCATCAAGAACCAGCACGGAGACCTCTGTTGCGTCGTCACAGGTCTCGCTTACCGCAAGGACGCCACCCTCCCTATTGACGGACTCATGTAGAATAAACAAATGAAAAGAATGATGAAACAAAGACACGCTGTCATTGTGCTATTTGCACTGATTATCGCATCGAGTGTGACCAGTTTTAGCAGTTACAGTTCTACGAGTCGGCAGGTGAGTGAGGATATGGACAGAGCACTCGCCCTGACGATGCTGGAACAGCAGAGTGATGTGATTAGCCAGGATACCATCCAAGTGTTCAATAGTCATCTGCAAATGGAGGCACTAAGAGGTAAAGCGGTACTGGCTGTGGCAACCATGAAAGATGGTCTTCGTTGTGAACCGAAATGCTCAGTTGCTACCATATTCTCGATGTCAGACCAAAGGCCAGCCTCGGTATTATGGACGATAGCGATACTCTGGGGCTTCTATTGTTTCTGGAGATATAAGCGGGAAGTACCCCTCGTGACATTCGGAGGCTTGGCTTATTCTGAGAGCGATGGCCGATTCTATAATACAAAGAGACAGCAGATCAGACTGACTCCTATGCAGCAGCAACTGATGGAGATGTTCTTCCACAACGATTCTCACTTGTTGACCAAGACAGAGATCTGTGATGCCCTTTGGCCCAAGAAAGATGATGCCAACGACACACTCTACACGCTGATCCGTCGCTTGAAACCTATCATTGAGGAACATTCAGACCTGATGATCGAGTCAGACAGGGGACGCGCTTATGGATTGAAAATCAGATAGATAGTATAATGTCGCCGAATTGTCAGACAAATGTCAGGCAATTATTTCGGCTATAACAGATTCTCTTCATACCTTTGCGGTTGAAATCACAACAAAGCAAGATATGAAGAGATTATTGTTTTTCATGATGGCGGTATGCGCCATGACGGCAGCCGCACAAGAGGAGAAGAGTGTTACCCTCGACGAGGTGACGGTAAAGGGATCACGTACCGTGCAGAAAGTAGACGGTCAGTGGATCTATCCCTCGAAACAGCAGATAGAGTCTTCGTCCAATGGCTATTCGCTATTAGCGAAACTGACGCTGCCCCATATCCGTGTGGACGAGGCGATGAATAGTATTACGGCACTGACGAATCTTGGTTCGGTGCAGGTACGTATCAATGATATCATTGCCACTCGCGAAGACCTGCTATCGCTCGACATGCAGGGTGTAGACCGTATTGAGTTTATCGACAATCCCGGTGTGAGATATGGTGAGGACATCGCGTACATTATTAATATCAGGGTGAAGAAGCCCACGAGTGGCTATGTCGTTGGTTCGCAGTTGACTAATACGCTGACCACGGTGAATGGCAGTGAGTCGCTCTTTGGTAAGGTGAACCATGGACGCAGCGAGTTTGCCCTGAACTATTCGCTCGACTATCGCAACTTCAAAGGCGCAGCATACAACGAGACGTCTGCTTATCATTTGGAGAATGGCGATGTGGTGACGATGAACCGTCATAGTCAGAATACGCAAAACAAAAACCTCAGTCATCAAGCCCAGTTTACCTATAGTCTCAGCGACAGCAGTTATGTACTGCAAGCCAAACTCAAAGGCAGTACAAATATCTGTCCTCAGCGAAGAGATGCTTCGATGGTGCTCAATGAGACACCTTATGACGAGCATTCCAGTTCTCGCAACAGTTTGCCGTCGATAGATGTCTATTATCATCAGGACTTTCTCCGTCATCAGTCGTTAACGGCCAATGTCGTAGGGACTTATATCAAGACCACGGGCGACATAGAGAATAATGAGGGTGGTGACTACCACTACACCACTGATGGCCAGACCTATACACTCTGGAGCGAGGCTATCTACGAGAATCGCCTGAAGCCTTTTACCCTGTCCACAGGTGCACAGTTTGCCCAACGATACAGCCATAACATCTATCAGGGCGATGTCGAGGCCACGAATGATATGCACACATCGAGCCTGTATCTCTTTTCTCAGTTGAAGGGACATCTCGGGCTGCTTAACTATATGGGTGGCTTAGGTGTCAGCAGACGGTATTATCGTCAGGCAGATACAAAGCAGAACTTCTGGCTGTTTAGGCCGAAACTGACTGTTAGTTATCCCATAGCAGAAGGTCTGAAACTGAAATATGACTTTGAGATTTCTCAGCACACATCCCAAATTGCCCTCGTCAGCGATGTAAGCATCAAACAGAACTCGATGGAAACCATCCTCGGCAATCCCGATATCCACCCAAACCGCATGACCTCACACCATCTGTTACTTTCGTACGACACCCCTCGTTTTACCTCAGAACTGCAAGGTTATTACCGGATTAACAGCCACTGTAACATGGAGAAGTACATTCGTCAGAATGGTCACTTCTATCAGACACAGACTAATGCAGATAATGAGTGCAGTTTCTTCTATGTAGAAAGTTACAACCAGTGGGACATCATTCCCGATAAACTGTCGGCCACCGTCTATGGCGGCATCTATCGCTTCTTTAATTTCGGCGAGGATTACACCCATACCTACACCTCGTTCAACGGTGGTTGTTCGTTGGAGGCTTATCTGGGTAGTTGGGTGCTTGGAGCGTATGCCGATAATGGGTGGAACTTTATGGAGGGCGAGCATCGTGGTCATCAGGCACCAGCCTGGTATTTCACCGCATCATATCGAATGAGCGATGCCCTCAGCATCTCCCTCTTTGTCCAGCATCCCTTCAGCCAGCACCCGCTGACAAACAAGACGGAGGTGGTGAGCCGTTATGTACAGAAGGATATCTCGCAGCACTATCGCGACTACGGCAATATGATCACCCTGAAACTGTCGTGGCGATTGGATCGTGGTCGCAAGTATCGTGATATCCAGCGCACCATGAACCACAGCGACAACGAGACGGGAATCGTCAGTCCGAAGCTTATCGAATGAAGAGCAGGCTGTATCTCAACAAAACTTAAAAATCTTTGTTATTTTTTGTATTGTCCTCTAATTGCACTAATTTTGTAGCGTTTTGTTTCTTTAACACATAAATCTGTAATCATTTCAGAGAACCCTTGTCTATCAAGTAGAATGAGCGAGATCATCAGCATAGACGTGCGAGATAATAGCGAACGTCAGCGCATCGGGCGGATACTCGGCGGCAGGCGCGAGGAGTATGCCTGGTTTGTGAATACCTATTCACAACAAGTGCTCGACTTTACATCGCGGATGATACCCGATACCGAGGACGCCAGAGAGGAGACGCAAGATGCATTCGTGAAGGCTTTCCGCTCGCTGGCTTCGTTCGAATTCCACTCGTCATTCTGCACGTGGGTCTGTCGTATCGCCTACAACGAGTCGCTTAACCGTCTCAGGCGTCAGCAACGGCACTTCGTAGATATCGCCGACATTCCCGCAGAAGAGGTGGACGAGGAACTCTCGACAGGTCGCGAGGAGCGTATCGCACTAATGGAAGAAGCCATCGACGATCTGCCACCCGATGAAAGGTTGCTGCTGCACCTTTACTATTACGAGGACCGTCATTTGCGTGAAATTGCTTATATCATGGATGCCGAAACCAATGCATTGGCCACCAGGCTCCATCGCATCAGAAAGAAACTCTTACAGATGATTAAACAGAAAGAAAATGAATGAACTGAAAGATAAAGATCTGCGTGAGGCCCTGCGCCGGAGGGAGGCCCGAAGGACAAAGCCCGAAGTGCCTGCCGACTTCTGCGACAGCATCATGGAGGAGATTGCCCCCAAGAAGAGCAGTCGTACTGTCTGGCGCTGGATGACTGTGGCTGCCTCTATACTATTATTAATAGGTGTAGGAGTGATGATAGTGCCTACGAACAACGACGAAAGACTGGTGGCGGAGCAAGTTAACCAAGAGCCGAAGAGTAGTCCGATAATCGTACAGACGGAGAAAACTGTCAGTACAGACGTTCTGAACACAGTGTACAAGCAGGATGAACCAACAGTACAGACCGTCAGTACAAAAGCAAACTCGGCTCCCAAGAGTCAGGAGCCAGAAGCCAATCGTCAGGAAAC
>JAFZNI010000104.1 GCA_017551005.1 Prevotella sp.
GCTTGGTGAATCCACCAGGGAAACGGCCTGCGGCACTGTACTGTTCGCGATAATCCACCTGCAGTGGCATGAAATCTGTTCCGGGAACTGCATCTTTTGCGGCACAAACAGTGGCCAGGAGTACGGTGTTGTTCATCGTCAGCATGACGGCACCATCGGTCTGTTTTGCCACTTTCCCGGTTTCAATGGTGATGGCTCTTCCATCAGCCAGTTGAATGGTCTTTGTAATTACGTTCATCTTGTTTAAAACATCTAAAAATAAATAATAGGCATTGTAAAATGCGGGCGCAAAGTTACACATTATTATATAATTAAACGAAGAAATAGGGAATATTTTTCGTTTTTTTTGGTATTTTGCCCGCTTATTCGTACCTTTGCAGCGTGATTTCGAAAAATCACGCTGCGAGAACGGGCTGCGCCTCAGCAATCTGAGTAAACTCGATTGCATTCGGCTTGCATCGTCCTTGCAGCCGGAAGTTGAAATAAAAATTGAAAAAATATGAATAAATTTTGGAAGGCAGCAGCCGTCATTTTGGCTGCGATAACCATCGCCTCATGCGATAACAACAAATTTCATGTAGAGGGTCAGATTGCCAATGCAAAGGACTCCGTGCTCTACTTCGAGAACATAGGCATTGAGCAGGTCAGCATTCTAGACTCCGTGAAACTGAGTGAGGACGGCAACTTCTCGTTCAGCGAGGAATCCCCTACTGCCCCAGAGTTCTATCGCCTGAGGATTTCAGATCAGATCATCAATGTCAGCATCGACTCCACAGAGACCGTAACCATCAAGGCACAATATCCGCAGATGGCCACAAACTATGAGGTGAGTGGTTCTGACAATTGTCAGAAAATCAAGGAACTGGCCCTGAAGCAGATCAGTTTGCACAAGTGGGCGATGGCCATCCAAGAGAACACTGCATTGAGTGTGGACGAGGCCAACGACAGTATCCTGAAACTCATCGATCTCTACAAACAGGACATCAAGACTAACTATATCTTCAAGGAGCCGATGAAGGCCTACAGTTATTTCGCGCTGTTCCAGACCCTCGGCAACTGGCTGCTCTTCAACCCCCGCAGTAATCAGGACGATATCAAGGTGTTTGCTGCCGTTGCCACCAGTTGGGACACTTACTACCCCCATGCCGAACGCGGACAGAACCTGCACAATATCGCCATTGAGGGTATGAAGAACCAGCGCATCGTGAAAGAACAACAGAGCCAGACCATTGACGCCAGCAAGGTGACAGAGGCTGGTGTGCTCGATATTGCGCTGACCGATAATAAAGGTCAACTGCGCCATCTCACAGACTTGAAGGGCAAGGTGGTACTGCTCGACTTCCACGTCTTTGCCTTGGAGGATTCGCCTGCCCGCATCCTGATGCTCCGCGAACTATATAACAAGTATCATGCCCAAGGTTTTGAGGTCTTTCAGGTCAGTCTTGATTCCGACGAGCATTTCTGGAAACAGCAGACAGCCGCCCTGCCTTGGGTCAGTGTGCGTGATGCAGACGGTATCCAGTCGCAGCAGTTGTTATTCTATAATATCCAGTCGATACCCGAATTCTTCCTCATCGACCGTGGTAATAACCTCGTGAAACGTGCTGCCCAGATCAAGGACTTAGAGGCAGAAATCAGAAAACTGTTGTAAAAGTAAAAGGGTAAAAAAGTAAAAAGGTAAAAAGGATGAGAAGATTTCTACTGTTCCTCATAATAGGCGTGATAGGGCTGACGGCACAGGGGAAGGTCAGGCTACCACATATCATCAGTGACAATATGGTATTGCAGCAGCAGACGGATGTCCGTCTCTGGGGCTGGGCCAAGCCTGGCAGGACCGTTAAGGTAAATACTTCGTGGAACAACGAGACTGTCACAGTCCAGACAGGCAAGGATGGGAAATGGCTGGTGAAGGTCAGAACCCCACAGGCATCCTATACGCCATTGTCTATCACCTTTGATGACGGTGAGCCGTTGACCATCCACAACGTCGTGGCCGGCGAGGTATGGGTCTGTGCAGGACAGTCGAATATGGAGATGCCCGTCAAGGGCTTTGGCATGTGTCCCGTGGAGGATTACAACCACCATATCCTTGATGCCATCAACTCCAAGGGTGTGCGCAGTGTGAAGATCCCCAGTGTGATGCGTGCCACCCCTCAGGACGATGCCCAGTGCGAATGGCGGCAGTGCTCACCCA
>JAFZNI010000105.1 GCA_017551005.1 Prevotella sp.
CCTGGACGGCTTGTGTTCAGACCATTGTCCATCACGATGATGCAAGGAACAGCCTTGCCCTCGGCAATCAGGTTGTCGAGAATCTGAGCGGTATGACCCTGCTCGGCCCATCCGTACTCATTCTCACCCATACCGTGCTGCAGATACAGAACGGGGAATTTCTTGGTGGGATTGGTGAAATACTCAGCGGGCAGATATACATGGCAGCGACGCATCTTCTCCGTGTAGGTTGACCAATAGAAGACCTCACACATCGAGCCCTGCGGTACGTTCTTCACCTGCCAGAAATCCTGGTCGGCTGAAGGAATCTCAATACCACTGCCCCAACGGCTGGCACCATAGTAGTAGAGACTGCCTGGATCGGGCACGGAAGCACCGTCAATGTTCAACTGATAATAGTGGAAGCCCTCGTCCTGAGGTTCAGAAGTACCAGTCCATACACCGTTTGCGTCCTTGGTCATTGAATAAATCTTACCAGCGATGTCGAGACCTACAGCCGTGGCGTTAGGAGCCGAGATCTGGGCACGCACCATGCGCTGTGAGTTGACCATTGGATACTGCTTGTTGTCCTGATTGGAGGTGGCAGGCTTGAAGTCCTCAACCACGTTTTCAGTTACTGAAGGAACAGTGGGGTTCTGTCTGGGCGCACCAAACTGTGCTGACGCTGTCAGGCATGAGAGCGCCATCAGTGAAAGAAAAATTTTTTTCATAAATTGTACATTTGGTTATTAAAACGATATTAAGTTAATTGTTACTTTCACACTTTATGGCTTTTTGACGCTTCAACAGCCCAAAAGTAAAAACCGTCCCCACTTTGTTAGGGAAGATTAACATTTGTTTTTTGTTTTATTTTGTTATTTGCCCAAAATATTGTAATTTTGCGGCGTGAAACACCGTGTGGTGTGGTTTCGCTTATATAATATAAAGGTATAAGAATGACTGCAAAGAATAAGAAAAGGCGCTGGCATTGTCTTTCCGGACAGGAACCCACGGAGATGGACAAGACCATCATGTTTTGGGAGAACAAGGGTAAGGAGGTGCCGACGCGAGAACTTATAAAGACCCCCGAACAAATAGAGGGCATCCGTAGGGCGGGTGTCGTGAATACCGGTGTGCTCGACGCTGTGGCGGCAGCCATCCATCAGGGGATGAACACTCTGGAGATTGACCAGATCTGTCGAAAGTATTGCGAGGAGCACCATGCCATCCCTGCCTGTCTGAACTATGGCGGTGATGAAGAGACACCACCTTTCCCGATGTCGGTCTGCACCTCGATCAATGAGGTGGTGTGCCACGGTGTGCCAAAGGAAGAGGATGTGCTCGAGGAGGGCGACATCATCAACGTGGACTTCACGACCATCCTTGATGGCTACTATGCCGACGCCAGTCGTATGTTTATCATCGGCAAGACCTCGCCGGAGAAGGAACAGTTGGTGCGTGTGGCAAAGGAGTGTCTGGAGATAGGTATGGAGGCAGCAAAGCCCTATTCGTTTGTGGGAGACATCGGCCATGCGATAGAGAAACACTGTAAGAAATATCACTATGGTGTGGTGCGTGACCTGTGCGGTCATGGGGTAGGGAATGCCTTCCACGAAGAGCCCGATGTGGCGCATTTCGGCCATCGCGGTACGGGTATGCTCCTAGTGCCAGGCATGGTGTTTACCATCGAGCCGATGATTAATATGGGAACGTATCGGGTGTTTATCGATGCCGACGACCCGTATGGCTGGGAGGTAATCTCGGAGGATGAGAAACCTAGTGCGCAGTGGGAACATACGCTGCTGATGACGGAGCACGGTGTGGAGGTGCTTAGTTATTAGGAAGGCCTAGGCGGATTTCCTCGGATAGCCTAGAATTATGAAGAGATGAAAAAGGATATATATATATTAGGTATAGAGTCGAGTTGTGACGATACGTCGGCGGCGGTGCTCAGGAATGATGTGCTGTTGTCGAATGTAACGGCTTCGCAGGCCGTGCACGAGGCTTACGGTGGTGTGGTGCCGGAACTCGCATCCAGGGCACATCAGCAGAATGTAGTGCCTGTGGTGCATGAGGCCATCAAGCGCGCAGGCATCACCAAGGAACAACTCTCGGCCATTGCCTTTACCAGAGGCCCGGGCCTGATGGGCTCGCTGTTGGTGGGCGTGAGTTTTGCCAAGGGTTTTGCGAGAAGCCTGGGCATTCCGATGATTGACGTGAATCATCTGCAAGGGCATGTGATGGCGCACTTCATAAGGGAACTGGAGAATCCGGGTAGTCCAGATAAACCAATTAATACGATACCACCGTTGCCGTTCCTGTGTCTGTTGGTTTCTGGTGGTAACTCGCAGATTGTGAAGGTGAATGTCTACAACGATATGGAGGTGCTGGGACAGACGATCGACGATGCTGCCGGCGAGGCTATCGACAAGTGTTCGAAGGTGATGGGACTGGGTTATCCTGGTGGTCCTATCATCGACCGGTTGGCACGTCAGGGCAATCCGAAGGCTTTCCATTTCGCCGAGCCGAACATCCCTGACCTTGACTACAGTTTCTCAGGACTGAAGACCTCGTTCCTCTATTCGTTACAGAAATGGGTGGCCGAAGATCCTGATTTCATTGAGAAAAACAAGGAGGATATCGCTGCCTCGCTGGAATGGACGATTGTGGACATCCTGATGAAAAAACTGAAGAAGGCTGTGAAGCAGACCGGTATCAAGCACGTGGCGGTTGCAGGAGGCGTGAGTGCCAACAACGGGCTACGCAATGCCTTCTACGATGCCCAGAAACGCTACGGATGGACGATATACATTCCCAAGTTCAGTTATACCACTGATAATGCCGCGATGATCGGTGTCGTGGGCTATTACAAATATCTGGACGGTGAGTTCTGTAGCATTGATGCCCCGGCCTTTTCCAAGGTCACCTTTAAATAAATGTAAATAGTCAAATTGTATATTCTATGATGGATTTTGAAGCAAAAGTAATTAGCAGGGAAGTAAGTGAACTGCTATGGGAAATGGAAAGAACGGTCAGTACGGCGGAGAGTTGTACGGGGGGACGCATCGCAGAAGCCATAATCGCTGTGCCTGGCGCATCGAAGTATTTCAAGGGTGGCATCATTTCATACGTGGATGAAATCAAGGAGTCACTGTTGGGGGTCAATCCTCAGGTACTGGAAGAACAAACCGCTGTATGCGAAGAAGTTGCCAAGGAAATGGTCATCGGCGCCTGCAAGGCCCTTAATACCAACTATGCCATCTCTGCCACAGGTTTTGCCGGACCCACAGGAGGCACGAAGGAGATACCTGTCGGCACTATCTGGCTGGCCTGCGGTAATGCGGACAGGATAGCGACAATAAAAGTGGAGGAGGATCACGGTCGGGATATCAACCTCGCCATTGCTACCAACAAGGCGATGCAGTTGTTTCTGGACTATCTGAAGGCTGAAATTTTTGAGAAAAAAGAGTTGGAAGGTTAAAAAAATATAAATCACGTCTTATTATTAAATCTCACCTCTCTATTCTCAATTAAAATATGTACCTTTGCACCCTGTTTGGAATAAGTAGTTAAAAAGAACAAGTAAAAAGTAGATAGAAATGTCTAAAGTTTGTCAAATTACAGGAAAGAAGGCACAGATAGGTTGTAATGTGTCTCACTCAAAGCATCGCACAAAGAGAAGTTTTGACGTCAACCTGTTCAGCAAGAAATTCTACTATGTAGAAGAGGGTTGCTGGATTCAGTTGAAGATCAGCGCCGCTGGCCTTCGTATGATTAATAAGGTAGGTCTGGATGCTGCATTGAAGCAGGCTGTTGCCAAGGGATATGTAGACTGGAAAGACATTAAAGTGATAGGAGACTAACGACGATGGCAAACAAGAAAGCAAAAGGTAACCGCGTCCAGGTGATTCTGGAGTGTACTGAGATGAAGAACAGCGGACTGCCCGGCACAAGCCGTTATATCACGGTGAAGAACCGTAAGAATACGGCCGAGCGTCTGGAGTTGATGAAGTATAACCCAATCCTGAAGAAGATGACTCTTCACAAGGAGATAAAATAAGCAAGACTGAAGTATGGCAAAGAAAACCGTTGCTACCCTCCATGAAGGTTCAAAGGATGGTCGCGCTTACACAAAGGTAATCAAGATGGTTAAAAGCCCCAAGACTGGTGCTTACATCTTTGACGAACAGATGGTTCCTAACGAGGAGGTTAAGGACTTTTTTAAGAATTGATATTCATTCATAGCATAAAAAGAGAGGTTGCAAATTAAATTGCAGCCTCTTTTTTTTGCGATTTCATCGGAATTTATTAATTTTGCAGCCATAATAGTATAATATGGGAATATTTGGTTTTTTCAATAAAGAAAAGAAGGAAACGCTTGACAAGGGTTTGGAGAAGACCAAGAGCAGCGTGTTTGACAAACTGACCCGTGCTGTGGCAGGAAAGTCGAAGGTGGATGACGATGTGTTGGATAACTTGGAAGAGGTACTCATCACCAGCGACGTAGGTGTTGACACCACGCTGAAGATTATCGAGCGTATCGAAGAGCGCGTGGCCCGCGACAAGTATGTGTCCACCTCGGAACTGAATGGTATCCTGAAAGATGAGATCGCCGCGCTGTTGGCGGAGAATAATTCGGAGGATAATGACAATTGGGATCTGCCTGGCGACCATAAGCCCTACGTGATATTGGTGGTGGGTGTGAATGGCGTTGGTAAGACGACCACCATTGGTAAACTTGCTTGGCAGTTCAAGGAGGCTGGCAAGAAGGTCTATCTGGGTGCTGCCGACACCTTCCGTGCGGCTGCCGTGGAACAGTTGTGTATCTGGGGCGAACGGGTAGGGGTGCCTGTCGTCAAGCAGCAGATGGGTTCCGATCCTGCCTCTGTGGCTTTCGACACCCTTTCCAGTGCCAAGGCTAATGGGGCAGATGTTGTGCTGATAGATACGGCAGGTCGTCTGCACAATAAGGTAGGTCTGATGAACGAGTTGAAGAAAATCAAGGACGTGATGAAGAAGGTGTTGCCTGAGGCCCCCGATGAGGTGATGCTTGTGCTCGACGGCTCTACGGGACAGAATGCCTTTGAACAGGCCAAGCAGTTCTCGGCCGTGACCCAGATTACGTCGTTGGCTATCACCAAACTCGACGGTACGGCGAAGGGCGGTGTAGTCATCGGCATCAGCGATCAGTTGAAGGTGCCTGTGAAATATATTGGTTTGGGAGAAGGAATGCAGGATCTGCAACTATTCAATAAGCGTCAGTTTGTGGAATCCTTGTTTAATGAATAAGACAATAGACATTATATCGCTCGGATGCTCGAAGAACCTTGTAGACAGCGAGGTGCTGATGGGCTTGATGGAGGCCAACGGCTATCGTTGTACGCACGATAGCGATGACCCTCAGGGCGATATCGTCGTTGTCAATACCTGTGGTTTCATCAATGATGCGAAAGAGGAAAGTATTAACACCATCCTTGAATTTGCCCAGGCCAAGACGGAGGGGCGGATTGAGAAACTCTTTGTGATGGGTTGTCTGTCGGAACGCTACCTGGCAGAGTTGGAGGCGGAGATTCCTGAGGTTGATGGCTGGTATGGCAAGTTCAACTACAAACAACTGTTGAAAGACCTTGAAGGTGACCAGTATGAGTCCTGTGAAGGACATCGCCATATCACCACACCGAATCACTATACTTATATTAAGATCAGCGAGGGTTGTGACCGTCATTGTGCCTACTGTGCCATCCCATTGATCACGGGGAAGCATCAGAGTCGTCCGATGGAGGATATCCTCGACGAGGTGCGCTATCTGGTAGGACAGGGAGTCAAGGAGTTTAATGTCATTGCACAGGAACTGACCTACTATGGGGTGGACTTCGACGGCAAGCAGCATATCGCAGAACTGATAGATCAGATGGCAGACATCAAGGGTGTGGAGTGGATTCGTCTGCACTATGCCTATCCCACACATTTCCCATGGGCTTTGCTCAGTGTAATACGGGAGAAACGGAATGTCTGCAATTATCTTGATATCGCCTTTCAGCATGTCTCTGATCGTATGCTGGATAGGATGAAGCGCCATGTGACCAAGCAGGAAACATACGAACTCGTAGAGCGACTGCGCAAGGAAGTGCCTGGTATACATCTGCGTACGACCTTGATGGTGGGCTTCCCTGGAGAAACGGAAGAAGATTTCGAAGAACTCCTGGCCTTCACCAGATGGGCACGTTTTGAGCGGATGGGAGCCTTTGCCTATTCGGAGGAAGAAGGTACCTATTCGGAACAGCATTACAAAGATGATGTGCCTGAGGAGGTGAAACAGCAGAGGCTCGATAAACTGATGCGTATCCAACAGAGAATAAGTGCCGGGATAGAGGCTGAGAAGATTGGCACCATCCAACGTGTCATTATCGACAGGCAGGAGGGTGATTACTATGTCGGACGGACGGAGTTCTGTTCTCCAGAGGTCGATCCCGAGGTGCTCATCCCTGTCTGTGAAAAGGAACTGACCATTGGAGCGTTCTATCCCGTGAGGATTACCGACTCTGAGGAATTTGACTTATATGCAACCACAATCACTTATTAAGATATGAATAATAAAGACTTCATTGCAGAACTGGCCGATAGAACGGGCTATTCAGTAGAAGATGCACAGAAGATGGTAGACATCGTGATTGAGACGATGGGAGATCATTTTCTGGAGGACGACTCTGTGTTGATTCCGAATTTCGGGACATTCGAAGTAAAGAAGAAGATGGAACGTATCATGGTGAATCCTTCTACTGGGCAGCGGATGCTCGTCCCACCTAAACTGGTGCTGAACTTTAAGCCGAACGTCGGTTGGAAAGAACGTGTAAAGAGTGGAGGGACCGAGTAATGGGAAAGATTTCTATTAATGAACTGGCTGCTGTGCTCATCGAGCGCAAAAACCTGAAAAAGAAGAGTGCCTCTGCATTCGTCAATGAACTGTTCTATCTGATTCAGAAAGGACTGGAACAGGATAAGTCTGTAAAAGTCAAAGGGCTGGGCACATTTAAGATTATTGATGTGGATGACCGTGAGAGCGTGAATGTGAACAATGGGGAACGGGTTTTAATAGAAGGCCACAGCAAGATTACATTCACGCCAGATGCTTTGATGAAAGAACTGGTGAACAAGCCTTTTTCACAGTTTGAGACGGTTGTACTGAATGAGGGTGTAGACTTTGAGCAGGAAATAGAACAGGAGCCTGAGCCAGATTTGGAGCAGGAACCTGCCCCAGAGCAGGAGTCAGCCCCAGAGCAGGAGTCAGCCCCAGAACCGGAACCTATGTCGGAGCCGGAGATGGTTGATGATGTTGATGTTGATGCATCTATGGCACCATTGGTTGATTTCGTGACGGATAATGAACCGCAGATTTCCATCGAGCAGGAACCAGAACCAATTCCGGAAACCGAGTTTACTCCTGAGCCAGTCCCTGAGCCTGCCCCTGAGTCTGTCCCAGAGTCTGTCCCAGAGCCTGCCCCTGAGCCTGCCCCAGAGTCTGTCCCAGAGCCTGCCCCAGATCCGGAACCCGAACCAGATTCGGAACTGGACTCCGAACAAACTTCTGAACCTGAGCCCGAGAATCCTACCGCAGAAACAGAGACTCCGGTTTCGGAAGAAGAGCCTGTCGAAGAGTCTTCCGAGGAGTCTGATTACCTTGATGAAGAAGAGAATACTGGCGGATGGAAGAAGTGGGTGCTTGGCATACTGGCCTGCTGCATCTGTTTT
Organism: Prevotella sp.; assembly: GCA_017551005.1. Lineage (GTDB taxonomy): Bacteria > Bacteroidota > Bacteroidia > Bacteroidales > Bacteroidaceae > Prevotella. Next base: position 7,729 of record JAFZNI010000105.1, read on the forward strand.
GCTGGAGGTTATTATTTCGGATTAACTTATGGCGGGTCTACTCCAACGGCTGAACCTAAGGTTGAGACTGTCAAACCCAAGGTCGAAGCAGTCAAGCCAAAAGTAGAGACATCAAAGCCAGAGCAGGCAAGTCCTGAGTCCATCAAGCCAGAGTCGCAGGAGACAAAAGCCCCAGAACCCGTGGCCAAGCCCGAGCCAGAGTCTGAGCCAAAACCTGAGGTTAAACCCGAGGCCAAGCCAGAACCGAAGCCTATGGCACAGTCGGAAGCAGAAGATCCTCTCGATCAATATGAGAAGATGGACGTCCGTATTCGTACGGGGGCCTATCGGATTGTCGGGACAGACCACGTGGAAAAGGTTAAGGCAACAGATAATCTGGCAAAAATATGTAAACGTACCATCGGCCCGGGTATGGAGTGTTATCTGGAGGTTTACAACGGTATCAAGGGAGATGCCGACCTGAAGGTCGGACAGGAAATCAAGATTCCGAAACTGGTACACAAGAAGAAAAAAGTCCAAAAATGACAATTAAATCGGTTTAATATTGAAAAAGTTTCTTAAAACTTAGGTTTTGGGAAACTTTTTTAATATTATTTAGGTTGTAAAATGTCACGTTTTACCAACTAAATCAGTACTTTTGCGGTCAAATTTCAGAAAACAAATAAAAAGGAAATATTATGGCAGAAGCAATTGATATCCGTGAGTTGAATATCCGGATAGAACAACAAAGTGCATTTGTTACGAATCTAGTAACAGGTATGGATCGCGTCATCGTGGGTCAGAAGCATCTCGTTGACTCCCTTCTCATCGGACTGCTGAGTGACGGACATATCCTTCTGGAAGGTGTTCCTGGACTGGCAAAGACCTTGGCCATCAAGACATTGGCACAGTTGATTGATTCCGATTATAGTCGTATTCAGTTTACGCCCGACCTTCTCCCTGCCGATGTCATCGGTACGATGATTTATTCGCAGAAGGATGAGAAGTTCCAGGTGAAGAAAGGTCCCGTATTTGCCAACTTCGTACTGGCAGATGAAATCAACCGTGCTCCGGCAAAGGTGCAGAGTGCTCTGCTTGAAGCCATGCAGGAGAAGCAGGTAACCATCGGCAGTGAGACCTTCTTGCTTCCGAATCCCTTCCTCGTGATGGCGACGCAGAACCCGATAGAACAAGAGGGTACTTATCCGCTGCCAGAAGCACAGGTAGACCGTTTTATGTTGAAAGTGGTCATTGATTATCCTTCACTCGACGAGGAAAAGAAGATTATCCGCGAGAATATCGCAGGAGAGATGCCTAAGGTGGCGCCTGTAACCACAGCCCAAGAGATCTTGAATGCCCGTGCGGTGGTTCGGGAGGTTTATCTCGATGAGAAGATTGAACAATATATTGCAGATATTGTATTTGCCACCCGTTATCCGGATCGTTATGGCTTGAAAGATTTGAAAGACATGATTTCTTTCGGTGGTTCGCCTCGTGCCAGTATCAATCTGGCGAAGGCAGCACGTGCATACGCTTTCATCAAGCGTCGTGGCTACGTGGTGCCTGAGGATGTTCGTGCTGTGGCTCATGATGTGCTTCGCCACCGAATCGGACTCACCTATGAAGCCGAGGCCAGCAATATCACAAGTGAGGAGATCGTTTCGAAGATTATCAATAAGGTCGAAGTACCCTGATTCCTAGAAAACCTAGGATAGCCTAGAATCGCCTAGGATTACCTAGAAAGATTATGGAGACTAGTGAGATCATAAAGAAAGTCCGTAAGATTGAAATCAAGACCCGCGGTCTGAGTTCAAATATCTTTGCAGGTCAGTACCATTCTGCCTTCAAGGGTAGAGGTATGGCCTTTAGCGAGGTGCGCGAATATCAGTTCGGTGATGATGTGCGTGACATCGACTGGAATGTGACAGCCCGCTTCCACCGTCCGTATGTGAAGGTTTTTGAGGAGGAGCGTGAACTGACGGTGATGCTACTCATTGATGTCAGTGGCTCTCTTGATTTCGGTACGCAGAAGCAGATGAAGCGCGACATGGTGACGGAGATTGCCGCTACCATAGCCTTCTCGGCTATCCAAAACAATGATAAGATTGGGGTGGTGTTTTTCTCTGACAAGATAGAAAAATACATCCCGCCGAAGAAAGGCCGAAAACATATCCTGTATATTATCCGTGAGATGCTGGACTTCCACCCGGAGTCGAAGCGGACGGATGTGAAACAGGCTGTGGAGTTCCTGTCGAGTGTTCAGAAACGTCGTACGACGGCGTTCATCCTCAGCGACTTCTATGTCAGGAATGATTTTATGCAGTCGTTGCAGATTGCCAATCGCAAGCACGATGTGGTGGCTATACAGGTCTACGACCAGCGTGCGAAGGAACTGCCTGATGTGGGACTGATGAGGGTGGTGGATGCTGAAACAGGCTTCGAGCAGTACGTGGATACCAGTTCGAAGCGTCTGCGTGACTCTTACAGAAAGTACTGGATGAATCGTCAGACACGGTTATTGGAAACATTTAATAAGAGTAATGTGGATAATGTGAGCATTGCCACGAACGAGGATTTTGTGAAGGCATTGATGATGCTGTTTAAACAGAGAAGTTGATGAAGAAGATATGTGTGATATGGATTGTATGGGCGATTGGGGCTGTGGCTGTGCAGGCACAGTCTGTTGAGGCTAGCATCGACCATATCGAGATGCTGATAGGCGAGCAGGCGCATGTCACGTTGAAGGCTATGGCCAAGGAGAATGCCAAGGTGGAGTTCCCCCAGTTTCAGCCGACACAGTTTGTGACGCCAGGCGTAGAAGTCCTGGCCTGTCAGCCACAAGAAGACAAGCAGACAGACAATGGCTTCGTCGAGAAGTCAATGGTCTATACGCTGACCTCTTTTGATGATACCTTATATTATATTCCCCCTCTGACGGTGAAGATTGACGGCAAACCGTATCAGAGCAAGAGTCTGGCTTTGAAGGTGCTGACGATGGAGGTGGATACGGCTCATGCCGATAAGTTCTTCCCGCCGAAAGGGGTACAGGATAATCCCTTCCAATGGAGTGAATGGAGTTCAATCTTCTGGTTGAGTGTAATTTTACTAATCATCTTAGCCATAACGTATTATATCTATATCAGGCTGCGTGACAACAAACCGATTATCACGCATATCCGTATTGTGAAAAAACTCCTGCCTCATCAGAAGGCCATGAAGGAAATCGAACAGATCAAGGCCGACAAGATGGTGACTGCAGAGAACTCTAAGGAATACTATACGAAGTTGACGGATACCCTCCGTAAATATATTGAGGAGCGTTACGGTTTCAATGCGATGGAGATGACGAGCAGCGAGATAATCGAGAAACTGATGGCCACTCAGGATCAGAAGGCTCTCGATGAACTCCGTGAACTCTTCACAACAGCCGATCTGGTGAAGTTCGCCAAGTATTCGACCCTCATCAATGAGAACGATAAGAACCTGGTGAGTGCCATTGATTTCATCAATCAGACGAAACTCGAGAATGTGCCTACCGAGGAAACCGTCAAGCCGCAACTCTCTGAGGAAGACCAGCGCAGCATGAAGATGCGCCGTGTGCTCAAAGTCGTGATTACGGCATTGCTCTTTGTTAGCGCTTTGTTGCTTGCCTACGTGGTATATGCCACTTATCAACTCATTAATTAGAAGTGAAGTATGGAATTTGCCAATAAAGAATATCTGTTTCTGCTGTTGCTGATGATACCGTATGTCATTTGGTATCTGATGTATAGGAAGAAGACGGAACCTACTATGCGGATGAGCGACACCTTCGCTTTCCGTTATGCACCGAAGAGTTGGAAGGTACGGCTCATGCCGCTTTCGATGGTGCTTCGTCTGCTCACTTTCACGATGATTGTCATAGTGTTGGCACGTCCGCAGACACAGAATTCCTGGAAAAACAAGACTATTGAGGGTATTGACATTATGATGGCGATGGACGTTTCCACCTCTATGTTAGCAGAGGATCTGAAGCCTAATCGTATCGAAGCAGCCAAGCAGGTGGCCGCGGAGTTCATCGCAGGACGCCCGAATGATAATATTGGTCTGAGCATCTTTGCTGGCGAGGCCTTTACCCAGTGTCCGATGACGATTGACCACGCTTCGCTGCTCAACCTCCTTCATAATGTTCGTACGGATATAGCAGCCCGTGGCCTCATCGAGGATGGTACCGCCATCGGTATGGGATTGGCCAATGCCGTTTCCCGTTTGAAGGACTCAAAGGCTAAGAGCAAGGTGGTGATACTGTTGACGGATGGTAGTAACAACCGTGGCGATATCTCGCCAATGACTGCTGCCGAGATTGCCAAGAGTATGGGCATCAGGGTGTATACCATTGGCGTGGGAACGAACAAGGTGGCGCCGTATCCGATGCCGGTGGCTGGCGGTGTACAGTATGTAAACATCCCCGTGGAGATTGATAACCAGACGCTTAGTGAGATTGCTGCCGCTACGGATGGTGATTTCTATCGCGCTACCAATAACAAGGAACTCCGGAAGATCTATCAGGAGATAGACAAGTTGGAGAAGTCAAAACTTAACGTGAAGCAGTTCAGCAAGAAATATGAGGCCTATCAGCCCTTTGCTATTGTGGCTGTCTTGGCTCTGTTGTTGGAGTTACTGCTGCGTATAACCATATTTAGGAGGATACCGTAAGATGTTTAGATTTGAAGACCCCATATATCTCTGGCTGTTGGTGCTGATACCCATATTGGCATTGGTCAGGTTTGTGACATATAGAAATCAGAAGAAACGACTCCGTAAGTTTGGTGACTTGAAGTTGTTGAAGGGCCTGATGCCCGATGTGTCGCATTTCCGTCCACGAGTGAAGTTCTGGTTGCTGTTGGCAGCCTTCGCCCTGTTGGTTGTGATGCTGGCCCGTCCTCAGATGGGAACGAAAATCAGTCAGGAGAAGCGGACCGGTATCGAGACCATCATTGCTCTTGATATCTCTAACTCTATGTTGGCTGAGGATATTGTGCCCAGTCGTTTGGACCGTAGTAAGATGATGGTGGAGAACCTGGTGGATCACTTCACCAACGACAAGATTGGTCTCATCGTGTTTGCGGGTGATGCCTTTGTGCAGTTACCTATCACAAGTGATTATGTATCGGCCAAGATGTTCTTGTCGAGCATCGACCCGTCAATGATGGCTACTCAGGGTACGGACATTGCCACTGCCATCAATATGTCGGTCAGCAGTTTCACCCAGGAAGAGGGTATTGGTAAGGCCATCATTGTGATCACCGATGGTGAAGACCATGAGGGTGGGGCGTTGGAGGCCGCAGAGGAAGCCAAAAAGAAAGGTATGAGTGTCTATGTATTAGGTGTCGGCAGTACTCAGGGGGCCCCGATTCCTATTCGCGGCACGGGCGACTATATGAAGGACAACACGGGCAATACCGTGATGTCGGCTCTGAATGAGGAGATGTGCCGTCAGGTGGCTCAGGCTGGTGGCGGAGTCTATATCCACGTGGAGAATAACAGTGCTGCCCAACAACAACTCGACAACGAACTCGACAAACTATCGAAGAAAGAAACCTCAACGACGGTTTATAGCGATTTTGATGAACAGTTCCAGGCATTCGGCATCCTCGCTCTTCTGATACTGATTCTCGAAATATGTATCTTTGACCGCCGGAATCCGTTGTTGAAGAATCTGTCGTTGTTTAAAAGAAAAGGAGTCAGTAGTCAGAAGTCAGTAGTCAGTAATAAAATGCTTATGATTTTGTTTTTCTTGCTGACTCCCATCTCATCTCTACTGTTTCCTGACTCCAGTCTCCTGACTCCTGTCTCTGCCCAAAACGACCGTCAGTATATCCGTCAGGGCAACAAGCAGTTTAATGCCGGTGACTATCCTAATGCGGAAGTGTCTTACAGGAAGGCAGTGGAGAAGAACCCGAAGAACCCACAGGCTGTGTATAATCTGGGTAATGCTTTGATGGCTCAGAAGAAAGATTCGGCAGCCATCGAACAGTTCCAGAATGCTTCGAAGTTGGAGACGAACCCCTTGCGCAAATATCAGTCGTTTCATAATATGGGTGTCATCTGTCAGTCTCATAAGATGTATGGTGAGGCGATAGAGGCCTACAAGAATGCCCTGCGTCTGAATCCGACAGATGATGAGACTCGTTACAACCTGATTCTTTGTAAGCATGAGAAAGAGAAGCAGGATCAGAATAAACAGAATCAGGATCAGAACAAGAACGATCAGAAGAAAGACGACCAAAAAGATCAGCAGAAACAAGACCAGAACAAAGATAAAGATAAGAAGGAGGACAAACAGCAGGAGCAGAAGCCTCAGATGAGTAAGGACAATGCCGAACAATTGTTGAATGCCGCCATGCAGCAGGAGAAGCAGACGCAGGATCGTATGAAGAAGGCCCAGCAGCAGCCCCAGCGCAGAAACATCTTGAAGAACTGGTGATAAAGAAGTGAAGAGTGAAAAGTGAAGAGTGAAAAGTGAAGAGTGAAAAGTGAAGAGTGAAAAGTGAAGAGTGAAAAGTGAAGAGTGAAAAGTGAAGAGTGAAAAGTGAAGAGTGAAGATTTTGCTATCGCAATGAAAACAGATATTATAAATAGAGGTGATGTGAAAGTAATGTGGTTGGTGAGAGTGCTGTTAGTACTTTTCACTTTTCACTTTTCACTTCTATGGCACAGACTCTGACAGCCTCGGCACCCTCGCAGGTTGCTGTGGGTGAGCAGTTCCGTCTGACCTATACCATCAATACGCAGAATGTCAGCGATTTCCGTGCGGGTAACATCCCTGAGGAACTGGAAGTGCTGATTGGGCCAAACCGTTCCATGCAGTCCAGTTATCAGATGATTAACGGACATACGAGTTCCTCGTCTTCGATTACCTATACATATATTGTTGTTGCAACAAAGAATGGCTCCTTTACCATTCCTGCAGCCCATGCCGTGGTGGACGGGAAGAGCATTGCCTCGAATGCTGTGAAGATTACGGTCTCGGGTAATGCCCAGAGTCATGCCAGTGGTGGTGGCGGACAGCAGCGTCAGCGTGGTGATGAGGGCGCAGAACTCCGTGATGCAGGTAGTCGGATCTCTGGTTCTGACTTGTTTATTAAGGTCAGTGCCAATAAGAAACGTGTCTACGAACAGGAGCCTATCCTGTTGACCTATAAGGTCTACACATTGGTTTCCCTTACGCAACTGGAAGGTAAGATGCCTGATTTAAAGGGTTTCCATACCCAGGAGGTGGACTTGCCGCAACAGAAGAGTTTCAAGATAGAAACGGTCAATGGCCGTCCCTATCGTACCGTGACTTGGAGCCAGTATGTGATGTTCCCGCAATTGACGGGCAAACTAGAAATACCGAGTATCACCTTTAATGGTATTGTGGTGCAGCAAAATCGTAACATCGATCCATTTGAGGCATTCTTCAATGGCGGTTCTGGCTATATCGAGGTGAAGAAGCAGATTCAGGCACCAGGCATAGAGATACAGGTGGATCCGTTGCCTACACGTCCAGCCAAGTTCTCAGGTGGTGTGGGTAAGTTCAATATCTCCGCCCAACTCGATAAGACGGAAGTGAAGGCCAATGATCCCGTCAAACTGCATCTGGTGATCAGTGGTATTGGTAATCTGAAACTCATTAAACAGCCAATCGTAGAGTTCCCGAAGGACTTCGACAAGTATGATGCCAAGATCACCGACAAGACCAAACTCACCGCCAATGGGGTGGAGGGTTCTATGATCTACGACATTCTTGCCGTGCCGCGCCATCAGGGAAAGTATGAGATACCACCTATCGAGTTTACTTATTTCGATACGACAACGAAAAGGTATGAGACGGTAAAGACCGAGGGTTTCACACTCAATGTGGCCAAGGGAGCCGGCACCAGTAGTGTCAGCGATTTCACTGGTCAGGAAGATCTCCAGATGCTGGGTAAGGACATCCGTCATATCAAGACCGGCGATACCCGTCAGCATTCGCTCGACGATTTCTTCTTCGGTTCTATGGGCTATTGGATTGCATTGGTCATCCTGGCACTCATTTTTATCTCGTTGTTTGTCATCTTCCGTCAAAGGGCTATTGAGAATGCCAATATCACCAAGCGTCGTGCAGGCAAGGCTAACAAGGTGGCTACAAAACGTTTGAAGAAAGCCTCGAAACTGATGGCTGACAACAAACCAGGTGCGTTCTATGACGAGGTACTCCGTGCTCTCTGGGGTTATGTGGGTGATAAACTCAATATACCTGTCGAACAGTTATCACACGATAATATCAGTCAGCGTCTGGCAGACAGGAATGTTGATGAGGATACGATTGGCCGGTTTATGGGTGCCCTCGATGAGTGTGAGTTTGAGCGTTATGCCCCAGGCGATCCAAAGGGTAATATGAATAAGGTATTTGATAAGGCTATGACGGCTATTGAGAAGATTGAAGAGACGATGAAGAAGCGTCGCTCAGCGAAGACGGTAACGGCCGTCTTGCTGATGCTCCTGTTGCCGCTCTGTGCGCAGGCTGTTACCAAGGCTGACGCCGACAGCGCCTACGTGAGAGGAGAATACCAACAGGCCATCAAGGATTATGAGGCCTTGTTGAAACAGGGGGCTTCTGCCGATCTGTACTATAACCTCGGCAACGCCTACTACCGTACGGAGAATATCACCCGTGCCGTGTTGAATTATGAACGCGCCCTGCTCCTTTCCCCAGGCGACAGGGATATCCGCTTCAACCTTCAGATGGCCCGTTCGAAGACAGTTGACAAGATCACACCGGAACAGGATATGTTCTTCGTCACCTGGTATCGTTCATTGGTCAATCTGACCAGTGTCGACGGCTGGGCAGATATCGCCCTGATATCTTTGGCTCTGGCCATCGTACTGGCGCTGCTATACCTCTTCTCTGAACGCATCTGGTTGCGTAAGGTGGGCTTCTTTGGGGCTATCATTCTCATCGTATTTTTCCTGTTGGGCAATGTCTTTGCATATCAGCAGAAGGACCTGCTCGTTCATCGTCGTGGCGCCATTGTGACGGCGCCTGCGGTCACAGTGAAGAGTACTCCCGCCAAACAGGGTACAGACCTGTTCATCCTGCATGAGGGCACGAAGGTGACCATCACCGATGCCTCCATGAAGGA
>JAFZNI010000106.1 GCA_017551005.1 Prevotella sp.
AACTATACAGAAGAACAAATAAAGCAAATACAATACAAAATTAATGCAAGACCAAGAAAAAAACTCGGATTCATGGCGCCTGTTCAGACTTTTTTCTTACCTTTGCAGACGTAGTTGCATTTTGGAGTTGAATCTTCGAAAGCAGAAAATCAGCCGAAAGTCTTGGCACTTTCGGCTTTTTTTCGTAATTTCGCCCCCCAAAAGGAATAATACTGATTATGATGGACCAGAAGAAAATCAACGAGACGCTGCGCCGCAATGTGAGCGTACTCTCAAAGCACTCAGTCGACGAGGTGAGGATGATGCCCACCGCCACACAGACGCAACTGCCGTCGGTGGAGGATGTGAAGCGCATCGTGAGCCTCATCAAGAACATCGTATTCACCGACTATTTCCACAAACGCCAGCCCGACGAGGAACTGCGCGCCTACCAGATAGGTGTGTCGATGGAAGAACTCTACCGCCTGCTGCGCCAGCAGATAGCACGGGGACTGCAGTTCTGCGAGGACTGTCAGGAGGAGGATGTGCTCTGCACCGGTGAGCGACTGGCCCTGGTGTTTATCGACTCGTTGCCAGAGATCAAGCGCCTGCTCTATACCGACATCCAGGCGATGTTCGACAACGACCCTGCCGCCAAGACCTACGGTGAGGTGATCTTCTGCTATCCCGTGGTGAACACGATGGTACACTACCGCGTGGCGCACCAGTTGCATAAGATGGGCGTGCCCGTCATCCCACGTATCATCACCGAACAGGCGCACTCCAAGACGGGTATCGACATCCACCCGGGAGCACAGATCGGCGAATATTTTTCTATTGACCACGGCACGGGTGTCGTCATCGGCGAGACCACCATCATCGGCAACCATGTGACGCTCTATCAGGGTGTGACGCTCGGTGCCAAGAGTTTCAAGTACGACGAGCAGGGCAACATGCTGAACGTGCCGCGCCATCCCATCATCGAGGATAATGTGACCGTCTATTCCAACGCCTCGATCTTAGGGCGCATCACTATCGGACACGACTCCATCATCGGCGGTAACATCTGGCTCACCCACGACGTGCCACCCTACTCCCGCATCCTCCAGTCGAAAGCCATCGATGCCGGCTTCCAGGACGGTGCAGGCATTTAAGAAAACATAAAAAAATCGGGCTGACGTTGATCAGCCCGATTTTTTCGCTATCTGATTAGAAACTCATATCACGCCATACCGAAGTAATCTTCTCCGAACAACTGGTGGCGGGAGTCTGCTTCTTACGCATCTTCAACTGAAGAGCCTGTAACGACACGTTGGTCTTGATGTTATCCGACATGTCACCGTAAGTGGTATTTCCCTCTGTCTGCTGCAGTTCTTTCAGCAAGTAATAGGTAAACAGTCCATGTCCTTCCTCAGGATAGCCCTGTGCCGTCTCGTTGCCTTGTGCAGCGGTGAACACGACAACGGAGCCGTCGCCGAAGGTTGCATCTTCCGCCTCGATCTCAACACCTCTCAGACCCTCGCTCACACCTTCATTATTACGGTTGATACCGCTGAAGCAGGCATCCAAGAATACGGAAGTCTGACGGAACGACAAATCACCGAGTTTACTATAGAACTCGTCAAGGGCTATACCCCTCTTTGGATTGGTTCCACGAACGTCGGTGGGCAGAATGTACGCCTTGTTCTTGTTCTTGATGTCGGGAACGCCATGACCGGCATAATACACAATCAACTTCTTGTCATCGCGGTAAGGAATCTGCGAAATCCAGTCTTCGAGTTCCTCTTCCATGATCATCTGTTTGGTGGCATCCTCCGCTATGTGGATGTTTTCTGAGGGGATTCCCAAAGTCTTCTTACAGTACTCGGCGAATACTCTGGCATCATGGATGGCGTATGGCACGTCGGACACGAAACGGTAATTCTGGTTACCAATAATGAGTGCGTATGTGTCATAACGTGTACGGTAGCCCTGAGGAATGATGGTATCAACATCAGAAGTGGCATAGTCGTAGTCGGCATTCGACTTCTCCTTGGTGGTACACTTGTCTACCGACTCCTTCGAAAGACCGAACTCAGCACTGTTGCCCAGATTCACATAAGATGGCAGACGACGGATTTCGCCATTGTACAGCGCGTGGCGCGGCTTTCCATTGAAGAGAACCTCATTGGCAAAAGCATGATGGCCGATGATGGCCGTAGGAGCGATATCGATGACTTTCAGATTGGTACACGAGACGAATGCCTGGTCGGCCAGTCGGCAATGGTCAGGGATAATGATAGATGGCAGTGAGACACAATTGGCAAAGGCGATGGTCTCAATGCTTTTGGTCTGTAAGGGAATCGAGATGTTACGCAGACGGCCGCAATTCATAAATGCGCCCCATCCTATCGTCTCCACATCTTTACCCTCAAAGCGCACCTCCTGCAGGTCCTGCAAGTTTGCAAAGGCACACGAACCGATGTTCTTGATACCCTTTGTAATCACGACCGACCTGACGCTCAACTTCTGTTTTGCCCAGGGAGCCACATTCCGTTCTACATTGTAATCGGCCATTTTCACCATTTGTCCCTTTTTGCTGACATTGGTAATGACCAATGTGTTACCATCGAAATTCCAAGAAACGTCTTCACCACATGTTCCCTCAATTCTATGACTATATTGAGCACTGGCAGTAAACAAACCGAACACGCTCAGAATCAGGATAAAAATATATTTTTTCATAATTGTTTTCTCTGTTTGTTAATAATGATCTTTATATACCTCATTCAGCCTTGTTTACTTGAGTCTGAACTGCAAGAACACGCGATTTGTCGTAGACTTAAACTTGTACTTATCATCGACATAAGTATCCTTGTCCAAAGTCTGGTATTCCAATTTGGCAGAGCGATGTTCGTAGCCAACGCCGATGAACTTCCACGTCAGACTAAATCCGAATGCATTTGTCATTCCGTGTCCCAGATCCAACTTAATGCCTTCTCTCACCTTGTCCTCTTTACCATAGGATGTCTTTTCTGGATTAGCATCGGCAGCCTCATCGTTCTTCATGAGCAACAGGGATGCATGATAGCCGATCTGGTACCACGCATTGAGGTGCAGATGGTGCAGGCCCTTACTGCTCATGGTGTTGAAGGGCGCAATAGTGATAGAGGGACCTAAAGCCATGCCATAGTTGATATCATATTTCTCCAAGTTCCAAGGCGTATAAAATCTCTTATCGTTAATTTTGACACTCGTGTCATAGAGATCCTTTCCGTTGTTTTCGTGTTCGATGAAATTCACATTCAAGTCTATATACCTATAGTCAATATAGAACTGCAGGATGTTGGCAATGGGTTTCTTGTGCAACTTGTAGCCTCTGCCCACTTGCAAAGAAGCACCCCATTTGCTTTTGAATTCAGGGACGTAGCCGCCGTTAAGACCAGAAACACCTGTCGGGACTTTTTCGTCGGGAGTCAGCGTAAAGTTGTTGTACGAGAGGTTCAGATAGCCCTTTCTGGACCATACATCTTGGAAATGCGATTCCTCGAACTGATTGCTGGTAAGTCCCTGCTGGGTCTTCACGATGTCGTCAATCGTCACAATCTCCGTCGAGTCTTCACTCCAGTCGATATTGGCTGGGCGGTCTAATTCATTTACATTCTGTCCAAAGGCATCTATGCCAAACAGACTAATCATTGAGAGGAAGAGTAATTTCTTCATAACTTAAAGTTTTTTGTTATTATTATTTTTCATTGATTTTAATCCATTTCTTGTCGACGACCATGTCCTTGTCCCTTCGCTGACACTTCAGAAGCCATTTTTGGAAATCGTGGGTGCTCAGTGAATTAGGATGCAACTTGTCGCCAGTAATGTCATTACACTTCGTAAAGGGATGAGGTGAGAAGATGACAACTATCTGGTTGTCTTCCTGCTTCCGTTTCGTTTTTAACCTGTAGTGATAAGCCGACGGATCAATGTCTTTGTCAAAGAAGACATAATCGCGATTGCCCTTGATGGAATACCGTCCGTCTAAATCATTGGGATAAGGCAGCAGGCAACTGGTCTCGTCGTCGCCAACAATCAGATAGATTGCCGCATATCCTGCTGACGGAGAACGGAAATTGACATAGATACGCTCTCCACTCACAAACGAAGTGGCAGATAATCTCCCGTTGACGCCATCCTTCTGGATGTCCCATTTCAAATCGGCCTTCGCCTGGACAATCTCGCGTATCTTACCATGGACCTTGGCCGTAAACGTCAGTTTCCCGTCTTTATAGTCTACATCCAATTCGGTAGGCTCGGTATCGCCAAGCCATTCGCCCTTGGCCATCGCCACCGTATTCTCCCAGAAGTAGGAACTGGCCTCCTGACCATTGGTCTCCGCGCTTGAGTCTATCACGTCGGAGGTTACCATCTCACCGAATTCAGCCTTGATGCAGGCGGCCTTGGCCAACTCAATACACTTCCGTTTGGCTTCGTTCAGGGTGACATCGTCATTCTCGGTGATGACATAAGTGTACTCTCCAGAAACCGTTGCTGTCCTCTGAGCCTTCAAAGCCGACGGCAGCAGCATCATACATATTATAAAAATAAAGTATATACTTATTCTCTTTTCCATAATCCCTTTGGTTATTTTAAGACATTGACAAGATAGAATGCACGGACCTCATACTTGCCGTCATTCATCATTCTGTAAAACACGACACTGGGCTTCAACGACTTCACCAATTGGTCGGTCGAAGACCGTAAATGGGAGGTGAGTTCTATATTGCCCGAAGATGTCTCGCCGTCCGACGTGCTGCTCACCTTGGTCTCTGTCTCGCCCTCAACCTTCGATTCCCGCATAGCAGCATACTGCGCAGCAGCATTATTCTGACTCTTGCGGACTGCCAGGTTTAGGTCATTGGCAATGCCATGACCCTCTATCGTTGTCAGATGACCCTTGCCCTCGAACAATGCTTTGTAGTGGGCATCCATTCCTTCCTTGATGCTCTTAACGTTGCCAAAAACGTTCCAACCCTCTTTTTCAAGGCGGGTTGCTGCCTTCTTGCTTTCTTTTTGCATTGACTTGTCCTGGTATATGGCCATTGCCTGTGTTACCGTGAGACAAGAGAATATCGCTACCAATACACTAATAAATATGTACCTTATTACTTTCATCTGGTTAGAGAATTGTTTTGTCGGGGACAAAGATAGGAAATAATTCTTAAACAACCAAATAAAATACAAAAAAAATTACTCCCCGCCCCTATCAGGGGAAGGGAGAGCGGAAGGGAGGAGTTTATTATTCCTGTTTCTTGCCGAATTCGGGATCGATTTTGAGGAAGGCCGTGACGACATACGTCATGGTACAGGCGGCGACGACAATCAAGAAGAAGGCGGGATAGCCCACACTCTCCTGCAAGGCACCGGCAAAAAGACCGGGAATCATCATCGACAGTGCCATAAAGGCCGTGCAGAGGGCATAGTGGGCGGTCTTGTGCTCGCCCTGACTATAATATATAAGGTATAGCATGTAGGCGGAGAATCCGAAGCCATAGCCAAACTGCTCGACGAAGATACAGGCATTGATGATGAAGAAGTTCTGCGGGAGAACGTAGGAGAGGTATACATACACCAGGTCGGGCAGCGTGATGGCCATCACCATGGGCCAGAGCCAGCGCTTCAGTCCGTCGCGACTGGCCACGATACCACCAAGGATACCGCCTAAGGTCAATCCGATGACACCCACCGTACCCTGTACCAGTCCGTACTCGGCAGGCGAGAGACCCAGTCCGCCATTGTGTTGGGCGTCGATGAGGAAGAGGGCACTGACCTTAGCCAACAGCCCCTCTGGCATACGATAGAACAGCATAAAACAGATGCCCGCCCACACCTGGGGCTTATGGAAGAAAGTTTTCAGTGTCATCCAGAACTCGCTCATGATCTCCCCACCACTGAGACGCGTCATGCCCTTGTCCTCAGCCGGGCGTGGCAGGATATAGTTGTGCCAGAGCCAGAAGGCGATGAAGAGGCCCGCCATGCCATAGAACATCAGACTCCAGGAGTACTTGATGTTGCGGGTGATCACCTCGAGATTGCCTGCCAGCATCACCAGCAGACCCTGACCCACGATGGTGGCAATGCGGTAGAACGTGCTACGGATACCCACGAAATAGGCCTGCTCATGCTGTTCAAGACCGAGCATATAGAAACCATCGGCAGCAATGTCGTGGGTGGCACTGGAGAAGGCCATCAGCCAGAAGAAAGCCAGCGACCCCTGTAACCAGTATGGGCCAGGAATGGTAAAGGCCACACCGCCCAGGGCGGCACCGATGAGCAACTGCATGGCGACAATCCACCAGCGCTTGGTCTTGATGATGTCGATGAACGGACTCCACAGGGGTTTGATGACCCACGGCAGATAGAGCCAGGAGGTGTAGAGCGTGATGTCGGCATTCGACAGACCGAGACGCTTATACATGATGAGTGAGATGGTCATCACAGCCACGTAGGGCAGACCTTCTGCGAAGTAAAGGGTGGGCACCCAGGCCCAAGGCGTTCTTTTCATTAATGGATAATGGATAATGGATAATGGATAATTATTCGTACAGGCGTTGGATCTCTGCACCACGGTAGTAGAAGAGGAGAATCTCATCGTAGGTCTTTCCCTGTTCGCCCATGACGGCGGCACCAATCTGACAGAGGCCTACGCCGTGACCCCAGCCAGAACCATGCAGCACAAAGGTAATCTCCTGACTCCTGTCTCCTGACTCCTGACTTCTGACCTCCACCTCAAACGCAGAGGAGAGCAGATGCGTCTCACTCAAGGTACGACGGATCTCCAGTTCCTTACCGATGGTAAAAGTCTTCTTCGTTCCCACAATCTTCAGTTTCCAGATACGTCCGCTCTTGCCACGCTCCAAGGGAATGAGGTCAGTAATCTGACCGAAGTCAATGTTCAACTTACGGCTGACGAGTTCAGAGAGTTCTTTCTGACTATATTCCACCGTCCAACGGTAGAAGTCGGGCGTTTCCTGATCGTAGTCGTTGAGTACCTGCGAGAGCACATGCGTATCGTGGGTATCACAATAGGGATCATGGAAGGAAACGAGATAAGGTTTCGGCGTGTCCTCCCAACAGTATTGGAACTCCTCCGTCTGTCCACCACAGCATTTCGAGAAACGGGCGTCGCAAATGTCGTTGTCGTAGGTCAGCACCTGTCCGCGCGTCTCGCTGATGGCCTGTTCCACCACAGGACTGCTCTGTTTCGTGATACCCTGATAGCGCTGACAGTGATCATCGGCGCAGACATCGAAGATGGTATGATCCTCTCGATCGTACCAGCGGAGGAGTTCATCGTCCTTCTTGATAAACGAGAAGAAGCCCGTAGCCCCATTGTCGAGTTGCTTACGCTTCTCGATCTGTGCGAGGAGCCACGAACGGGATATGACAGCATGGGCCTTCAGGAACTCTTTTGAGGACGTAGCCGACATCTCACTGGAGATGACACTTGTGAGATAACGCTCCACGGGGAGTTCATTGATGGCCACAATCTTATCAGCCTCGACTACCAGTCGGAGCGTTCCAGAGAACACCTGGGTCTCCTTACGCTCCCAGTGGAAGTTCATACCAATGGTTACATCGTGGAGTGAGAAGGAGGCATCGTCACTCTGAGGGACGAAGGTCAATTCACGATACTGATTTCCCCGCCAGAGGATACCACCCTCGGAGAACTCCACCTGCTGCTCGCCTGTCAGCGTCTCGCCCTTGGCGGTATAGGGAGCGTTGAGGGTGAAGGATATCTTGGCAGCACTGACGATACCGACAGTGACATTGGGCTCTTTCTTCATTGAGCATTGAACATTGACCATCGAACTCTTGACCTCGCTGCCTGCTTTCAGGGCGTCGAAGACTTGTTGGAGGGCTTTGCCTTTGAGGGTGATCTCGTTGAGGATGCTCAGGGCCTTCTCGGGCGTGATACGCTCATAGTCCTCCTGACGCGGCGTGATAATGAGTCCCGCCATGTCGAGGGCACCCGGGGAGATGATATATTGTTCACCACCTTCTTTATAATAGCAGTCGGGACGGTGCTTGGTTCGCGGGAACACCACCGACAGGAAATCATCGTCATGCCGCCAGGCCACGATATTCATCATCGGCTCATCACTACTGTCTGCTGACTCCTGACTCCTGACTCCTTCCAACGCTTCGTAAAGACGACGGAACAATTGCTCATCACCATACTGCGAACGGCTACGGATGAGGAGTGCCGTGCAAGGGTAGTCGTCGATGAGTGAGAGATCCTCATGCTCATTGAGACTGATGATGGGCGTCAGATTACGCGACAAGCGCTGCCACGACATCTGCAACGGCAATACACCACTGGAGCCCGCCTGGAAATGGGCATGATCGGGAGCGGAGGCACCACACTGCGGCCCGTTATAAAAGACCATCATCTCCGGATATTCCTCCAACAACTTATGTATCTCACCATACGACCCCAAGATGCGCTGTGGCTGGTGCTTTACGGCGGGAATCGTGAAATGCTGTGGCAGGATGGGGAAAGGATTGACGAGCAGTTCGTACTGGCCATCGACATCTTTCTTGATCTGTTCCTTGGGACGGTTCTGCTCACAGAGGAAGCAAGGGCGGGCCGCAATGGCTTTTTTGTCGATGCTGGCTCCTGTGGACACCATACGGGCAGGATTCCACTGCACCTGGATGCTCGACGAACCCACGACCAGTTCACGGGTCTTCACGCTCCGCAGATCCTGATAGCGCTGGCGGGCTGCCTCCCACTTCTCCAACTGACGGTTAAAGAAGCGTTGCAGTGCAGAATCTGTCATCAGTTCCTGTTTGCCTTGGTTCATCTGCTGACGGGCCAGTATCTCAAGGGTACGCAGACGGTCTTTATAGAGGTTGTTGGCATTGATTTTGTCGATGCTCAAGGCTGCGTCGCTGTTGCCACCCCAACGACGACAGAGATAGAGTTCGGTGTAGATGCGCCCGATACGGTAATGACGCGAGAAGATGAGTCCGAGGGCATAGTCTTCGCCATACGACGTGTTGGGGAACTGTATCTGCCGCAACAACGGTGTGAAGAAGGCTCGAGGCGCTCCGAGACCATTGATGCGCAGGGCATTGTTGGGACCATTCTCGTCGGTCCACTCCTTGTGGTCGATGAGTCCTGGTGGCAGGGTGTTCAGTTCGAAGTCGCACATCCGATACGAGCCCACCACCATCGCTGCGTTCTGCTTGTAGAAAGCATCCACAATCTGCTGTAAGGTCTTTGGCGAGGAATAGAGGTCGTCGGAGTCGAGTTGCACGGCAAAACGTCCACAACGGTCATCGTTGATGGCCTCGTTCCAACAACCACCAATCCCCAAGTCCGTACGTTCCGGGATGATATGCACGAGCCGTTCGTCGTGGATGCTATCAAGAAGTTCGGTGGTCTTGTCGGTAGAGTGGTTGTCAACCACAATGACGTTGTATCTGAACGATGCCTTCTGTCCCAAAGCACTGTTGACGGCATCAAGGATGGTCTTCTCACGATTATAGACAGGTATCACCACCGAGGCCTCGATATCGAAGTCCTGTTCGTTGAAGTCGGGACGACGGTAGAAACCAGGGTCGATCTTGGCATTGATGGCAGCCAGATGGGCCGTAGCCGCATGTTCCATCTCTATCTGCACCTCACGGTTACGGGGATTCACATAGTCGAACTGCTTCACGCCAGATGCCCTGAGATCGGTTTCTTCCTCAGTATAGAGGTATTCATTGATGTGGAAGATCTGCCCCTTACGACTCAAGAAGAGGCGCAACGCATAGAGTGCTGCAAAACGGTAGTCATGCTCACCTGCCTGCATAGCATAGGTATGGAACAACGAGGTCTGGATGAGCCACAGCGAGCCGAAATCGAAGTCGTCGCGGATACTACCCAAGAAGTAGTCGATGGCCGGATGTCGCTCTTCGCTGAACCCATCATCGAGCGCTTTCCGTTCGATATGGTCGGAATACACCATCGCTGCATTTGAGTCGCTGGCCACACGGAGCATCCTGTCGAGTGCCCCCTGCCCTAACGTCACCTTTACGGGTTTCGTCAACAACAATACATAGTCGGCTTTCGCATTCTCTGCCACCTGCATCAGCGCATTGCTGCTCATGAGACCTGTTTCCATCATGATGACGTTCTGCACAGCCTTGCTGTTCCGTAACTGCACAGCCATCTCCTCCATGACCTTGGCATCGCCCTGAGGCAAGAAACAATCTATCTTTTCTCTCATTAAATAGTCCTTTGTGATTTGAATAACATGTGCAAAGATACATATTTTTTTTGAAATAAATAAATTATTTCTGTTTTTCGACTATTTTTTTGCAAAATGGCACCGGATTATTGCCCCGTGACCTGACGATATTCCAGGAGTTTGTTCTGGTAGTCGGCGAAGGCATCGGTACGGCGGTCAAGAGACTGCTGATAGAGAAGTTGGGCTTCAAGTAAGTCACTCATCTTCGAGGTGCCAGCCTTGTAGTAGTCGCGGTTTAGGCGGAGGTTCTCTTCTGCTTGCTCAATGCTGCGCTGGGCAATCTGGAGTTGCTGATGGGATTCTTCGACATTGTTCCAGGCGTTCTGCATGCGGATCTTCAGCAGTTCGGAGTTATCCGCCAGTTGTTCCTCGGCCTTCTGCTGTTCTATCTTCTTACGCTTGATTGCATGGGAACCGCCCCACCAGTCGGAGATGGGTACGCTGACGGTGGCGAACACCATCGCGAAACTGTGATTGTTGTCAAGCAGGTTATGGTAGTTGTAGCCTGCACCAACACCTACCGTTGGTAGGTTCTTGCCAATCTCCATCTTGTGCTGTAATTTGGTTGCCTCAACCTGTTTGTTTAATAATTGGTATTCGGGAAGGTTTGCCAATGCACAATGCTCAATGCTCAATGCACAATTATTGTCCTCTGCATCCTGTTGCGTAGCCGATTGTGAATTGTGAATTGTGAATTATTCAGTCCGCAATACTGTGCCAGTAGTAAACGTAGGATGTTGATGCCGTTCTGGACTTTCAGTTTCTGACTCTCAACATCATTCTGGCGCAGTTGCACTTGTAACAGATCGTTGCGCATGGCCACACCAGCACGCACGGCCACATCTACATCTTTATATATATCAGCCAGCAGAGCCTCGACGGCCTCGATGGTCTTCATCTTCTCCTGGAGTGAAACCAACTGCCAGTAGTATTGTTCCGTCTGCTTTTCCACCTCGTTTTCAGAGAGTTGAAGTTGCAGGCGACTGACATCCTCACCCACCTTGGCGAGTTTGTTGCCATTGATGATCTGACCTCCCGCGAAGACGGGTTGTACGGCATTGATGCCTGCGATGGTTCCATTCTTCATCATCGACACACTGACGGGATTGCCAAGTGCTGCGAGGGCTTCGACAGGCAGTGCCTGGGCGAGAGCCATGCCTAATTCTGGCGATATCTGTTCAGACAGGTTCAGTTCTGTCTGAGCCATCCCCTTGTTGGCATTAAACCAAAAGCCCGTGCCACTGACGTTAGGGAAGTACTTGGTGAAAGCCTCCTTGCGCTGTTGCTGTGCGGCATCGACAGAATGCTTGGCATTACGGATGGCAATGTTATTCTGTAGGGCAGAATCCTTTAACTGCTGCAGAGTGAGGATACCCTCCCCCTGCCCCTCCCTATAAGTGAGGGGAGTGGTTACTTGGCTAAACATGGGAATTGCCCCCAAACACATTACTATACAAACAAATATCTTTTTCATACTTATGTTTTTTGCTCTTTTACTCAACGGGAAAAATCTATTTACTCCCCTCGCCCTTTGGAGAGGGGGCGGGGGTGAGGCTTATTTTCCAATATATGACGGGTAGCATGGTAACCACCATGATGAGTGAGCCGATGCCACCAGCGAAAATGGTGACACCCACAGGCATCCAGAAAGAACTCTGGGCGATAATCATAGGTACTACACCAACGGCAGTAGTAGCCGTCGTCAGGAAGATAGGCACCATCCGACGCTTACCTGCTTCATAAGCCGCCTGTTTTACTGCCCGATTATACGCATCACGGTTAACCTTCCAATCGCCATGTGCTGCCACATGCAGTTTGATGAGGTCGATAGCATGTTCAAAGATCAGAATCTCGTTACGCATAATCATTCCCATCAACGTGATGACACCCATGATGGAGGTCAGGCCGAGTGTTCGATCCATCAGACCAAGACCTATCAGTGCACCAGGCATCATCAGCCCCAAGGCGGCGATGCAGACGATAGTGATGCCGTACTTCTTGAAGTTGAACAACAGAAAGAAGAAAATGATTACCATGGCGATAGCCACTCCACCGAATATCTGCGGTAACGCCTCGGCATCGTATTCTATCTCGCCACCCACTTCGGTACGAACGCCTTGAGGAATGTTGATCTCGTTCTGCATTATCTCGGCGACACGGCTTTCCACAGGAGCAGCATAGACACCATTGGCAAACTGAGCCGTAACAGTCATGCAACGTTCACCACCACGATGCATGATGCGGCTCTCACTCCACTTTGGACTTACCTTTGCTATCTGGCGCAGAGGAACGGTCGTATTCGATCCTCCTGCACCTGTCGATAACATAGCCATTGGAGTAGTTACTCCCAGGTTCTCGATATCAGAGAAGGTCATGTCGGCATCGTCCTTTAAGATGACAGGCAGTTCGTAGTCACCCTCCCATATCTGTCCCACACGCAGGTCGTTAGTCGTAGCGCTCAGCGCAAGGGCTGCTGTGGTACGGGTGATGCCGAGTTGTGCCGAAGAAACAGGATCGAGTTCTACATTGATGAGCGGATAGGGCTGCAGGAAGTCTGTATGCACCCATTCCAACTCAGGCATCTCACGCATCCGCTCCATCAGTCGTTCGGCAGCGACATGCAGCGAGTCAAGGTCTTGACCGTAGAAACGATATTCCAGTTCGGGTACCTCCAGATAATCCAGTCGCTTGAAACGCACATAGGCATTGGGGAACGTCTCACTCCATTCTGGCTGGTATTTCGCCAACAGTTTCAACGTGGCATCCTGCGAGGTGGTGTTGACGATGAGTTGTGCATAGTTACGACCAGCCATCTGTGGAGCGTAACACACCATGAATCGGGGCGACGAACAGCCCACGAAACTGGTGATACACTTCACATCGGTATCCTGCTGGAGCACATTGCGTAACGAGTCAGCAATCTCCCGCGTTTCAGCGATACCCTTGCCCTCGGGCATGAATATCTCTACAGCAAACTGGTCGCGATCGGCGTATGGGAACACTCGTATCTTCAGGGTGGTCACAATCAGCGTGGAAAGCACAACCAAGCCAATACCTCCCACGATGGTGGCCCAGGGGTGACGGAAGGTCACGTCAAGTACCTTATTATAGGTATTCTGCACCCATCTCGTGATAGGGTTAGGCTTTCCGGAAATTCCGGAATCTCCGGATTTCCTTGGTTTTATTATTAAAACCTCAAGAAACGGAATCACCGTGACAGCGAGGAAAAGCGACACCATGAGGTTGATGGTAATCGTGGCGGGGAAATCCTCCAGTGCATCGTGGAAGGCTCCCTTCATCGTAATCAGCAAGGGATAGAAAATGATACAGATACACAGTGTGGCCAGCATCATCGGCAGGAAGTACTGCTTAGCCGAAGTGATGGCAGCCTCTTTTGGTGCATAGCCCTTACCCAGATACTCCAGGTAACCGTCTATCACCACGATGGCATTATCTACCACCATTCCTAAGACGACGATAAGCGCCGCCAGAGTTACAATGTTCAGTTCGATGCCCATCATATACATGATAGCCACCGATATAAACGTACTCAGCGGAATGGTGATGGCGGCAACGATAGCAGAACGCAGCGGAAACAGTACCATCATGACCAGTATGATAATCACCATTGATATAATCAGGTCGCGCAGGAAGTCGCTGACACTCTTTCCTACGACCTTCGGCTGGTCGGCGATACGGGTGATGGTGACATCATCGGGCAACTCATCCGCACGGAAGTCATTGAGCACCTTGTCCACCTCCTTGCCGTATTCCACGATGTTATTGCCAGGTGTCATCTCTAACGACAGCAGCACACAGGGATGTCCGTCCTGTTCGATGTAACTGTTGGCACTATCATATTCACGCACCACCCGGGCCACATCACGAACACGAGCCACCTTTCCACTCACAGGGTCGCTGAAGATAATCTGATTGGCTATCTCCTCTTCCGTATTCTCTGTTGCCTCAATGTGGATGGGTATCTGCTGGTCATCGTCGCTCAGGCTACCGCTCAGTGTGGTGATGCCTTGGGCTTGCAGACGAGTAAAAAGCATCTGCTGACCAATGCCGTATGCCTGCAGGCGCTGACGATCCACATAGAGAGATATCTGTTCCTTCTGTTCACCATAGATACGCACATTAGCAACCGAGGGTATGCGACGCAAACGGTCGGATAGATTATCGGTATAGGTTTGCAGTTCGCGATAACTGCGCTCAGGACTCTCGATGGCGATGAGCAGAGCCGAGGTGTTGCCAAAGTCATCATTGGCAATCAGGGCAACAACGCCACTGGGCAGCGACGATTTATATTGGTTCAGTCCATGTTTGATTTTCGACCATACCTCGTCCTTGTTATTCACTTCGTCGTTCAAACGCACCATCACAATACATAGTCCATTCTGTGAGGTCGTGGTAGTCTTGGCGCGGTTCACCTCGCCGTAAGTAAACAGATAACGCTCCAAAGGTCGTGCCACCTGCTCCTCAATCTCTTCAGAAGTAGCACCAGGATAGGCGGCAATCACTACACCTTGACGGATGGTGAATGCTGGGAACTCATCCTTCGGCATGACGTACATACCATAGATGCCCAGCACAAACAGGATGCCCACAATGAGCAGCGATATCGGGTAATGATCCAATGGCCAGCGGAGCCAATTCATCTTCTCTTTCATAATTGTGAATTGTGCATTATGCATTGTGCATTAATAAATCACCTTCGTACCTTCACTCAGTTTCTGATAGCCCTCTGTCACCACACGCTGACCTATATCGATGCCATCGGTGACAGCCACATGATTACCCATCGTTGCCCCTATGTTTACTTTAGAACGGTGCGTCGTACTGTCCTTATCCACCGTCCATACAAACATCGAGCCGTCGGCTGATTTCTGCACAGCCGTTACTGGCAACACCTTGCCTGCGATGCTCTGTGAGCCGTCAGCGATGAATTTTACACTCGCCACCATCCCAGGCAACAGTTTCCTGTCGCCGTTCTGCACGTTGATTCTCACCTCGTAGGTATGCGTGAGCGCATCCGCCTGTATTCCTTTTTCTATTTTGCCACCACGCACCTGTTTCTGTGCAGCCTCTACATTGATGGTTGAGGGTGTCGATGGCGTAATGCCGCTAATCTCAGCCTCAGGAATGCTCACCTTCACCTTCACACTACTGATATCGAGAATGGTCACGACGGCCTGAGAGGGAAGAGCCGTCTCCCCTGCCCCAACGAGTTTCTTGCCGATAATGCCACTGACGGGAGCCGTAAGCCGACAGTCGGCCAGATTCTTCTTAGCCACTTCCAGTTGCGACTTGGCCTGAGCCACCTTACTCTGAATCTCCACCCACTGCACCTCGGGCAGCGAACCGTTGTCGTGCAGCATCTTGTAGCGCTCCAAGGCATCGTTAGCCTGATTCATCTGTGCCTCAGCCCCTGTAAGCAGGTTACGGGCCTGCGTGTCGTCCATCTCAGCAATGAGTTGTCCACGTCCAACGGCCTGTCCCTCATTTACCAACACGCGCTTCACCACCCCCATACCCGTAAAACTGACAGCAGTGCCTTCGCGCTCCTCTACGATACCCACATACGTCTGGGCATCATCAGATAAAGCAGGCGACACCAATTGTGTCTTCACTCTTGTCGGAGCCTTCGCTCCACTCTCTTTCCTTCCACCACAACTGCATACCATCAGAATGGTCAATAGTACTAAAATTACTTTTTTCATGAACCGTTTGTTTGATTTGGGTACAAAAGTAATGATTTTTATTCTAATATAAAAAATAAATGAATTTATTTTGTTCTGCTCTCATTTTTTCGTAACTTTGCAGCCAAATTCGGAAGACAGAGGCTATGGACAACGAAAAGAAGGTGCTCATGGGGATGACGCTCGCGGAACTGAAAAGTGCCGTGAAGGAACTTGGTATGCCCCAGTTTACGGCCTCGCAGATCATGAAATGGCTCTATCAGCAGCACGTCGTCGACATCGACGAGATGACGAACATCTCGAAGGCCAACCGCGAGAAACTGAAAGAGCAATACGAAGTGGGGGCGATGGCTCCCATCGACTGCCAGCGCAGCAAGGACGGCACTATCAAGTACTTGTTCCCTGTATGTTGTCGTGCCACGACAACAAACGAAACCGGGCGTTTTGTAGAGACGGTGTATATCCCCGACAAGGACAGGGCGACGCTCTGCGTCTCGTGCCAGGTGGGCTGCAAAATGAACTGTCTGTTCTGTCAGACGGGCAAGCAGGGCTTCGAAGGTAACCTCACCGTTGCCGACATCCTGAACCAGATCTATGCCCTCCCTGAGCGAGAGCAGTTGACGAATATCGTGTTTATGGGACAGGGCGAGCCGATGGACAACCTCGACGCTGTGCTCAAGGCAACTGAGATTCTGGTCTCACCTGAGGGCTACGCCTGGAGTCCGAGACGCATCACCGTGAGCAGTGTGGGTGTGAGGAACAAACTGAGACGCTATCTCAACGAGAGCGAGTGCCACGTGGCTATCTCGATGCACTCTCCCCTACCCGAGCAGCGCCAGACACTCATGCCTGCAGAGAAGCAGATGAGCATCGAGGAGATTGTGGGTCTGCTGCGACAATATGATTTCAGTCACCAGCGCCGATGCTCGTTCGAGTACATCTGCTTCCACGGTCTGAACGACACGATGATGCATGCACGAGAAATCGTGAAACTGTTGCAGGGACAGGACTGTCGCGTCAACCTGATCCGTTTCCACGAGATACCTGGCGTTGACCTTCCCGGCAGTGATGAGAAACAGATGGAAACATTGCGCGACTATCTGACAGCCCACGGGGTGTTCACCACCATCCGCGCCAGCAGAGGACAGGACATCTTCGCCGCCTGCGGACTGCTGTCAACAGCAAGAAGTAAAAAATAAAAAAGAGATATATGGAAGAAAGAAAGGTGCGCGTGGCTATCACGCACGGCGATACGAACGGTATCGGCTATGAGATTATCCTGAAGGCTTTCGAGGATCCAATGATGTTCGAATTGTGTACACCTATTAT
>JAFZNI010000107.1 GCA_017551005.1 Prevotella sp.
ACCTGTCGTAAGAAGACAGGGCTGGCCTACTCCATCTCGACCGATGCAGACATCTATATATATAATATAGGAACGCGCGAGACCAAGAACCTCTGTAAGCCTGCTGACTACGTTGAGCCGGAAATCGAACCGACGAAGACGATGAAGTATCAGAAGGTGAATGCAAAGGATAATCTCGCCAACAATGTCGGTTACGACCAGAATCCGAAATTCTCGCCCGACGGCAAGCAGATTGCTTGGCTCTCAATGGAGCGTAACGGCTATGAGGCAGACCGCCAGCGGCTGTGCGTCTGTGACCTGACGACAGGAGAGAAGAAATACGTGACGGAATCGTTTGACTCGAATGTCGATGACTACTGCTGGGCATCTGATGCAAAGACTTTATACTTCATCGGTGTGTGGCACGCCACCGAGAATCTCTACCGCACCAACCTCGACGGCGAGGTGAATCCCGTCTGCATTGAATGGGCCGACTTCGGTTCTCTACAGATGTTGAACGACAAGACTCTGTTGGCCGAGAAACACAGTTTCCTGGCACCCGCCGACCTCTATGTAGTAACTCCCGGCGATAGTATCAAAGATACGAAGATCGTACAGATTACCCAAGTGAACAAGGAAATTCTCGATCAATTAGGAAAGCCTTCCGTTGACCAGCGTTGGGTAAAGACCAGCGACGGTCAGCAGATGCTCTACTGGATTATCCAGCCGCCACACTTCGACCCCAACAAGAAGTACCCCACCCTGCTCTTCTGCGAGGGCGGTCCACAGAGTCCTGTGTCACAGTTCTGGAGTTACCGTTGGAACTTCTTCATCATGGCCTCTCAGGGTTATGTCGTTATCGCCCCCAACCGTCGCGGACTGCCCGGTTTCGGACGGGAGTGGCTTGAAGAGATTAGCGGTGACTGGACGGGTCAGTGCATGAAGGACTATCTCACTGCCATCGATGATGCCGCACAGAATCTGCCCTACGTCGACAAGGATAAACTGGGTGCCGTTGGTGCCTCATTTGGTGGTTTCAGCGTTTATTACCTCGCAGGTCATCACGACAAGCGTTTCAAGTGCTTTATCGCCCACGATGGTGCCTTCAACCTCGAGGCCATGTACACCGAGACCGAAGAGAACTGGTTCTCTAACTGGGAGTATGATGATGCCTTCTGGAACAAGGACCGTACCGCCAATGCCAACAAGACCTACCAAAACTCACCGCATCTGTTCGTCGACAAATGGGACACCCCCATCCTCTGCATCCACGGTGAGAAGGACTACCGCATCAATGCCACACAAGGAATGTCGGCCTTCAATGCCGCCCGCATGAAAGGCATCGAGGCAGAACTGCTCATCTTCCCCGACGAGAACCACTGGGTGCTGAAACCCCAGAACGGTATCCTCTGGCAGCGCACCTTCTTCAACTGGCTCGACAGATGGCTGAAATAAAAATTGGCGCCCCATTTGGAGCGCCAATTATATTTCCTATAAGATTTCTCTTACTTAATCAAAGCAGCACGGGCAGCCTCGATCTTATCCTTAGCCTGAGCCAACTGAGTCTTCATCTCGTCCAGTGTCATAGCGTTGAGGACATCCAGGGGAGCCAGAGCCTCAGCAACGGGCTTGATCTCAGGATCATACTCAGAAAGACGGTTCAGGGCATCGAGGATGAGCACGATACGGAAAGTAACGTTTGAAGCAGACTCGTCATCGAAGACGCTGAGGAACTTCTCTGAATTCTGGTTAGCAATATAGAGTTGCTCAACAAGTGATGCTGCAGCCAACTGCCAGAAATAGTTGATACGGCCATTCTCGTTCATGGCATCATACAGGGTCTGAGAAGTCTCTGATACACTTGCATTGTCATCAAGAGCCTTGAAAGAAGGATCGCTGATGTCAGCAGCCAGTTTGGCAATAGCCTTGTCATAATCCTCTGTGGGCATCTCATAGAGTTTGGCAACTCTCTTGTCAATGTCAAGCGCACTCAGGATACGATACTTCTCTGCCAGTGTCGTTGCATTCTCTCCCACAATCGGATCCAACAGGAAAGCGGGCTTCACCTGTTTCTCCTCCTTGGTGAGTTTCAAAGCACCGTCAGCACCTTCCTGCAGGAAGGGGAACTGCTTCAGTTTGCCAACCTCAGATGCGATACTGTCGAAATGCATCTTGATACTGGCCTCAATCTGCTCCTGTTCAAAACTCTTCACAGAATCTGTATCTTCAGTGTTCTGTGCACTCTTGTTACCTCCGCATGCAGCAAATAGCATAGCCGCAAAAGCGATTGCAAATACTGATAATTTTTTCATCTTTTGTAAGTAATTTTAAAGTTATAATTTGAAAATAGAATAATGGCTACGATTAGGCACATCAGCAGCATCACCCCGATGTTGAACCAGAGCGTCTTGATATGCCATGATCCTATGATCTTCTCACTGCTATAGAACGGGGCGCGCCCTACCCGACTCTGCGGAGTCAGGAAAATCAGACCTGCCCGTGGAACGATCGTCCCGTCGACTACTTGAAGCATCCGTTGCTGATCTGCGCCAATCACGAAATCCTCCAGACGTATATTGTAGTTGTCACGTTTCAGTTTCAGCACAGCCTCCTTGCCCTGTTCACGAACCATCGCCGACATCATGGCATCAGCCTTCAAGGTGGCCTTATTGCCACGCTTCACAAGAATATCCTCGGCTTCCTTCATATACTGGCGAAGCGACTCGTAGGAGTCATCACCTTGGTAAGAGTCCATCTGACAGAACGCCGTCAGCACAGGGAGGTTCGTATGGATCACGCGCAGATGTTCCGGATCGACAGTCTTACCGCGTTTCTGCTCGTCGTTCATCGTCTCCAACTGTGACTGCAGTTCATACAGGAAGCCCATATTATAGAACTGTGTCTCGTATTTCTCCTTGTCATTCTCAAAGAACGGTGCCTCATATTGGTTATCAGTAAAGGAGGTGACAGCCAGTGCCTCGTATGCCCAACGCGAAGGAATGAGATCTCCGATAATCGGTACATTGCCCGTCTTACTCTTGGGCGTCAGGTCCGAGAAGTCCACCACCAGTCCGCACAATAGGATCTGTGGAATGAGCAGAAGCGGTATACTGATATAGATGGCCACCACAGAGTTAAGGCTCTTTGACAGCAACAGTCCCACCAAGTTCGACAACAATGCCGTCACAAAAAGGATGCCCCACCAGACGAAGAACAGGCCATGGATACCCATGATCCAGTTGCCGACGATGATAAACAACAGTGTCTGTATTAGGGATAACCCTGCTGTATACACAATCTTTGACCAGATATAACTGCTATACGACAGATGGAGGAAGCGTTCCCGTTTCAGTAATGCCTTGTCCTTGATAATCTCCTCTGCACTGCCGCTCATACCGATAAAGGTTGCCACGATGACAGCCATAAAGAAGTAACTGACCAGATTTTTGTTATCCATCACCGTATAGCCCTCAGGAGGTGCATAGCGTGTCAGCAGTGCGCAGATCAAGGCCAGCAAAGGTGCCTCCAACAGGGCAATACACATATACTGGACATTCGTGATCTTGGTCTTGATATTACGGTGAAGGAATATCAGGAACTGCTTCAAGGCCCCAGGTTTCTTCTGGTCTGACGGTGGCACGGCACTGACAGCAGGAGCCTCAAAAGCAGGTCTGCCATTCAGGTAGAGTTCGTGCCATTCTTGTGGAGTTGTCTTCCTTTCATCCGACACCTCACCACTACTGTTGAGCGCTTTCTCGTCAATAATATTCAGGACAATCTCCGGATTGACATTACCACACGTCGGGCAGGCACTGGTCTCTGCATCGGCATAGTTGGCTTTATCTTTGAAATAGGTAATCGCATCAATCGGATTACCGTCGAATACTGGATAGCCACCCTTGTCCAACAGCCACAGACGGTCGAAGAGTTTATACACATCACTCGACGGCTGGTGGATGTTCACAATAATCAACTTGCCCTTGAGTGTCTGTTCCTTCAACAGGTTAATCACCGTCTCCGTATCAGCCGATGAGAGGCCCGATGTCGGCTCGTCCAAAAATAGCACTGCCGGCTCACGGATCAGTTCCAGCGCAATATTGAGACGTTTGCGCTGACCACCGGAAATGAACTTGTTGATGGCGGAGCCCACTTTCAGATCCTTGGCGGCATCGAGGCCCAGCACCTTCAACGTGTTCATCACGCGTTTGTCTATCTCCTGGTCAGCCATTCCCTCAAAACAGAGTTTGGCTGTAAACCACAGGTTCTCATAGACCGTCAGTTCCTCAATCAGCAAGTCATCCTGTGGCACGAAACCAATCAGATCCTTGGTCGCAGGCTCAGAGATACTGTGTCCGTTGATGGTCAGTGTCCCTTCCTGTGGCACAAGACTACCATTCAGGATCGAGAGCAGCGTGGTCTTACCCGTTCCTGAGCCACCCATGATAGCCAACAGTTCTCCACTCCGCAGTGTGAAACTCAGGTCGTGCATGCCGTTGTCGCTGTTCGGGAAACGGAAGTTGATATCCCGTCCACAGAACTCGACAGCCTGTTGCCGATGGTCTGTCTCTCCACTGACTTTGTTGTAGGCATCTATGATGGTCGAATAATAGAGCGGCGTACCCTTCTTGCTCTTCAACACACTGCTCTGCAACCACACCTGATAGGCACCAGGGAGCACCGGGACATCATTAAACAGGATGTTATCATGGCCCAGATAGGTGAAGACGAGCGTACCCGATGCAGGCTCGAATAGGGTTCTCAATTGTCCCTCCTGACCGTCCATCGGGTGAAGCATAACATGCTCCGAAGGCTTGTTGTTGACAAAGTCCTGAAAGTCCTGATAAACTTTGGGGGAGATATGGAAGCACTCCGCCATCGTCTTAAAGATGGCATCCGGGTGTCCTTCCTGATAGCCGCAGAACTCCATCAGACGCAACAAAAGGAGCGATTTCTCCTTGGCGCGTATCTCTCCTTGTAGACTGGAACAGATGGTTGTAACCGTCTGCCGACTGTCGATATTGTCAGCCAAGTCATAGGCCATACGCATATCGTCGTACAGATTGAGATAAACATCTGTGTTGCGGACTCCGAAATGACGGCGCAGATAATTAACGAGCATTTCCTTGGCTCGCACCTCATCTACCTGTTCCTCCTTACCAAATAGGGCGAACAAACTGATGAAACTTGATAGTATTACGTCCGTCATATTACCGTGCAAAATTATGAAAAATCTTAGAATAGCACTCTGTTATAGCCGTTAAAATTAATTAAAGTAGCGATAATTCAATTATATTTAGTACCTTTGCACCCAAAACAACGAATAAAAAGAATTATCATGTCACAAGCAATTCAAAAAACTTTGCGCGACTCTGCCGGTATGCGGTGGACCGCTTTGCTGCTTCTGGCTTTGGCCATGTTCTGCAGTTACATTTTCATGGACATCCTCTCACCCATCAAAGACCTGATGCAGGAGACCCGTGGCTGGGACTCCACCGCATTCGGCACTATGCAAGGTTCAGAGGTATTCCTCAACGTGTTCGTATTTTTCCTTATCTTTGCAGGTATCATCCTCGACAAGATGGGTGTCCGCTTCACTGCCGTCTTATCGGCTGCAGTCATGCTCGTCGGTGCCTGCATCAAGTGGTATGCCGTGAGCGATTCGTTTATCGGCAGCGGTCTTGAGACCTGGTTTACGAACAACCTGAACTACATCCCCGTCTTCGATGAACTCGGTGTCAGTCCTTTCTATGAGGGCATGCCAGCCTCAGCGAAGTTTGCTGCCTGTGGCTTTATGATCTTCGGTTGTGGCTGTGAGATGGCAGGTATCACCGTCAGTCGCGGAATCGTGAAATGGTTCAAGGGTCGTGAGATGGCTTTGGCCATGGGTTCTGAGATGGCCTTGGCTCGTCTGGGCGTAGCCACCTGTATGATTTTTTCACCATTCTTCGCCCGTCTCGGCGGCGAGGTAAGTGTCAGCCGCAGTGTCGCCTTCGGTGTAGTGCTGATGTGTATCGCCCTCATCATGACCATCGTCTATTTCTTCATGGACCAGAAACTCGACAGCCAGACCGGTGAGGCCGAGGAGAAAGACGACCCGTTCAAGATCAGCGACATCGGTAAGATCCTCAGTGACAGCGGTTTCTGGATTGTGGCCCTGCTCTGTGTGCTCTACTATTCTGCCATCTTCCCCTTCCAGAAATACGCCGTGAACATGCTGCAGTGCAACCTCACACTGACGCCTCCTGATGCCGAATCGTTCTGGGCATCGTCGAGCGTCACCATCGTGCAATACATCATCATGCTCATCGTGGCAGCCGCTGGCTTCGCCTCTAACTTCCAGAAGAAAGCCAACCTGAAGTACGGTCTGCTCGGCATCTCAATCATCGCCCTCATCACCTATTGTTATATGGGGTATATGCGCCAGTCGGCAGAGTCGATCTTCGCCGTGTTCCCATTGCTGGCCGTGCTCATCACGCCGATCTTGGGAAGTTACCTCGACCATCACGGCAAGGCTGCCTCGATGCTCGTGCTCGGTTCACTGCTGCTCATCGGCTGCCACCTGACGTTTGCCTTCATACTGCCCGCCTTCAAGGGTAATCCTATTGGCGGCATCGCCATTGCCTACGCCACCATCCTGGTACTCGGTGCCTCGTTCTCACTGGTACCTGCCAGTCTTTGGCCCTCAGTGCCTAAATTGGTGGATGCCAAGGTTATCGGTTCAGCCTATGCCCTCATCTTCTGGATTCAGAACATCGGTCTGTGGCTGTTCCCACTGCTCATCGGTAAGGTGCTCGATGCCACCAACCCAGGTGTGACCGACCCGACGCAGTTCAACTACACGGCTCCGCTTGTCATGCTGGCCTGCCTTGGTGTGGCCGCCCTTATCCTGGGCTTCGTGCTGAAAGTGGTCGATAAGAAGAAGGGAATCGGTCTCGAACTGCCGAACATCACGGAATAAATGGCTATCCGACAGCGTCTCCAAGATTCGCCCGTCGCACGATGGACTGTACTCTTCATCGTGGCTACGGCTATGATGATGGGCTACTTCGTCAACGACATCATGTCGCCCTTGGAGACGCTGTTAGAGATGCCCCGAAGCGAGGGTGGTCTTGGCTGGACGCCATCTGACTACGGTTTCTTTTCCGGAGCAGGCAGTTTCATCAATGTCTTCCTGTTGATGCTCTTCTTCTCGGGACTGATTCTCGACAAGATGGGCATCCGTTTCACGGGTACCCTTGCCTGTTCGCTGATGGTACTCGGTACACTGATCAAGTTCTATGCCGTGACAGCCGATTTCCCTCCTACGGCTGTCGCCAATTTTTCACTTTTCACTCTTCACTTCTCACTTCCCACTTCTGTGGCTGTGGCTTCGTTGGGCTTTGCCATCTTCGGTGTGGGCTATGAGATGACGGGCATCACCGTTTCGAAGGCGATGGTGCGCTGGTTTACCGGCCACGAACTGGCACTGGCCATGGGCCTCCAGTTAGCGATGGCCCGCTTCGGCACCGCCGCCGCCCTTAGCATCTCCGCACCCATTGCCCGCCACTTCACACTCTCCACGCCATTGCTCGTGGCACTGGCATTCCTTATCATCGGGTTGCTGGCCTTCCTCGTTTTCTGCGTGATGGATCGTAAACTGGATAGCCTAGGCAATCCTAGGGATTCCAGGAAATCCTATGATTCTGACAGCGATGAATTTCGCCTTTCGGATATTGGCGTCACCCTGCGCAATCCCGGCTTCTGGCTGATTACCCTTTTCTGTGTGCTTTTCTACTCCGCCGTATCGCCCTTCCTGAAGTTCTCCACGAAACTGATGGTCATGAAATACGGTGTCGATCCCGATATCGCGGGCTTCTTCTCCAGCATCGCCCCCTTCGGTACAATGCTCTTCACACCCCTCTTCGGTCTTGTCTACGACCGCTATGGCAAGGGTGTGACACTCGTCATCACTGGAGCGTTGATGCTCACCGCCGTCCACTTCGGTTTCTCCATGCCGATGCATTCCGCCACGATCGCCATCACCCTGATGGTCATCCTCAGCATCGGCTACTCACTGGCACCCGCCGCCCTCTGGCCCTGCGTGCCGAAGATCATTCCCCTGAAGTGCCTTGGCACCGCCTATTCCATGATCTTCTTCATCCAGAACTTCGGACGGGCCATTATCCCGATGTTCGTGGGTAAGGCCAACGAAACCGACCCGACCTACACCACTTCGATGCTCATCTTCGGCTTCACCGCCCTCGGTGC
>JAFZNI010000108.1 GCA_017551005.1 Prevotella sp.
ATCGACACCATGAACGCCAATCAGTTTGAAGAGGACATCAAGCCCGCACTGCAGGACGGGGGCGTGGACCTCGAGATGGACTGCACGGAGTTGACCTACATGGCCAGTTCAGGACTGCGCGTCATACAGAAGACCATGCGCACGGTCATGCAACTCAAGGGACAGTTCAAGATGACTAACGTCAATCCTGAAATCTACAAGGTGCTGGCGATGACCGGCTTTACGAAGTTCATGAAGGTGGAAAAGAAAAAGGACGAACAGGCATGACTATCCTAGTTATCATTCTCGTGCTGCTGGTGGTCATACTCGCCGCGGCACTCTATTTCCAGAAAAAGACGGCTGGCAGGCACACCGAAGACCAGCAGCAACTGCTGAAGGACTACCAGAAGCGCGTCGACGAGCAGGAGAGGCTCCTCTCAGACTACCGCTCGCTGGAGCAGAACTTCGACAACGTGGGACAGGGCTATGAGCAGGCGCTGCTGGCATTCGACAAGATGGAGGAGGACAAGCAGAAGATGCAGAACGCCGTGAACACGCTGCAGCAGCAGAACCACGACCTGCAGGAGCAGTACCAGGCACTCAGCGGCTCGCAGTTGCAGAAGAAGCAACTCATCGAGAAGGCGGCCCTTGAGGCGAAGAAACTCCTCACGGCCAACCCCGCCGCCGCACTGCGCCTGCTGAACGCCATCCTCAATGCCAACGACGTGGCCATGGAGACGGCCATAGAGGCTGACGACAACGTCACAGTGGGAGAACTCATCGACAAGGCCGTCCTGGAGTCGGGCATCGGCGCCGCCAACTACCTGACGTTCACCACAGAGGCGGGAGAGGACGTGAAGGCCTCCATGCTGCTCACCAACGAGGCCCAGGCCGTGCGCGCCCTCGGCGCCATACTCGACAATGCCGCCAAGTTCACCACAGAGGGCAGCGTGAGACTCACCGTGAAGCCAGAAGGTGCCCAGATGAAGTTCATCGTGGAGGACACCGGATCAGGCATCCCCGCAGAGGATGCGGAGAAGGTGTTCGAGCCGTTCACCAAACTCAACAGTTACTTCGACGGCGCAGGCGTCGGGCTTACCGCCGCCCGCAGTATCGCACGACGGCTGAACGGTGACATCATACTCGACACCACGTTCGAAGGACCTGGCGCACGCTTCGTGCTCGCGTTGCCATTCTAAAGACTAACGGTCACTGGAAATATTACGACTGTCGTAGCAAAAATTACGACCGTCGATAGAAAAATTAGTAGTGTCGTAACGAGAAATAGTACTGTTCTCTTGCGTACACGCGTATACCTGTCAATTCACTTTTTATCCCGCTCATCCCGCTCATCCCACACTGGAAATAATAAATCTTACGTGTGGGATGAGCGGGATAGGTGGGTTATTTTTTCTATTTCCTAACACCGCACGCACGCATAACGCGCGCTCATAACACCTGAAAACCACTTCGTGTGGAGCGCACGAAAAAAACATAAGACGCTTCTCTCCGTAAGTTTTAGAGAAAAATGCTTGGCTATTTCCATTTTTTTTTGTACCTTTGCCACCAAATAGCATTTTCGTTTAAAACCCATTAATTAAGAAACAAAATAAACAGACCATTATGAAAGAAATATTATCATTTCACAGATACCTGACAAGGAAGCAGAGACAACTTTTGGCGTTGTTTATTTTAGTACTTATGCCTATAGGGGCATGGGCAGAGTCAATGACAAAAACGTATACCTTTACGGGCTCGACAAGAACAGAGAAAGAAGGAGGCGGATATTATACGAACTTTCAGAGTGCAGAAGGTATCACCTGGATACTGGACAACGCGACATACAGTAATGGTTTGGTGTTCACTGTTGGTTATGGCCAAGTCGCATTTATGGGAGCCACACTGACGTCTGTCGATGAGTTCTATACAGTGAGTAAGATTGTCTTCGACATAGACTTAAGTGAAGAAGCAATAGAATATGCAAGTGCACGGTGGGTCACATTTAAATGCGGTCAGACAAATGTGATGGTCGACAACACGACGTTAGGTATGGATCCTGATGAAGACGGAGTCGTCTTAGAAATGACCAACTTCACTCCTAATGGTCCCTTAAGCATTGAGATTGAAGGATATGGTTACGAAATCACGCTCCACAGCATCAAGGTTGTGTCTGAGCGAGACAATCTCGGTCTGTATTTTTATTATAATGCCGGATCTATTACTGAATGGAGTTTGAATTGGAGTGACTGTGTGAATAACAATGCATACATTCCACCACTCTATGATTATACTGATGATGACACGCAATTCCCTGTTGTCTTTACCTCTTCGAACGAAAACGTTGTGACTATTGACGACTCAGGCGTATATACGCTTGTCGGACCTGGCCAGTCTACCGTCACCGCCACGTTTGACGGAAATACAAAATATAACCCAGAGTCAGTTAGTTACACGCTAACCATTAACGACGACAGGCCTCCACTGAGCCAATGCAGGGCTGAACTCGATCCAGAAAGCCGGAAATACAACGGTGCGCGCCAGAGTACTGTGATGCGCATTTACAGCCCGGAGGGTGCTCCCCTTGTAGAAGGCACGGATTTCAGCGTGAGCCAAAGCGACAATATGGTCAACGCAGGCAATTACACCATTACTGCCACAGCATTGCCGCACTGTAGTTACGGCGGGCAACTCACCGCAACATATACGATTACGCCCGTTTCTTTGGATAATGCCGTCATCACACTTTCACCAACGTCGCTGGTCTACGACGGAACGGCCAAAGAACCCGCCGTCTCCGTTGCTTTCATGAATCAGAAGACCAACGAACTAGAAACACCTCTGACAGCAGGCACCGACTACACCGTTAGTTACTCAAACAACACGAATGTCACAGACGAGGCCACTGTGACAGTCACGGGAAAGGATAATTATACCGGCACGAAAACTGCCACCTTCTCCATCACCAAGGCAACGCCAACCGTCACAGCACCCGTTGCCAAGACGGGACTGACATACACCGGCCAGACACAGGCTCTCATCACGGCTGGACAGACCTCGGGCGGAACCATGCAGTACAGCACTGACGGCACAAACTATTCCACCACAATACCGACAGGAACGGCAGCACAGGGATATACCATATACTATAAGGTCGTCGGAGGAAGCAACTACAACGATGTGGCGGCAACATCTCTCAAAGTTACCATTTCACCTAACAGTGTTTCTTCCGATGACATCAACGTAACTCTTGTCCAAAGCGAGTTCACTTACACAGGTTCTTCAATTACAGTTCAAATTGACAAGGTCACTATTCATGATGGATACAGGGGTGTTGTCACGCTTGGTCCTGACGACTATCAAATTGTCTCCTACACCAACAATATTAACGCTGGAACAGCCAGTATGGGAATGAAACTTATTGGCAACTATACTTCAAACAACAAATATGTCAAGTTCACCATCAAACCTAAAAATCTGACTAATGACATGGTGACCCTATCATCATCCACTTATACATATACTGGCAATGAAATCAAACCTTCTGTCACCGTAAAAGATGGAGAAACTGTTTTAATAAAGAAATACACCTATGAACTGACATACTCCAACAATATTGATGCTATGACTGTTGACGAGACAGAAGAAGGTGTTTATCCAACCGTGACAGTCACTGGCATCAACAACTATACGGGATCTGTCACTAAGACTTTCTCTATTTCGAAAGCATCTTCCACAGTGTCTTTCCCCCAAACAGCATACAACGTCGAGGTTGGTACATCTTTCCAGGCACCGACAGTCACAACAAGCCCTGAAGGTATAGCAGTAATTTATACATCATCTAAACCTACTGTAGCAACCGTCAATGAGGGAACTGGTGCTATCACGCCTCTTGGGGCAGGCGAAACTGTCATCACAGCCACATTCGCAGGCAATAACAACTATTTGAATTCAAGTGCATCATATACTTTAACCGTTATTGACAATTGCATAAAGTATAATCTCTGGATCGGCGAAACAAGGGTGACCGAAAGAAACAAAACAGACATCCTCAATGACGGCAGTGCAGATCAGGGCAAGGCGGCTTCCTTCCAGTATATTCCCAGTCTCAACAAACTATTCATCACCAACAACACGGACAACCTGACCATCAAGACGACGAACGATGAAGGCCTGACCATCTATCTGGCACCGAACAGCACCAATGACGTGGGCAACATCATCTATACTGGCAACAACAGCGCCCCCCTTACCATCACCACCGACGGTAACTACCCGGGCACGATCTCCCTGTCGGCAAACAGTAGCGTCATCAGCGGCTTCAGCAGCCTGGCACTGGAGCAGAACCTCATCATCATGAGCCCGGAAAACACCCCCTATGACACCAGCAACAGGATACTCGATACGAGCCATGCCACCATCGGCGCCCCACTGGCCCCGATTACCGAGGAAAAGACCATCGTCCCAAAGGGCGATGAACTGCAGCCGGAGTCCGGGAACGACATCAACAAGGTGGTGGACGACATCCTCTACACCCTCGGCAATGCCAACGACAGCAATGGCGACGGCTACGACGACGGCGGGTTTATCGTCATCAACTCCGTCACGACAGACCATCAGACCGTCAGGGTCACCCAGGACTACACACCGGGAACCAACGAGTATCTGGAGGGATTCAAGGGACTCACATTCATGATACCGGCAGGTAAGGGAAAGATTGCTTTCAATGTGCAGACCTTAAACGGCTATGCCATGAAGGTGATGGTTGGCGACGCGGCACCCGTCACCGTGGAGAGCGCCGAAAAAGGCACCGTCGAGATCCCATACAATGTGGCGGAGCCGACATACGTCTATGTCTACAACGCAGGGATGGTCGGCGGCGCGAACAGTGCCAGGAGCGTCCAGAAAGGAAAGATGACGACTGTCCACATCAAGATCTACGGTACCACTGTCAAACCCAGCAAGGTCAAGTCCGCCAATTCTGCCGCCGAGGCTTCTGGTGGAGAATACCAGGGTGAGATCATAGGACTGGAAGGCCAGGACATAGAGACCGACGAGGAGATAGAGGCCAGCAAGGGTGACATCAACGGCGACGAAACCATCAATGCGGCAGATGTCGCAGAGATGGTGAATGCCATCATGGGCAACCACTCCACCATGTTCGACAAACGGGCTGCTGACCCCAACGGTGATGGTGTCATCAACACCGCAGACATCGTCATCATCGTGAATAAGATAATAAATCCATAACCATTATGACAAAATATATCTCAAATCAACAAAACCTGACCAGAAGGCTGAGACAGTCTTTGGTCTTGTTCGCGTTAGTATTCATGCCGCTTGGGGCATGGGCCGATTATTATGACATCGCCATCCAATATGGAACCGAGGATAGTAACTTTCATTCGGTATTAGTCACCGAGAATCCTACCGACATCTTAGGCGATGGCACAATGAGTTATGATCAAAAGAACAATATATTGACGCTCAACGGAGTCAACGTGACTTGTTCCTCCGGAAGTGCCAGTTTTATTTGTCACGATGGGTACTGGTCATACGAAAGAGTCCTTACCGTTCGTCTGGTGGGTTCTAACACCGTAACCTTGGGTGATAACTCATATTTCTTCGATGGCACCGGCATTTCGTTCATTGCCGCCGACGACAACGCCTCCCTGAGTATTGTCACACAAGAAGGACGGAATCTGGAATTGTTCTCTGACGGGATTATCCCAACCTACAATGACAATCTGTCTTTTTTCCCCAACACTTCTGAGATCAAACATGCTGATGGGTATAACTTATGGATCTGTGGAACCCTGGTGACAGATGACAACAAGAATGACATCCTTGGCGATGGAAAATGGAGTTATGAACACACCTCGGGGGGTTGGGCAGCACATGAGTTAACTCTCAAAGGCGTAACAATTGA
Source organism: Prevotella sp. (assembly GCA_017551005.1). Taxonomy (GTDB): domain Bacteria; phylum Bacteroidota; class Bacteroidia; order Bacteroidales; family Bacteroidaceae; genus Prevotella. The sequence goes on from JAFZNI010000108.1 coordinate 5,906, forward strand.
GAATTTTAAAGGTAATGTGATTAATAGCGGTATAGACATCACCGTTAAGGTTGAACAAGGCAGTACCAACACTATAAGTTGTGCCGACGGTTATTACCCGTTCTATTCGAATAACGGAGCAGAGTTTGAATTTGATGCCTATTTTGATGGTACCATCACCGGTACGAACAGAAAGCCATTCTCTGACAATAGTGAATATTGGTTTAGGACTTATTCGAACGACGATGGTTGGAAAGGACCGTCCCTGTATTTCACAGACGCAGGATACACCATTGCCAAATGTACTCACCAATGGAATGTTGACATTAACAACAATTTTATATATGAAATAAACCATGCTGATGTTTTTGGTGATGGTTCTGTGAGTGTTGCAGAAGCAGATAATCGTACCACAGTCATTTTTACATTAAATAATGCCAATTTCAGAGGTCCTATCACAACGGAAGACTATGAAAATGTCGTTGTTGACCTGACGGGCGTCAACTATATTAGAGTTATAGAAGAGCCAAGCAAAAGAGCATTTTATAGGAGTTACGCCGGAGATTGCACCATCACATTTACTGGCGAGGGCGAATTGCGTTTGATTGATCCTGCAATAAAAAATGCTTTTACCCCATTTGTACATCACTACTACTACGACCCGGAAGACCCGGAAGGTGAATATAGTGATTCCCTTTATGTTTACGAGAACTTCACAACTGGTGGCTGGGCAAAGGAGTATGTTACTCCCACTGATGGCAGCGAACCATACCTCAGGATCTACAAAGGCACTCCCACGAAATACAACCTGCGAATTGGCGATACTGATGTGACGAGCGAGAATGCCAGCGATATTTTTGGGAATCCCACCCCTGGAGAAATTAATGGTGAAGGCACTGCATCGTTTGCCATTACCACAGATCCCACCACAAATGAGGAAATATATACGCTGACACTGGAGAACGCAACTATCTATGACTATCAGGAGTGGTCCGTTTTCTTTAGTTATCCAAAACTGACTGTTCACTTAATTGGCGAGAACCACATTGTCAACGGTTTTACTTACTATGGTCAGACCCCTGCTGAAGGAACTGTTGAGTTTACTTCTGATGGCGGCGAGGAGAATTGCCTGATATTCGACTCAGCAGAAAGCGTTGAGGATTTATCTAGTCCTATTTCCTATGTAGGATTCTCCAACTGCACCTATAATGAAATATCTGATGAGACAGGATGGACGTTTGGGGAATACGAAGCCCCTGAGGGAGGTCAAACGCATCTGAAACTTTACAAGAAAGCCCCGACAACAGGCTACAATCTCTGGATCGGCGGCATCCAGGTGACGGAAAGTAATAAAACAGATATCCTCGGCGATGCCAATGCCAGTCAGACGGGTGCTGGTTCCTTCCAGTATATCCCCAGACTCAACAAACTGTTCATCACCAATAACACCCGCAATCTGGACATCAAGTCAGAGATCAGCGACAGCCTGACCATCTATCTGGCTCCGAACAGCATTAATGACGTGGGCAATATCGTTTATATAGGCACTGACAATGCCAAGTTGATCATCACCACCGACGGTAACTACCCGGGCACTATCTCCCTGTCGGCAAACAGTAGCGTCATCAGCGGGTTCAGCAGCCTGACACTGGAGCAGAACCTCGTCATCATGAGTCCGGAAGACACCCACTATGACACCAGCAACAGGAGACTCGATACGAGCCATGCCACCATCGGCGCCCCACTGGCCCCGATTACTGAGGAAAAGACCATCGTCCCAAAGGGCGATGAACTGCAGCCGGAATCCGAAGGCGGTGACATCAACAAGGTGGTAGACGACATTCTCTACACCCTCGGCAATGCCAATGGCAGCGATGGTGACGGCTACGACGACGGCGGGTTCATCGTCATCAACTCCGTCACGACAGACCAGCAGGCCGCCAGGGTCACCCAGGACTACACCCCGGGATCCAACGAGTATCTGGAGGGATTCAAGGGACTCACATTCATGATACCCGCCGGTAAGGGAAAGATTGCTTTCAATGTGCAGACCTCAAACGGCCATGCCATGAAGGTGATGGTTGGCGACGCGGCACCCGTCATCGTGGAAAGCACCGAAAAAGGCACCGTCGAGATCCCATACAATGTAGCGGAGCCGACATACGTCTATGTCTACAACGCAGGGATGGTCGGCGGCGCGAACAGTGCCAGGAGCGTCCAGAAAGGAAAGATGACGACTGTCCACATCAAGATCTACGGTACCACTGTCAAACCCAGCAAGATCAAGTCGGCCAATTCTGCCGCCGAGGCTTCTGGTGGTGAATACCAGGGTGAGATCATAGGACTGGAAGGCCAGGACATAGAGACCGACGAGGAGATAGAGGCCAGCAAGGGTGACGTCAACGGCGACGAGGCCGCCAATGTTGCCGACATCATAGGCATCGTGAACGCCCTCATGGGCAACCACTCCACCATGTTCGACAAACGGGCTGCTGATGTCAACAGTGACGGTATCGTCAATGCGGAAGATCTCGTCATCATCGTGAATAAGATTCTGAAATAACAAATATGATACATTCGACAATAAAAATCAACCGCTGGCTTGTCACCCTCTTTTTCCTGACGACCACAGTCTGCGTCTTCGGCGATGAAGTTAAAGACCTGAAGATACCATTGTCGGCTGCCAATGATGAGCAGCGTCTTGCCATCCTGCAAGTTTACTTCAACTCCAGTCTAGAGAGCGACAATCTGGACTATCAGTTGAAATGCATCAACCAAGTCATCAACGAGGCCCATCGTCAGCACAGAAAGATCGAAGAAGGTGAAGCCATGGTGCAGAAGATGACTCTCTTCTACAATGCCGACCTCAACGACTCCATCTACGAGCAGACACCTCCCACCCTCGAGTTACTTGCCTCTACCCAGAGTTGGGAGAAATACTATGAGGCGTGGACCATCCTGGTAGAGACCTACAACTTTGCCGGACAGACCAATACCGGTTTGAAGGAAGCCCAACAGATGTACGACGACGCCAAGCAACGCAACGACAAATATGGTATGGGTATGGCCTATTATGCCATGGGCAATGTCTACAACAACATCAACAACATCGAGGAAGCAGCAGACTCCTACCAGAAGAGTGTTGACATGCTGGTCAACGTCGAGCCCGTACCTATACAACTCTCCGATGTGTACTCCTATTACGTCGACGTACTCGAGATACTGAAGAATTACAAGAAAATCGATGAGGTCACCAAAGAGTGGAACAAATTCCTCAACAAATACTTTTACTTTGTCAAAGGAGAGTACACGAACAGGGATAGCGAAAAAGCCAACCGCTGGGGTTACTACTACCTGGCCTGTGCAGAGGCGGCCATCGGACTCGAAGACTACGAACGGGCCTCACAGATGCTCGACGAGGTGAAGAAGTGCTGTCCCAATGAGGACGGATTCCTGAATCAGAGATGGATCTTCTACCGTGCCGAACTGTGCAAGAAACAGGGATTCCTCGAAGAGGCCCTGATATTCAACGACCGCAAGATGCGCACACTGGAATACAGCAACGACAAGTCAGAACTGATCAATGTGAGAAGGCAGCGCGCCGAGATCCTGGAGGCAATGGGGCGCTACAAGGAGGCGGCAAAGTTGTATAACGAGATGTACGTCATCAACGACTCTATCAATGTGCACGACACCAAACGGCAACTTACGGAGATGAACACTCTCCTGCACGTCGATGAGTTGAAAGCCAAGCAGGCACAGGAACAGGCAGAGCAGCAGCGACGGGGCATCATCATCATCGCCACCATCATCGTACTCGCACTCGCCATCTTCCTCTTCTTCCGCATCCGCAGCGCCAGACGACTCAAAGTGGCCCACGAGAAACTGGAGGAGACCCATAGCAAATTGGAGGCCACACATAGCAAACTGGAGGCCACCCACCAGGAACTGCTCACCGCCTACGACCAACTGGAGGAGACCACCATCGCCAAGGAGCGCATCGAGAGCGACCTGCGTATCGCACGCGACATCCAGATGTCGATGGTGCCGAGCACCTTCCCGGACAGGCCAGACCTCGACCTCTATGCATCGATGACACCCGCCAAGGAGGTCGGAGGAGACCTCTACGGCTATGTGCTCAACGACGACAAACTCTACTTCGCACTCGGCGACGTGTCGGGCAAGGGCGTGCCAGCATCACTCTTCATGGCACAGGCCACTCGACTCTTCCGCACACTCGCCGCACAGGGCATCACACCCGCGAAGATTGCCACACAGATGAACGACGCACTCTCAGGCGAGGACAACGAGAGAGGCATGTTCGTCACCATGTTCATAGGACTCCTCGACCTCAACACGGGGCACCTCGACTTCTGCAACGCCGGCCACAACCCGCCCGTGCTCATCGGCGACGGGACCACGGAGTTCGTGGAGATGATCCCCAACGCGCCCATCGGCCTCTGGCCGGGCATGGAGTTCGAGGGAGAGGAGATCGCAGACATCACCGACCGGCCCCTGTTCGTCTATACGGACGGACTCAACGAGGCGGAGAACCGGCAGCAGGAGCAGTTCAGCGACGAGAAACTCCTGGAGATACTGCAGACCACGCCCTTCCAGAGCAGCGAGAAGACCGTAGAGATGCTGCGCGAGGAGGTGGAGAGGCACCGCGACGGCGCAGAGCCCAACGACGACCTCACCATGCTGTGCGTGAAGGTAACAAGGAACCGTCAAGACAATCAAGACAATCAACAAACAACAAACCCTAATGAATAATGAAAAAGGAAATCAGAATCAAAAATCATTTGGACGAACTGGAACGGGTGAACCGGTTCGTTGAAGAGATTGGCGAGGAACTGGGGCTCGACATGGAACTCCAGATGAACCTGAACCTTGTCATGGAAGAGATGGTGGTCAACGTCATCTCCTATGCCTACCCGCAGGGAAAGGAGGCTGACATCGAACTGCTCGCAGAGAGCGACGGGAAGGAACTCACCTTCGTGCTCAGCGACCGTGGCAAGGAGTTCGACCCCACCATGAACGAGACCAACGACACCGACATGGATGTCAACCCTGCTGAAAGAGACCTAGGAGGAATGGGGATCTACATCGTCAAGAACATCATGAACGAGGTCACATACCAGCGACTCGAGGGGAAGAACCTGCTCACGATGAAGAAATCAATTTAACAAACAAATTTATACGACTATGACAAAGATTATCAAAGAAGGTGGCAAGACCATCATCCAGACAGGTGCCCGCATCGACACCATGAACGCCAATCAGTTTGAAGAGGACATCAAGCCCGCACTGCAGGACGGGGGCGTGGACCTCGAGATGGACTGCACGGAGTTGACCTACATGGCCAGTTCAGGACTGCGCGTCATACAGAAGACCATGCGC
>JAFZNI010000011.1 GCA_017551005.1 Prevotella sp.
ACCAATGTATGGATGCCGTTTGGTTACGACAGCACCATCGGCAAGCGTGTCACTACTCATGACTTCTTTGGGACATTCTACCAATTCTAGTTTTTCTTCAGAATTGGAACTCCAAGAATAGGTGTTGTAATGGAAAGTGCTTGTGACTCCCAGAATAATGATTGCTACAACAAATAATGTGCTGTAAATCTTCAACTTTTTGTTAATAATTGATAATATTTTATTGTTAAACAATAATTAATTTCGGTGCAAAGATAATTAGAATTTCTGAAACTCCAAAGAAAAACGAAACTTTTTTATCGAAAAACAATAAATTTAAGTTTTTTTTCAGAAAAATCCATAATAAATTTGGTTTTTTGCTCACTTATTCGTACCTTTGACCTCCGGTCGAAGGTAGGATGCATCTCGGAAATGAAAGAAAAATCATTTTTTTCTTTGCATTTCGCTCGATTTTCACTACCTTTGCACCCCATATATAATATAATAAGGTATAAGAAGAGATGATTACAATAACAAACTTGGCCATTCAGTTCGGCAAGAAGACACTCTACAAGGACGTGAACCTGAAGTTCACCAGCGGCAATATCTATGGCATCATCGGTGCCAACGGAGCAGGTAAGTCTACCCTACTCCGCGCCATCAGCGGCGACCTGGAGCCCAACAAAGGATCCATCGAGATGCTACCAGGCGAGCGTATGAGCGTGCTGGAGCAGGACCACTTCAAATACGACGAGTTTACGGTGATGGACACCGTGCTCATGGGTCATAAGCCCATGTGGGACAACATGAAGGAGCGCGAGGCCCTCTACAGCAAGCCCGAGATGACAGAGGAAGATGGCAACCGTGCCGCAGAACTGGAGATGGCCTTCGCCGAGATGAACGGCTACGAGGCAGAGAGCGAGGCCGCACAGTTGTTGCAGAACCTCGGCATCAGTGAGGGACAGCACTACAAGCAGATGGCCGAGATATCAAACAACGAGAAGGTGCGCGTGATGCTGGCCAAGGCGCTTTTCGGACACCCCGACAACCTGTTGCTCGACGAGCCGACGAACGACCTCGACCTCGACACCGTGCAGTGGCTGGAAGAATACCTGTCGAACCTGGAACAATGCGTGCTCGTGGTCTCTCACGACCGTCACTTCCTTGATGCTGTCTCGACACAGACCGTCGATATCGACTTCGGCAAGGTGACGCTCTTCTCAGGTAACTACTCGTTCTGGTACGAGAGTTCGCAGTTGGCTCTGCGTCAGGCTCAGAACCAGAAGATGAAGGCCGAGGAGAAGCGCAAGCAGTTGGAGGAGTTCATCCGCCGGTTCAGTGCCAACGTGGCCAAGTCAAAACAGACCACCTCGCGCAAGAAGATGCTGGAGAAACTGAACGTGGAGGAGATCACTCCTTCGACGCGCAAATACCCGGGCATCATCTTCTCCATGGAGCGCGAGCCTGGCACACAGATACTCGAAGTGGAAGGCCTGAAGGCCACCGATCCCGACGGAACGGTGCTCTTCGACAATGTGAACTTCACCATCGAGAAGGGACAGAAAACCGTCTTCCTCTCGCACAACCCGAAGGCCATGACTGCCCTCTTCGAGATCATCAACGGCAACCGTGAGGCCGATGCGGGTACCTACAAGTGGGGCGTGACCATCACCACCGCCTATCTGCCGCTCGACAATACCGAGTTCTTCCAGAGTGAGATGAACCTCGTGGACTGGCTCTCGCAATGGGGTCCAGGCAATGAGGTGACAATGAAGTCGTACTTAGGTCGTATGCTCTTTAAGGAGGAGGATGTGCTGAAGCACGTGAATGTGCTCTCGGGCGGTGAGAAGATGCGTTGTATGATTGCACGCATGCAACTGAAAAACGCCAACTGCCTGATTCTCGACACGCCCACGAACCACCTCGACCTGGAATCGATTCAGGCGTTCAATAACAACCTGATACAGTTTAAGGGCAACATCATCTTCGCCTCGCACGACCATGAGTTCATCAATACCGTGGCCGACCGTATCATCGAACTGACACCGAAGGGTACCATCGACAAACTGATGACCTACGACGACTACATCTACGACGAGGCCATCAAGGAACAGAAGGCTCGGTTGTACGCCTAATGGCACAGTATTTGCTGTTAAGAAGACAGAACTTTAAACAATGAAAATATGGCAGAAAAAGATATCAATATCGAAGACGAGGAGACTTTAGACGAGGCTCCCGTAGAAGAGACTGACAAAGAGGCAGAAGAGCCCACTACATCCGAAGACACCGAAGCATCCGACAAGGAAGCCGAAGAGCAGGATCCGTTGGAGAAAGCCCAGCAGGAGGCCGCAGATCTGAAAGACAAGTGGCTCCGCTCGGTGGCAGAGTTTGAGAACTACCGCAAGCGCACCCTGAAAGAGCGTGCTGAACTGATCCTGAACGGCGGCGAGAAATTCATCACGGCCATCCTACCCGTGCTCGACGATATGGAGCGGGCCATCGCCAACGGCGAGAAGACAGACGATCCCGAAGTGCTGCGCGAGGGCATGACACTGATCTATCAGAAGTTTATGAAGACGCTCGAGGCACAGGGTGTGAGTAAGATAGATACCATAGATGCCGACTTCGACACCGACGTACACGAGGCTGTAGCGATGGTGCCGGGCATGGGCGACGACAAGAAAGGCAAGGTGATCGACTACCTGCAACAGGGATATAAACTGAACGATAAAGTAATCCGCCACGCGAAAGTTGCTGTTGGTCAATGACCAACAGCGACAATGGATAATGGATAATTGACAATTGATAATTAGATGGCACAAAAAAGAGACTACTACGAGGTTCTGGGGGTCGAGAAGACCGCCTCGGAAGACGAGATTAAGAAGGCGTATCGTAAGATAGCCATCAAATACCACCCCGACCGTAACCCCGGCGACAAGGAGGCTGAGGAGAAATTCAAGGAGGCTGCAGAGGCCTATAATGTGCTGCACGACCCGAAGACGCGTCAGCAGTACGACCAGTTTGGCTTCAACGGCCCTGGCGGTATGGGCGGATTCGATTTCAGCGGCTTCGGCGGTGCTTCGATGAACATGGACGATATCTTCTCGATGTTCGGCGACATCTTCGGCGGACACGGTTTCGGAGGCTTCGGAGGCGGAGCCCGTCGTCCACAGCAGCACCGAGGCAGTGACCTGCGCCTGAAAGTGAAACTGTCGTTGGAGGAGATCAACAAGGGCGTCACCAAGAAGTTCAAGGTGCGCAAGGATATCCACTGTCCCCATTGTAACGGTAGCGGTGCAGAGGCCGGCAGCGGCAAGGAAGAGTGTCAGACCTGTCACGGACAGGGTGTCATCACCCACACCACCCAGAGTATCTTCGGTATGATGCAGCAGCAGAGCGTATGTCCCACCTGCAACGGTGAAGGTCAGGTGATCAAGAACAAATGTAAGCACTGCGGCGGAACTGGTGTCGAGAAAGGCGAGGAAGTGGTGGAAATCAACATCCCCGCAGGTGTGGCCGAGGGTATGGTGGTGAACGTGCCAGGCAAAGGCAATGCCGGTAAGCATAATGGTATCAGCGGCGACATACAGGTGTTTATCGAGGAGGAGGAGAATGACACCTTCATCCGCGACGGCAACGACCTGATATACAACCTGTTGCTTGACTTCCCGACAGCAGCCCTTGGTGGTGAGGTGGAGATACCGACCATCGACGGTACCCGGTTGAAGGTGAAGTTAGAAAACGGTACGCAGCCTGGTAAGACCCTGCGCCTTCGCAGCAAGGGACTGCCCGTCGTACAGGGATATGGGTCAGGCAGAGGCGACCTGGTGGTGAACATCAGTGTCTACGTGCCGAAGACCCTGAGTCGCGAGGAGAAAGAGGCCGTGGAGCGCTTCAAGCAGAGTGACAACTTCAAGGGCGACAAGCAGACACGCGACTCCATCTTCCAGCGTTTCAAGAATTATTTCAACTAATATATATTAATAAGGTATGACCTACAACGAGACCTGCAATTATCTGTACAATCAGGTTCCTATGTTCGAGAACCTGGGTATGTCGGGCTATAAGGAGGGACTTGAAAACAGTCTGAAACTCGACGAGCACTACGGTCACCCGCACCGTAATTTCCTGACGATACACGTTGCAGGCACAAACGGCAAAGGCTCCTGTGCACACACACTGGCAGCCATCCTGCAAAAGTGCGGCTACAAGGTAGGTCTCTATACCTCACCCCATCTGGTGGACTTCGACGAGCGCATCCGCATCAACGGGCACCCCATCGACCATGAATATGTAGTGGACTTCGTGCAGAACGGGAAATCGTTCTTCGAGCCACTGACCCCTTCGTTCTTCGAGGTGACGACGTCGATGGCGTTTAAATATTTCAGCGACAAACGGGTGGATATCGCCGTGATTGAGGTAGGACTCGGTGGACGGCTCGACTGTACGAACATCATCACCCCTATCCTCTCCGTGATCACCAACATCAGTTACGACCACATGCAGCAACTCGGTAACTCGCTGGAACAGATTGCCATGGAGAAGGCCGGCATCATCAAGAAGGGCGTACCCGTGGTCATCGGTGAGGCCACACCCGAAACGAGAGGCATCTTCGAGGCGATAGCCAGAGAGACAAAGGCACCCATCGTCTTTGCAGAAGACCACCCAGAGGTGACAAGTGCCCAACTGCAGGACGACTGTATGCTATACCAGACCACACACTACGGCAACATACAGGGCGAACTCATGGGACTCTACCAAGAGAAGAACGCCAATACCATACTAACTGCCGTCAGGCTGTTGGAAGAACTGGGCTATATGTACCGTTTCAGCGACAGTATCAAGTCGGATGTGAAAGGAAAGGAGATTATAGAAGGCTTTATGTCCGTCTGTGAAACGACAGGCCTGAAAGGCAGATGGCAGGTATTGTCGAAAGAGCCCTTCGTGGTTTGCGATACAGGCCACAACGTAGGCGGCTGGCAGTATCTCAGTCAACAGATTGCACAGGTAAAATGCAAGAAGAAGCACATCGTCTTCGGTATGGTGGACGACAAGGACATAGAAGGCGTGCTCGACCTGCTGCCCAAAGATGCCACCTATTACTTTGCAAAGGCAGACAATAAGCGTGCCGTATCGGAAAATGTCCTGCAAATCATCGGTGAGCAGCACGGACTGAAGGGTAAAGGCTATCCTACCGTCAAAGAAGCCTATGAATCGGCGATGAAAGAGGTTGAAACGGATGGCTTTGTGTTCATTGGAGGTAGCACTTATGTGGTCGCAGACCTGCTCAAAAACGGCATTTAGCGTTTTTTAATACATCCTTCAACATTTTTTTCGTTGTTTCTTTCGTCTGTTTGGATTTTTTTCTGTTACTTTGCAGACAGAATGTTTTGTAACTAAAAACATATCAATTATGGCTAATACAACAGAAACAGCGAATCTGTGTGGTCTGAAGCGGGAGAACTTCCAGGCCACTATCAACGGTAAGAAAACCGATCTGTACATCCTTAGGAACCGTAAGGGTTACGAAGTAGCAATCAGTAATTATGGTGGTGCCATCTGCGCCATTATGGTGCCTGACAAGGATGGCAAAGTAGCAAACGTGATTCAGGGGCATGACAGCATCAAGCAACTGACCAGTGGTAAGGAACCATTCCTGTCGACACTGATCGGACGCTGGGGCAACCGTATCTGCAAAGGTCAGTTCACCCTGAACGGCAAAGAGTACCAGTTGGCGCTCAACGATGGTCCGAACCATCTGCACGGCGGTCCTACCGGTTTCCACGCCAAAGTATGGGATGCCCGTCAGATGGGGCCGCGCTCACTGGCGCTGCACCGTATCTCATCCTATGGTGAGGAAGGCTTTACCGGTGAACTGGACGTGACGGTGGAATTCACCTTCACCGACCTGAACGAACTGGTCATCGAGTATCTGGCAACCACGAACAAGAAGACCATCGTGAACCTGACGCATCACGCCTTCTTCTCACTGGCAGGCACAGCAGACCCCACTCCAGACATCCTGGATCAGATCTGTGAGATCAATGCTGACTTCTATCTGCCTACTGATGCCACTGCCATTCCGACTGGCGAGATCCTGAAGGTGGAAGGAACACCGTTCGACTTCCGTACACCGAAGCCTTTCGGTCAGGACATCGACGCTGACCATGAGCAGATTAAGTTCGGCAAAGGCTTCGATCACAACTATGTGCTGAACAAGCGTGAAGAAGGAGAACTGAGTTTTGCCGCCAAGGTAACGGATCCGAAGAGCGGACGTACGATGGAGGTATTCACTACAGAACCCGGTATGCAACTCTACACCGCCAACTATGCCACTGGATATAAGGGCGCCAACGGTTGCACATTCCCGTTCCGTTCGGCAGTCTGCTTCGAGGCTCAGCACTTCCCCGACACACCCAACCGTCCGTACTTCCCCAGCGTAGTACTGAAACCTCGTGAGCGCTACAAGCAGAAGACCATCTATCGCTTTGGTGTCATAGAATAAAAACTATTAGACTTACATTTTTATTATGAGTAATCAGAAACAAAACGGAAGTGTCATTGCCATTGTGACGATGTTCTTCCTATATGCCATGATTTCGTTCGTCACGAATCTTGGCGCACCCATTGGAGTCATCTGGAAGAACCAGCCTGAGATCGGCGGTTCTAACGTGCTCGGTATCATGGGTAACTTCATGAATTTCTTCGCCTACCTGTTCATGGGTATTCCCGCAGGAAAGATGCTGACAAAGATGGGTTACAAGAAGACCGCTCTCACTGGTATTGCAGTGGGCTTCTTTGGTGTGCTCATACAGTTTACGTCGGGCTTCTCCGGAGGTATTCCTGGTTTCTGCATCTATCTGTTAGGTGCCTTCATCTCAGGATTCTCCGTCTGTATCCTAAACACTGTCGTGAACCCCATGTTGAACCTGCTTGGCGGAGGTGGTAATCGTGGTAACCAACTGAATATGATCGGTGGTACACTGAATTCACTCGCTGGTACGATGACCCCGATGCTCGTAGGTGCCTTGATTGGTACAGTAACGGCTTCCACCCAGATGGCTGACGTCAATCTGGTGATGTATATCGCCATGACCGTCTTCGCCTGCGCCTTCGTCATCCTTACCTTTATCCCCATTCAGGATCCTGAGATGGGTAAGGTGACGGCTGATACCGTTTTCGAACATTCTCCTTGGTCGTTCCGCCACTGTCTGCTGGGTGTCATCGCCATCTTCGTCTATGTAGGTGTCGAAGTGGGTATCCCTGGCGGTCTGAATTTCTATCTGTCTGATACGACGGCCAAAGGTGCATGGGTTAATCCTGAGGCTGTGCTCAATGCAGCCACTATCGGTGGAGCCGTTGCAGCCATGTACTGGCTGTTGATGCTTGTAGGCCGACTGTTCTCCAGCGCTATTGCCAGTAAGGTTTCTTCCCGTCAGATGATGCTCGTCACAACGACCATTGGCATGATACTCATCATTGCTGCCATCCTGACGCCAAAGAGTGTGACTGTCAGCATGCCGTTAGTGAAAATCCTGGAAGGTTCCGTAGAAATGACAACCGTTCCGATGAGTGCCCTACTATTAGTACTCTGCGGACTCTGCACCTCTGTCATGTGGGCTTCCATCTTCAACCTTGCTACTGAGGGTCTTGGCAAGTATACAGCCCAGGCATCAGGTATCTTCATGATGATGGTTGTAGGCGGTGGTGTGCTCCCTGTCATACAGAACTTCTTTGCCGACTTCATGGGGTATATGCCCAGTTACTTTGTCTATCTGCTGGGAGTGGCCTATATGTTCTACTACGCCCTCATCGGCTGCAAGAACGTCAACACGGACATCCCCGTAGATTAAATTGTCAAATTGTAAATTGTCAAATTGTAAATCGTCATGATGGACATTGATTTTGTAAGAAGCCGTTTCATCAAGCACTTTGATGGAAAGACTGGCAACGTATATGCCTCTCCCGGACGTATCAACCTGATTGGTGAGCACACCGACTATAATGGTGGTTTTGTGTTCCCCGGAGCAGTGGACAAAGGTATCATGGCCGAGATGCGTGCCAATGGCACGGAAGACACGGTGATGGCATACGCCATTGACTTGAAGGATCGTGTAGATTTCAAGTTGAGTGACCCCAACGGACCCCGTGCAAGTTGGTCTCGATACATATACGGTATCGCTCTTGAAATGAAGAAATTGGGCGTACCTGTTAAAGGTTTTAATATTGCCTTTGCAGGCGATGTTCCCCTCGGTGCAGGTATGTCGTCATCTGCTGCCATGGAGAGTTGCATTGCCTTTGGTCTCAACGACATTTTCGGTGACAATAAAGTATCTCAGTGGGATATGGCTCTGGCTGGTCAGGCTACCGAGCACAACTACTGCGGTGTCAACTGTGGTATCATGGACCAGTTTGCTTCCGTCTTCGGCAAGGCAGGCTGTCTGATGCGTCTCGACTGTCGTAGTCGTGAGTTCGAATACTTCCCCTTCAAGCCCGATGGCTACCGTCTCGTACTGCTCGACTCCGTGGTGAAGCACCAGTTGGCTGGCTCTCCCTACAATGATCGTCGTAACTCGTGCGAGAATGTGGTGAAACACATTCAGGCCAAGCATCCGGAGGGAAAGTTCGAGACTCTGCGTGACTGCACTTGGGAGCAGTTGGAGGAAGTGAAGGAAGAGGTAGGCGCCGAGGACTACAAGCGCGCCAAGTTCGTACTCGGTGAGAAAGACCGTGTGCTGGGTGTCTGCGAAGCCCTCAATGAAGGCGACTACGAGAAGGTAGGTGAGTTGATGTACAAGACCCACGAAGGACTGTCGAAGGACTACGAGGTATCCTGCGAGGAACTTGATTTTCTGAACGACATCGCCAAGGAGAACGGTGTGACAGGGTCTCGTATTATGGGCGGCGGCTTTGGCGGCTGCACCATCAACCTCGTCCGCAACGACCTGTATAAGCCGTTCATCGAAGACGCCAAGAAGAAGTTCAAGGAGAAGTACGGACATGAACCGAAGGTCTATGATGTTGTCATTGGTGACGGCTCACGAAAACTCTGCTAAAAGCCATCCTGTAACACACAATTTGTGTTAGGAAAGGTTAAACAAGAGCGGTAAGGTGTAAAAATAACACTTTACCGCTCATTTTTTATGGCTTTCCCTTTGTCGTTTCAAAAATAAGTTGTAAATTTACACCCAAAAATAAAGACTCTAACATTTTATAACATCTTAAAACGTATGAAAATGAAAGTACTTAAGAGTAGTTTCCTGAGTCTCGGCGTAGTTGCGCTGATGCTCTCGTGTGCAAAAGGAGGCCAACAGGCTCCACAGTTAACGGTATCAGGTCTTGACCCTGCCAAGTTTGACACCACCATCCAAAGCAAACCCGTAAAACTCTTCACCCTGAAGAACAATAACGGTATGGAGGTGTGCATCACCAACTATGGTGGACGCGTGGTTTCACTCGTCGTTCCTGACAAGGACGGTAACCCCACTGACGTTGTGCTCGGCTTCGACAACATCGCCCAGTATGCTGACACGCTCAACTCTCCTACCGACTATGGATCCAGCGTCGGACGCTATGCCAACCGTATCAAGAATGGCAAGTTCACCCTCAACGGCACTGAGTATCAACTCAAACAGAACGATGGACCTAACTGTCTGCACGGTGGTGGCACCACAGGCTGGATGAACCAGGTTTACGACGCAGAACAAGTTGGTGACTCTATCCTGAAACTGACGATTGTCGCTGCTGACGGTGAGAACGGTTTCCCTGGCAAGGTGATGGCTGTGACTACCTATAAGGTAACTTCCGACAACATCCTCGACATCACATGGGAGGCAGAGACAGACAAGCCGACCATCATCAATCAGACCAACCATAATTACTACAATCTGAGTGGTGACTTCACACAGCCCGCCTATGATATGGAACTGTATGTGAATGCCGACAACTTCACCCCCAGCGACACACTCTACATCCCAACGGGTGAGATCAAGTCGGTTGAGGGTACACCGATGGACTTCCGTACGCCTCACGCCCTTGGCGACAGCATCAAGTCACAGTTCGATCAGATCCAGAATGCCGGTGGTTACGACCACAACTGGTGCCTGAACACCTTCAAGGACAACAAGGGTGACGACACACAGGTCTGCGCCAGCCTTTACAGCCCCAAGACCGGTATCTTCATGGAGATGTTCACCAACGAGCCTGGTGTACAGGTGTACAGTGGTAACTTCCAGGGTGTTGGCAACGAACTGAACATCCAGCACAAGCATGGTCCCTATCCGCAGCACGTGAGCGTCTGCCTGGAGAGCCAGAAGTATCCTGATTCTCCCAACAAGCCCAACTGGGTACAGCCCACGCTGAATCCCGGTGAGAAGTATTTCAGCCACGCTGCCTATAAGTTCTCAGTGAAATAAACAGTAAATAGTAAATAGTAAAATTGTAAATTAACATGGCATTATTAGACTGGATTGTCATTGGCGTATTCTGCTGCGCGCTGATAGGCATTGTACTTTGGGTTGTCAGCCAGAAAAACGACAACTCGGCAGACTATTTCTTAGGTGGTAAGGATGCAACATGGATTGCCATTGGTGCATCAATCTTTGCATCAAACATCGGCTCCGAGCACCTGATTGGTCTCGCAGGAGCAGGTGCTTCCTCTGGTATGGCTATGGCTCACTGGGAGATTCAGGGATGGATGATCCTGATTCTCGGATGGGTATTCGTTCCTTTCTATACACGTAGTATGGTGTATACCATGCCTGAGTTCCTGGAGCGCCGCTACAACACACAGAGCCGCACCATTCTCTCAGTGATCTCTCTGATCAGTTACGTGCTGACAAAGGTAGCCGTAACAGTTTATGCAGGTGGTCTGGTATTCCAGCAGGTATTTGGTATCGAGGAACTCTGGGGTATTGATTTCTTCTGGATTGCCGCTATCGGTCTGGTACTCATCACTGCCCTCTACACCATCTTCGGAGGTATGAAGAGTGTGCTCTACACCTCTGTGCTGCAGACGCCTATCCTGCTTCTCGGTTCACTGATTATCCTTGTGCTGGGTATGAAGGCCCTAGGCAGTTGGGATCAGATGTTGCAACTCTGCGACGTAAAGCCTAACTACGAAGGTGCCACTGGCACGATGATTCACCTGATGCGTTCCAACAGCGACCCGCAGTATCCTTGGCTGGGTGCTCTGATTGGCTCTGCCGTTATCGGTTTCTGGTACTGGTGTA
Source organism: Prevotella sp. (assembly GCA_017551005.1). Classification (GTDB taxonomy): domain Bacteria; phylum Bacteroidota; class Bacteroidia; order Bacteroidales; family Bacteroidaceae; genus Prevotella. Next base: position 11,211 of record JAFZNI010000011.1, read on the forward strand.
CTGACCAGTATATCGTACAGCGTGTACTCTCTGGTAAGAACGAGAAGGAGAGTCGTCGTGGTACCATCTTCGGAGCCTATCTGAAGTTGTTGCCCGTGTTCCTGTTCTTGATTCCTGGTATGATTGCATTCGCCCTGCACCAGAAGTATGCTGGCGACGGTGGTTTTCTGCCTCTGCTCGCCGACGGTACGCCTAATGCCGACGCAGCCTTCCCCACCCTCGTGGCAAAGATCCTGCCTGCTGGTGTGAAGGGTCTTGTGGTTTGTGGTATCCTCGCAGCCCTGATGTCTTCACTGGCTTCACTGTTCAACTCTTCAGCCATGCTGTTTACCATTGACTTCTGGAAGCGTCTGAAGCCCGACACCTCTGAGAAGAGCCTCGTCCGTATCGGTCAGATTGCTACCGTAGTGATTGTGGTTCTCGGTATTCTGTGGATCCCCATCATGCGTTCCGTAGGTAATGTGCTCTATAACTATCTGCAGGACGTGCAGTCAGTGCTGGCTCCTGGTATTGCTGCCGCCTTCCTGTTGGGTATCACCTGGAAGCGTGCATCTGCCAAGGGTGGTATGTGGGGCTTGCTCTCAGGTATCATCATCGGTCTGACCCGTCTGGGTGCCAAGGTATACTACAGCAATGCCACCGATGCAGGCGACAGTTGGTTCAAGGCCGTATTCTACGACTTCAACTGGCTGTTCTTCTGCGGTGTGATGCTGATTGTATGCTGTCTCATCGTCATCATCGTATCGCTCTGCACTGAGGCTCCTGAGGAGAAGAAGATCCAGGGTCTGGTATTCGGCACCTCTACCCCAGAACAGATTGAGGCTACCCGCAACAGTTGGAACCACTGGGATGTGATCCACACGGTTATCATCCTGACCATTACCGTTGCATTCTACATCTATTTCTGGTAACCGACAGGCGATATGACCACTTTCTATGCTGAGCATTCTAAAGTCTGGGTGTCAGTAGACTGCATCATCTTCGGCTTTGACGAAGGGAAGTTGCGCATACTGATCGGAAAGCGGAAGATGGATCCCGGACGCGGCGAATGGAGCCTCTACGGAGGCTTCGTTCGCAGCGACGAGAACATCGACGAGGCAGCCGACCGCGTGCTTTATGATCTCACCGGACTCAGAAACCTCTATATGCGACAGGTGGGTGCCTTTGGCAGTGTAGACCGTGATCCTGGTGAACGCGTCATCTCCATTGCCTATTATGCGCTCATCAACGTAAAGGACTACGACGACCGTCTGCGCAAGGAACACAGTGTGGAATGGGTCAATATCGACGATATTCCTCATCTCTATTCCGATCATAACGAGATGGTGCGCAAAGCCCTGAAACTGATGCGGCAGAAGATAAAGACCGAACCCATCGGCTTCCGTTTGTTGCCAACTCTCTTCACGCTCACGCAGTTGCAGCAACTCTATGAGGCCATTCATGGCGAAGAACTCGACAAGCGTAACTTCCGCAAGCGCATCAAGGAGATGGACTTCATTGAGAAGACTGATCTAATCGACAAGACCGGTTCAAAGCGAGGTGCTGCACTCTTCCGTTTCAACAAGCGCATCTATAATGAAGATCCGAACTTTAAGCTTTAGGCTTAAAGCAATTGATAATTGACAATTGACAATTGATAATTGATAATTATGTTAGAAGAACTGAAAGAAAAAGTATTCAAGGCGAATCTTGACCTCGTGAAGCACAACCTCGTGATCTTCACATGGGGTAACGTGTCGGGTATCGACCGTGAGAATGGCCTCGTCGTCATCAAGCCTTCCGGTGTCGACTACGATGTCATGAAAGTATCAGACATGGTGGTGGTTGACCTCGAGACAGGAGAGGTGGTTGACGGTGACCTGAACCCGTCATCCGACACGCCCACACACCTTGTATTATATAAGGCATTCCCCAACATCCAGGGTGTGGTACACACCCACTCTACATACGCCACGGCTTTTGCCCAGGCTGGCAAGGACATCCCCAACATCGGTACGACACATGCCGACTACTTCTACAAGGACATTCCCTGTACCCGTGACATGACCAAGGAAGAGGTGGAAGGACAGTATGAGTTGGAAACGGGCAACGTGATTGTGGACGAGATCCTGAACATCCGTAAGATCAATCCCGACCATACGCCTGCCGTGCTGGTGAAGAACCACGGCCCCTTCTCGTGGGGAACCTCTCCCGACAATGCCGTGTATAATGCCAAGGTGATGGAAGAGTGTGCCAAGATGGCCTTTGTCTCGTTGACGGTCAATCCGCAGACGACGATGAATCCTCTTCTCGTTGAGAAACATTATTCAAGGAAACATGGTCCAAACGCCTATTACGGACAGAAAGGACAAAAGCATTAGCCCCCTAAGTTAGGGGGTTGGGGGGTCTGAACAAATAAAGAATCCCAATTCAAAAATAAAAATATTAATAACGGGGGTCGTTCAAACCCCCATCCCCCTAACTTAGGGGGCTAAAAATCAAAAGACTATGTATAATAATTTAGAAATTTGGTGGGTGACTGGTGCACAGTTGCTTTATGGCGGCGACGCAGTGGTTGCCGTTGACGGACATTCAAAGGAGATGGTCGAAGGACTCAACAAGTCTGGCAACATCCCCGTGAAAATAGTATATAAGGGCACAGCCAATAGCAGCAAAGAAGTTGAGGCTATTATGCTCGCTGCCAACAACGACGAGAAGTGCGCAGGTATCATCACCTGGATGCATACCTTCTCGCCTGCCAAGATGTGGATCAAGGGTCTGCAACAATTACAAAAACCCCTCCTCCACTTCCACACCCAGTACAACGCAGAGATTCCCTGGGCCGATATCGACATGGACTTCATGAACCTGAACCAGAGTGCCCATGGCGACATTGAGTTCGGACATATCTGCACCCGTATGCGTGTGGCCCGTAAGGTGGTCTGCGGTTACTGGAAGGATGAAGAGGCTCAGAAGAAAATTGCCGTCTGGGCCCGTGTTGCCGCTGGTGTCGCTGATGCCAAGAACGTGCGCTGTCTGATGTTCGGTATGAACATGAACAACGTAGCCGTGACCGACGGCGACC
>JAFZNI010000109.1 GCA_017551005.1 Prevotella sp.
AAATTTCTATAAAAGTTATTCTATACTCCTCTTGTTGGCTCTTTTCATCATACCAATACCTACCCCCAATCACAAAACCTAAACTTTCGGAGCAGTGAGAACCATCATGCTGGCATGTTTGGTCGAGACGTGACGAAAGTCAACGAAGTTAAATGTCAAAAGTGGGAAAGTGGGAAAGTGGCGATTAAGCGAGAGCGGAGTGCCAAACTGGCTTGAGCACTCTGCCGAGCGGAAGCCACTTCGACGAAGTCAAACTTCGACAAAGTTATGGTACAGGCGACTTCTATTTTTATGATGTCTGATGTCGGAAAGACCTAAGATTTGCCGCCGATATGCTCCTAACGGGGTGTATCGGCGGCATTCTTTTGCTTCGTCCGAAAGCACTCCCGTTCGAAAAATCTCAAAAAGTTTTGGATTTTTGCTCACTTATTAGTACCTTTGCAGCGTTTTAATTCGAATTGAAATATGAAGATTGCTTTAATCGGCTACGGAAAGATGGGCAAGATGATCGAAGAGATCGCCCTCAGCCGTGGTCATGAGATCGTGAGTATCATTGACATTGACAACCAGCAGGACTTCGACAGTCCTGAGTTCGCATCGGCCGACGTGGCCATCGAGTTTACGGCACCACAGGCAGCCTACGGCAACTACCTGAAGGCCTGGGAGAAGGGCGTGAAGGTGGTCAGCGGCTCGACGGGCTGGATGACGGAGCACGGCGATGAGGTGCGTAAGGCTTGTGCGGCTGAGACCGAGCCGGGGATTGCAAATCCCCAGCAACGGACGCTCTTCTGGGCTTCGAACTTCAGCATCGGCGTGGCCATCTTCTCGGCAGTGAACCGCTACCTGGCGAAGATCATGAACGAATTTCCGCAGTACGACGTGGAGATGGAGGAGACGCACCACGTGCATAAACTCGACCACCCCAGTGGCACTGCCATCACCCTGGCAGAAGAGATTGTGGAGAATATCGACCGCAAGGAGGCATGGAAGGAGGATACCACCGACAAGAAATACCTGCGCGTGGATCATATCCGCCGTGGTGAGGTGCCTGGCATCCATACCATCCGCTACGACTCGGATGCTGACCTGATTACCATCACCCACGACGCTCATTCGCGGAAGGGCTTTGCCCTTGGGGCCGTACTGGCAGCGGAATACACCAAGGAGCATCAGGGACTGCTCACCATCTCGGATATGTTTAATTTTTAGGCTATGGAGAAAAAGAAATCAAAACTGAATCCCGTGAAGCAGTGGACGAAGTTTATCGTCGTGCTCGTGCTTTACCTGTTGTTCTTGTATTGGGTGAAATCATGGTGGGGGCTGCTCGTCATCCCGTTTATCTATGACGTCTATATCACCAAGAAGATCAAGTGGCAGTGGTGGAAGGAGTCGGAAGGCCCCGTGAAGTGGATCATGTCGTGGGTCGATGCCCTCGTATTCGCCCTCGTGGCCGTCTACTTCATCAACCTGTTCTTCTTCCAGAACTACGTCATTCCATCAAGTTCGCTGGAGAAATCACTGCTGACGGGTGACTATCTGTTTGTGTCGAAAGTCTCCTATGGTCCGCGCATCCCGCAGACGCCACTAACGATGCCACTGACGCAACACACCCTGCCGATGGTAGAGTGCAAGAGTTATATCGAGTGGCCCCAATGGGACTACCGCCGTGTGAAGGGACTGGGCAACGTGCAATTGAACGACATCGTGGTGTTCAACTACCCCGCTGGCGACACGCTCTGCTCTGCCATGAAGTATCAGGCACTCGACTTCTACCGGCTCTGTTATGAGATAGGCTATCAGCGCTATCCGCAGCGCCCTAACCCAGACTCATTAGATGCAAATGTGCGTCGACAACTCTTTGAGGCTATCTATCAGGGAGGTCGGCAGTTTATCGAGGAGAACCGCCAGGAGTATGGCGAGATCATCACCCGCCCGGCTGACCGCAGGGAGAACTATGTGAAGCGCTGTGTGGGACTGCCCGGACAGACACTCCAGATCAAAAACCATATCGTCTACCTCGACGGCAAGGCTAACAAGGAGCCAGACAATGTGCAGTACACCTACCGTCTGAAACTGAAACAGCGGTTGAGCGACGAGGTGATGAAGGATCTCGGCATCACAATGGAAGACCTGATGAGCCTGAACACACTGGGGTATATGCCACTGACGAAGCATGCCGTGGAGGAACTGAAACGACAAGGCTTCGTGGACGATATCGCCCTGAACGAGGATGCCGACGAGTGGGATATCTACCCACTGAACGGCAACAAGCACTGGACACGCGACAACTACGGCCCCGTGTGGATTCCGAAAAAGGGCGAATCCATCGCACTGAACATGGATAATATCGCCATCTACGAGCGTCCCATCCGTACCTATGAAGGCAATGAGTTGGAGGTGAAGGACGGCAAGATATTCATCAACGGACAGGAGGCCAAGGCGTACACCTTTAAGTTGGATTACTACTGGATGATGGGTGACAACCGTCACAACTCGCTCGACTCCCGCTACTGGGGCTTCGTGCCAGAAGATCATATCGTGGGCAAGCCTATCTTCATCTGGTGGTCATCCGATCCTGATCGCAGTGGTTTCGGTGGTGTCAGATGGAGCAGACTGTTCAGATTCGTGGATAATATCAAGTAAGGAGAGAAGGAGTAAGGAGACTGGCGTATGCGGGGGACAGTGAAGTTTTTGGGAGTGTTGGCAATCGCCTTTGTGGTGATGCTTATCTTCCGAGGACTGGTGATGACTGTCTGCACCATCGAGGGTGACGGTCTGGCTCCGCAGTTCATAATGGGCGACCGCGTGGTGGTAAACCGGTGGAGTTACGGGTTGCGCACAGGCGAGAAAGGTAGCCTCTTCGACTATGGCCGCATCTGTCGGCAGGAAGTAAAAAAAGGCGATTTCATCGCTTTTGAGGACTCTCTGGGTCAGGTGCTCATCTGTCAGTGTACGGCTGTGCCTGGCGATACGGTGTATCAGGAGACAGGAGACAGGAGTCAGGAGTCAGGAAAGAGGAGAGAGGAGACGGGAGTATTATGTGTTGTGCCGGGGTTGGCCAACTGTGCAGATCAGGACTATTACTGGGTGAGGAGCGTCAGCAAGAACAATCCCATCGACAGTCGGCAGTTGGGATTTATCCCCGAAGAACGTATCATCGGCAGGGCCTGTCTGGTCCTGTTCAGCCGTGACCCCGAAGCACCCTTCTGGAAAGGCTATCGTTCTGACCGTTTGCTGCTGCCGAAATGACAACGTTACTCAGCACTACCTACTTCGGTCCCGTGCAGTGGTACCAGAAACTCTATCGCAGCGAGGCGGTGGAGATAGAACAGTGGGAGAGTTTTCAGAAACAGACATACCGCAACCGCTGTCTGATTGCCACCACCAATGGGGTACAGGCATTGACGGTACCGGTGGAAAGGAGAGAAGGAGAGAAGGAGGTTATTAAAGATATTAGAATCAGCGATCACGGCAACTGGCGGCATCTGCACTGGAACGCCTTGCAGAGTGCCTACGGCGAGAGTCCGTTCTTCGACTACTATCAGGATGATATCCGTCCTTTTTTTTATAAGCGATGGACATTTTTGCTCGATTTCAACGAGGAAATCCGACAGAAAATGTGCGAACTGATCGACATCCAGCCAAAAGTCGGCTATACTAAAACTTTCGTAAATCACGGGGACAGTCCCCATGATCTTCGCGAGGGGATCCGTCCCAAGCATCCGGCACCTGATCCGGACTTTACGCCGAAGCCCTATTATCAGGTGTATCAGCAGAAGCACGGTTTCCTGGCGAACCTCTCCATCCTCGACCTGCTATTCAACCTGGGACCAGAGAGTATCTTTTACCTTTAGTCTTCCTTTAGTCTTCGAGGCCACTGAGACTACGAGCGAGCCAGACATCCATCTTACCTGCACCTCGGTGGTTCCATGCGTAATAAGGGATAAGGGTGATATTGACATCCTTGACAGCGAGTCTGCCGTCATCGGCGATGGTGGCCTCCTGAGCCTGAGCGGTGATGGCTGTGACATTGAAGGTCTTGCCGTCACCCTCCGTATTCTGGATACCATAGGCGGGTTGCATGTCAAATTTTGGATGATTGGGCAGCAGCAGATGGTGGGGGTTGATGGCTTTGTTATCTGCCCCCTCGGTGCAATAGACCAGCGGGCCGCGCTCTACGGCAATCCGTCCTCTATCGTCAGTTACTCTGGGATTGGCCACAACAGTACGCACAGGCATGTCGAAATGGATGCGGATGATGTCGCCCTTCTTCCAGTTGCGGTTGATGACGAAATAGCCGTTTTCCAACTCACTGTCGACACGCTGGCCATTCACGGTGATGTCGTAGGTAGAGAAGATATCGTCGCTGTAAGAATAGAGGTCGCTGGGTACTGCCCTACTCTGCACCCACCCAGGGATGCGGATCATCATGTTGATTTGACCATTTGACAATTTACCATTTGACGATTTACCATTTGACGATTTACCATTTGACGATTTACCATTTGACGATTTCGCCTTGGCAACCTTATTGACACGGATTGAGATGTCACCATCCCAAGGATAGTTGGTCTCCTGCTGAAGTTCTATGCTGCGACCACCAACCTGAATGGTGGCTGTGTTGGAGGCGAAAAGATTCACATATAAATCATTATCTCGCACGCCATAGATATAACCCGGCATGGAGGGGATGAAGCGACAGAGGTTGGAAGGACAACAGGCACAGCCGAACCAAGGTTGGCGTGTCATTGTGCCATCGGCATTGAAACGGTAGTGTCCGTCACTGCTGAGGGGATTAGGGTAGAAGAACTTACCGCCATCGACACTCATGCCACTGATGACACCATTGTATAAGGTTCGTTCCAGACAGTCTATGTATTTCGCATCGCCATGCAACAGGAACATACGTTCGAAGAGATATACCATCGAGATGGCAGCACAGGTTTCGTTATAGGCTGTCAGGTTAGGCAGTTCGTAGTCGGCACCGAAGGCCTCGCCTCCATGACGGGCTCCTACACCTCCCGTCAGGTAATATTTCTTCCCCACGATATTCTCATAGATGGTGTCGATGGCCTTGATATAACTGGAGTCACCAAGCAAGGCAGCGACATCAGCCATTCCGGCATACATATAACCAGCCCGTACGGCATGACCCCAAGCCTCCGTCTGATCCACAACAGGCTTGTCACTCTGCGAATAGATGTCCTTGTGATCTGTCTTGCCGCGATAGTCGAGCAGGAACTTGGCCTCATCGAGGTATTTCTTCTCACCAGTGAGCACATACAACCTTGCCAGGGCCATCTCCGCAATCTGATGACCTGGTACCACACAGGCCTGTCCTGGGTTGGGGCCAACCTCCCTGACCACACAGTCGGCATAGCGCTTGGCAATATCGAGGAACTTCGTGCTGCCTGTGGCCTGATAATGGGCGCAGGCGGCATCCACCATGTGTCCGAGGTTATAGAGTTCGTGGCTCGCATGTTCTTCTGCTGCCCAGCGCCTATTGGCAGCCCATCCGTGCGGATGCTCCGGATTGATGGTACGGGCGGTATAGAGATAGCCGTCGGGTTCCTGAGCCGCTCCCACCACATCGAGCACAGAGTCGATATAAGCCTTCAACTTGGCATCGGGGTAGGTCTGCAACACATACGAGGCTCCTTCGATGGTCTTATACACATCGGTATCATCAAAAGAAAAACCCATAAACTTCGCCACATCCCACTCTGGAGTCTTCAGACCAGGGTGCCCTGGGTGCTGCAAGGTGTAGGCTGCCATCTCGAAATTCTTGTAACGGTGCTCGCTCTCGCACTTCGAGAAAGCCAGGGGGATGGTCACCTCACGGGCCGCCTGGATACGGTCGCCCCAGAAGGTGTTAGGCGTAATCTTTACCGAGGTAAAGGGAACTTGGGTATAGGGATACCCGCTCTGGGCAAAGGCTGTGCCCACACAGATAGCAAAAAGGCTTAGAAAGGCTGCAAAACGTCTCATATTATCGTTGTTTTCGATTACTTGGTGGCAAAAATACACTTTTTAATTGAAATAAGCAAGGAAATCAGAAAAAAATGATTAACTTTGCAACAGTTTTATAATTACTACCCAATCATGAAGAAAATGATAATGTTCGTTGGAAGAGTTTCTTTCACGATGTTGATGCTCCTCGCCGCAGGCAGCATCCAAGCCCAAGACCGGCTTTATAATGATGAGTTTCCCTTAGGGGATGTCACCCTACTCGACGGACCGTTGAAGAAGGCCCGCGACCTGAATATCCAGACGTTGTTGCAGTACGATGTTGACCGTCTGCTGGCGCCCTATTTCAAAGAGGCGGGTCTGACACCAAAAGCGAAGGCCTATCCCAACTGGGACGGACTGGACGGACACGTAGGTGGTCACTATCTGACAGCGATGGCGATGAATGCTGCCACAGGCAATAAGGAATGTCGTCAGCGTATGGAATACATGATTAGCGAGTTGCAACTCTGTGCCGATGCCAATGTCAAGAACCACCCCGAGTGGGGTAAGGGCTACGTGGGTGGCATGCCGAACAGCGAGCGTATCTGGAGCAACTTCAAAAAGGGCGACTTCGGTGTGTACTTCGGTTCATGGGCACCCTTCTATAACCTTCATAAGATGTATGCGGGCCTGCGTGATGCGTGGGTGTACTGTGGTAATGAACAGGCAAAGACACTCTTCTTGGGTTTCTGCGACTGGGCCATTGACCTGACGGCAGGACTCACAGACGATCAGATGGAAAACATGCTGGGCAATGAGCATGGCGGTATGAACGAGGTGTTGGTAGATGCCTATGCCATCACCAAGGACAAGAAATACCTCGATGTAGCCAAGCGTTTCTCTCACCGCCGTCTGCTCACCCCCATGTCACAGCGTCAGGATAATCTCGACAATATGCATGCCAACACTCAGGTACCGAAAGCAGTAGGTTTCGAACGTATCAGCGAACTCTCTGGTGATGAGAGTTATCATCACGCAGCAGATTTCTTCTGGGATATCGTCACCGGTGAGCGTTCACTGGCTTTTGGTGGCAATTCACGCCGTGAGCATTTCCCCAGCAAGGAAGCCTGCATCGACTTTGTGAATGATATCGACGGTCCGGAGACCTGTAATACGAACAACATGCTGAAGTTGACGGAAGACCTGCACCGCAGGAATCCAGAGGCTCGCTATGCTGACTACTATGAGTTGGCCACCTTCAATCATATCCTCTCGTCGCAACACCCTGAGCATGGAGGCTATGTGTACTTCACATCTGCCCGTCCACGTCACTATCGCAACTACTCGGCTCCTAACGAGGCCATGTGGTGCTGTGTGGGAACGGGAATGGAGAATCACGGCAAGTACGGACAGTTTATCTATACCCACGTAGGGAATGCGCTCTATGTAAATCTCTTCGTGGCTTCTGAGTTGAACTGGAAGGAGAAAGGTATTCAGATTCGTCAGGATACTCAGTTCCCATACGGTGAGACGAGTAAGATTACCATCACCAACGGCAAGGGACAGTTCCCATTGCTGGTGCGCTATCCGGGTTGGGTGAAGCCAGGTGCCTTCAGCGTGAAGGTGAATGGTCAGCCTGTAGAGTTGATAAGCGGTCCGTCGAGTTACGTCACTATCGACCGCAAGTGGAAGAAAGGTGATGTGGTGGAAGTGAACTTCCCCATGCACAATAGTATTAAATATTTGCCAAATGTCACCCAATATGTTGCCCTGATGCATGGACCGATTCTGTTGGGTATGAAGACCGGTACGGAAGACTTGGCACACCTCATCGCCGATGACAGCCGTTTCGGACAGTATGCAGGCGGTAAGAAACTGCCCATTGACCAGGCACCCATCCTCATCGCAGACGATATCGAGGACATTGCCCAGCAACTGACTCCCATTGGCGGTAAACCCTTGCATTTCACCCTCAGCACCAAGATGGAGAACGGTATCCACAATGAGTTGCAACCTTTCTTCGAGATCCACGACAGCCGTTATATGATCTATTGGCTCGCCCTGACCGAAAAGACGCACAAGGACTATCTCGACCGTCTGGCCCGTGAGGAACAGGAACGTCAGGCACTGGAGGCTCGTACTGTGGACAAGGTACAGCCAGGTGAACAGCAGCCCGAGACAGACCATCAGATGGAGACCGACCGCTCCAACACAGGCAATACAAATGATGTGTTCTTCCGTGATGCACGCGATGGTCATTATTTCAGTTACCTAATGCAGACCGGCGGTGAGACTGATCTCACGCTGCGCCTGCTGTTCTGGGGACAGGATGAATGGCGTACCTGCGAGTTCGACATCATGGTTGACGACCAACTGGTGTGCAGCGTGAACAACACCCACAAGTGGCGCACCTCACAGTTCAAGACAGAGGAATACCCCATTCCAGCCGACCTTTTGAAGGGGAAAACCCAAGTTCGTGTGAAGTTCGTCGCCAAGCCTCGCAAGCAGATTGGCGAGATCTATGGGGTGAGATTAGTCAGAAACAATCAACTCTAATAAAATAAACGAAAAATGAAAAGACGATTAGTATTCAGTGCTGCCCTGTTGGCAGTTTCATTGGGTATTTCAGCCCAGAAGGCCATGAAAGCCCCTGCTGGTGGTAAGGCCATTAGTGACGAATTGATCGGTATCTTCTTCGAGGACATCAGCAGCAGTGCAGATGGTGGTCTCTATGCCGAGTTAGTACAGAACGGCTCATTCGAGTATAGTCCCTCGGAGCGCGATGGTTGGGGACCTGGAACCGCCTGGAAGGTGATACGCCCCGGACATTCTCTCGGACGATTGGATGCACGCATGGACAACCCCATCCATCCCAACAACCCCACCTATATGCGCCTTCATACCGAACGTGCGAAGGAGTATTATGATTACAGAGGCTGGACGGGTTATGGTATTCAGAACGACGGCTTCGACGGCATCAGCGTCAAGGCTGGCGAGAAATACGACTTCTCGTTCTTCCTGCGTAACATCGACAACCCCAAATCAGTTCGCGTGGCGCTGGTAGCACAGCCTCAAGGTCGCGGCTTTGGCTTCGGCCCCAGAGAACCAAAACTCCTGGCTGAGGCCAAGTTCGACGTCCGCAACAACTCTTGGCAGAAGTACCAAGCCGTGCTGACACCCGACAGCACTTGTCAGAATGCATCCCTGCAGATTCTCGTGCTCAACACAGGCGACCTCGATATCGATATGGTGTCGCTCATGCCACAGGACACTTACAAGGGACACGGCCTGCGTAAGGATCTGGCTCAGGCTTTGGAGGATCTTCACCCGAAGTTCATGCGCTTCCCTGGCGGATGCGTGGTGCATGGCGGTGGCGACGGTTTCTGGGACACCTACCGTTGGAAGACCACCATCGGTCCGAAGGAACAGCGTCGTGGATTGAAGAATACTTGGGGCTACCATCAGAGCATGGGACTGGGTTTCTTCGAGTACTTCCAGTTCTGTGAGGATGTGGGCATGCAACCGCTACCGATTCTGCCCTGTGGTGTATCCTGCCAAGGTGCCAATGGCGGTTGGAGCATGAGAGATCAGGCTCAGGACGTGGTGCCTATGAGTGAGATGGACGAATGGGTGGCTGAGGCTATCGACCTCATCGAGTGGGCCAATGGCGATCCCGCTACCAACAAGTGGGCGAAGATGCGTGCAGACGCCGGTCATCCGAAACCTTTTAACCTGAAGTACCTCGGCCTCGGCAACGAGGAGCGCATCTCCCCTGAGTTCAGCGAGCGCTTCAAATATATATATGAACGCGTGATGAAGGCTCATCCTGAGATTGTCATCGTCGGCACTGCCGGACCTGGTTCTCATCCTGGCAACAGCGACCTGAAGAACGGTTGGGATCTGGCTACCGAACTGGGTATGCCCATCATCGACGAGCACTACTACGAGCCTAACGCCTACTTCCTCTCTTCGCGTCAATACAACTACTATCCCCGTGACCGCAAGACGAAGGTCTATCTCGGCGAGTATGCTGCCAAAGACAAGAAACTCATCGATGCATTGGCTGAGGGCCTTTATCTGCTACACGTCGAAGCCAATGGCGATATCGTCTCTATGACCTCCTACGCTCCCCTCTTTGCCAAGAAGACCAACACCAACTGGAACCCCGACCTGATCTATTTCGACAATGAGCGTCCGTACCTCACTTGCAGTTACTATGTGCAGCAGATGTTCGGACAGAGTGCAGGTCAGTACTACTATGGCGACTGTGTGACCATAGAGAATCCAGATGTTGCACCTCGTTGGCGTGGATTGCCCGAAGGTCAGGAGAGCGGTTACTTGCAGGGACAAAGTGTGGTGCTCAACGTGAAGACCCGCCAACTCTTCGTGAAACTCTGCAATGCCGGTGCTGATGCCAAGAGGGCAAAGATCAACCTCAGCCGTTTCGGCCTGAAAAAGACGGCTACGAAGATTACCCTCTCTGGCAAGGCAGACGATGAAAACAACTACGAGACCCAGTCCATCGTCCCACAGACAGAGCAGATCAAGGCCCAGAAGAAATTCACCCTCGACCTCGAACCCTACTCGATGGTGATGTTGCAGTATCAGTTGTAATAAATGACCCTTAAAAGTAATGGTAGTCCCCATTATGGGGACTGCCAAAGGGTTCTTACGGTAACAGGGTATGTCCTAAGTCGTGCTGATGACAGGCGGCAATGATTTGGTCGATGACCTCGTCCATCTTGGGGACGGGGACGATGTAATAGGTGGGGTAGTCTGGACAGAGAACCACTAAGTTCATGGCCTTGATGCGGATACCGTAGTTCTTCTCTAACATATAACGGTAGAGGTTCTGCTGCATACAATAATGATAATAAGGTGTATCGGGCAGACTGATACCGTTGAAACCGCGCTTGCCGGCAAAGCCATCGACGATGGGAGCGCCTTGGGTGTTTACTACCTTGCCACTGCGCTTCCAGTCGTAGATGGT
>JAFZNI010000110.1 GCA_017551005.1 Prevotella sp.
CTTGCTTTTGATGCCCTCTGCCTTAAAGCGTTGGAAGATATGTATCATCGCCACTTTGATGATATCGGCAGCCGTGCCCTGAATGGGGGCATTGATGGCGTTACGCTCGGCAAAACCACGAACGGTGGCATTGTGTGAGTTGATATCCGGCAGGTATCGGCGACGACCGAATAGGGTCGTGACATAGCCTTTCTGACGGGCAATCTCCTTCGATTTCTCCATATAGTCGTGTACCTGTGGGAAGGTGGCGAAATAGCCGTCTATCAGCATCTTGGCTTCGTCGCGAGGAATATCTAATCGCTCTGCCAGACCAAAGACGGTGATGCCATAGATGATGCCGAAATTGGCACGTTTCGATTTGGTACGTTCGTCGCGTGTCACTTCTTCGATGGGCTTCTTATAGATGTTGGCTGCCGTAGCCGCATGGAGGTCCTTACCCTCGCGGAACACACGGATCATGTTTTCATCCTGTGACAGATGTGCCATCACACGCAATTCAATCTGTGAATAGTCTGCTGAAAAGAACAGACATCCAGGCTCTGGTACAAAGGCTTTTCTTATCTCCTTACCATCCTCACCTCTGATAGGGATGTTCTGGAGGTTGGGATCACTACTTGATAAGCGTCCAGTAGCGGTAATCGTCTGATTAAAGGATGTGTGGATATGGCCTGTGCGTTTGTTAATGAGAGAGGGTAGTGTATCCACATAAGTGCCGAGCAGTTTCTTTAATCCTCTGTGTTCTAAGATGTCTGCTACAATCTCATGTTTGTTACGCAGTTGTTGGAGCACGTCTTCTGAGGTGACGTACTGGCCTGTCTTGGTCTTCTTGGCCTTCTCCACAATCTTGAGTTTATCGAAGAGAATCTCGCCCACTTGTTTTGGTGATGCAATATTAAACTGTCCTCCCGCAAGTTCGTAGATGCGTTTCTCGATTTCCAGCATTCTCCTGGTTAAAATATCTGACGTTTCTTGAAGCGACTCCGTATCCAGACAGACGCCGTTCATCTCCATTTCTGCGAGTACAGGCATCAGGGGCATCTCGATATCATAGAAAAGATCTTCGCACTCGAACTTCTTCAGTTCTGGTTCCAACTTATTCTTCAGGCGCAAGGTGATGTCAGCATCCTCGGCAGCATACTCATAGACTTGTGAGGGTGGGAGAGAGCGCATCGATTTCTGGTTCTTCCCCTTCGGGCCAATCAGTTCATCGATATGGATGGTTTGGTAGTTGAGATAGATCTCAGCCATGTAGTCCATATTGTGATGCAGTTCGGGTTGGATGAGGTAATGGGCAATCATCGTGTCCCACATCTTACCTTTCAGTTCAATGCCATAGTTGCGCAATACCTCGAGGTCGTACTTCAAGTTCTGTCCAACCTTGAGGATTTTGTCACTTTCGTACACTTCTTTAAAGATGTTAACAATTCGCAACGCTTCTTCACGTTCGGCGGGAACGGGGACGTAAAATGCCTCAAATTCCTTCACTGCGAAACTCAAACCTACCAATTCTGCATCGATTGGACTCGTTGAGGTTGTTTCCGTGTCTAGACTGAGAATTTCGTTTGTCAAGAAATAATCACATAATTTCCTCAAATCTTCCTCATTTTCAACGAGTTTGTAGTCGTGAGGCGTTGTTTTAAGCGTTTCAAAACTCGAATTTTCGTTTAGACTCGTGCCGTCGGCAGGAAATTCTGCAAAGAGATCGAGTTGTGTATTAACGGGTATTTGTGGTTTTTGGCTTTTTTTAAGAACTCGGTCGGCAAACGATTTCATCTCCAGTTCGAGGAGCAACTTGCCCAGTTCGTCCTCATTCGGCTCGACAAGTTTTAATGCTTCCATATCGAGGTCGATGGGAACATCGGTTCTGATGGTGGCGAGGAAGTAACTCATCTTGATGTCGTCGATATGTTCTTCCACTTTCTCGCGAAGTTTGCCTTTGATCTCTGCTGACCTCTCAATCAATGACGAGATACTTCCGAATTCGTTGATGAGTTTCACGGCTGTCTTTTCTCCGACACCAGGACAACCAGGGAAATTATCCGCTGAGTCACCCATCAGTGCCAGGAGGTCAATGACGGATTCTGTCGATGGAATGCCATATTTCTCGCAGACTTCTTTCGGTCCCATCGTCTCATAACCGCCTCCATGACGAGGCCTGAATATCTTTACATTATCGCTTACCAATTGTCCATAGTCCTTGTCTGGTGTCAACATATAAGTCTCTACTCCGATGGAACCGGCTTTTTTGGCCAGTGTGCCAATGACATCATCCGCCTCGAAACCGTCCACCTCAAGGATAGGGATTCGATAGGCACGTAGCAGATCCTTGATGATGGGTACAGCCTTGCGGATATCCTCTGGTGTCTCTTCGCGCTGAGCCTTATATTCAGGAAACGCTTCGCTACGGAAGGTGGGACCGTGAGGGTCGAAGGCCACGCCGATATGCGATGGCTTTTCTTTCTCCAACACTTCGTTCAGGGTATTCAGGAACCCTACAATCGCACTGGTATTCAAGCCCTTCGAGTTGATTCGTGGGTTCTTGATAAAGGCGTAATAACTACGATAAATCAGTGCGTAAGCATCTAAAAGAAATAATTTCTGCATAACTTTCTTAATTTTCGGTGTAAAATTACTTAAAATTCTTCTAATTCCATCGGATTTTACTAATTTTGTATCGAAATTCTGTGCGAAATGGATTATTTGTCAACGATAAGAAAACCCATCGAGGGCGAGATGAACGACTTTGTCAGGTTGTTCAATCAGTGTTTATCAGAGGAGGATGGTCTTCTTGGTACCGTGCTTTCACATATTCGTCAAAGGGGTGGCAAGCGCATGCGTCCTATCTTGATTATGTTGACAGCCCTGAATTATGGTCGTATATCTGATGTGACCCAGAATTCTGCTTTGGGTTTGGAGTTGCTTCATACTGCCAGTTTGGTTCATGATGATGTCGTGGATGAGAGTAGTGAGCGTCGAGGGCAAGCATCTGTCAACGCTTCGTATAATAATAAGGTGGCAGTCCTTGTGGGTGATTATATCCTCTCTTCAGCCTTGTTGAGAGTTGCCTTGTCTAATAATCATAGAATCGTACAACTTCTGGCTGATTTGGGAAGGATTCTTGCTGCTGGAGAAATACTTCAACTTTCGAATATCTCTAATCAGGAAATTTCGGAAGACGTTTATTATCAGGTCATTAACAAAAAGACGGCTGTACTCTTTGAGGCTTGTTCAGAGATGGGAGCCATCTCTGCAGGAGCGTCTGAAGCAGAGATTGTAAAAGCACGAAAATTCGGACATAATATCGGTATGATTTTCCAAATCCGTGACGATATCTTCGATTATTACGATTCGAAGGAAATAGGCAAGCCTACGGGTAATGACATGACGGAAGGTAAGTTGACTCTCCCTGTGATTTATGCCCTGAACAACTCCAAGTACGAGTCGATGCAGACGCTGGCCAAGAAAGTGAAGGCTGGCACGATTAACCCCGATGAAATCGCTGTCCTCGTCGAGTTTACCAAGCAACATGGGGGTATTGAGTATGCTGAGCAGAAGATGGAAGAGTTTGCCAAGGAGGCGCAGAAATATATCGATGAAAGTGTCAGACCTGAGTTGAAAGACGCTTTCACCGCTTATCTCGAATATGTGATTCAGAGAAACAAGTAGTACGCCCACAGGCGCACTCAAGTACGCATACGAAAAAACTCCAGTACGGCCCTGAACGTACTGGAGTTTTCATTTATACGAAGTATCGGAAATACTTTAGAAGAACTTCACTTCTTCGCCAACAACCTCGCTCAACAGCAGGTTGGCGAGTCGCGAGGTTCCCATGCGGAACCATTGGTTGGTGAGCCATTTCTCGCCCAGAACCTCCTTCACGATGGTGTAGTAGATCAGTGCGTCCATTACTGAATTCAGGCCACCAGCGGGTTTAAAACCAATCTGTATGCCAGTTTCCTCGTAGTATTCCTTGATGGCCTGACACATCACGTAGGCAGCCTCTGGTGTGGCAGCCGGCTGTTCTTTTCCAGTAGAGGTCTTGATGTAGTCGGCACCTGAATACATGGCAAGGAGCGAGGCAGTCTTGATGTTCGAGGCTGTCTTCAGGCAACCTGTCTCTAAGATTACCTTCATTTTCTTGTCGCCACAGGCCTCCTTCATCTGCTGGATTTCGTCGCAGACGGTGTCGTAGTCGCCACTGAGGAAGGCACCCACGCTGAGCACCATATCGATCTCTGTGGCGCCGTCTTTTACGGCCAGACTGGTCTCTATCGTCTTCACCTCGATCAAGGCCTGAGAACTGGGGAATGAGCCTGATACACAGGCCACCTCGACGCCTTCTACCTCCAAAGTTTCTGAGACGATCTTCGCAAAGCGGGGATAGACGCAGATGGTGGCTACGTGGGGTAGGTTAGGGTAGGCCTCCTCGAACTGGTTCACACGCTCTGTAAAGGCCAGCACAGACTCATCCGAATCAGTGGTCTTCAGGGTAGTCAGTTCCACGCTGCCCATCAGGAATTTCTTCACTTCGAGGTTATCGTTCTCGTGTACTTTCTCTGCAATGATTTTCTTCACTGCTTCCTTTACTTCCTCGTCCTTCACGTCGAGGTTGTACTTGCTCAGAGCCTCTTCTATCCGGCTCTTCTGTGGCATCTCATGGTGATGCTCGTGATGATGTTCTGCCATAATGATATTGTTTTTTTGTATTGTTTTTACGCCATTAGTTTCTTGTTGTGGATATGTCTGAGTGAGTCGCGCTGGGTCTTCTTTTCAATGCTCTTTTCCAACTCTTTTGTGAGGTCTACACCTGTCTGGTTGGCCAGACAGAGCAACACCCAGAGCACATCCGCCATCTCCTCACCGAGGGCCTGTTTACCGTTGTCTTCACCACGTGGATCTTCAGCCTTCCACGACTGGTCGCCATATCTGCGGGCGATGATTCGTGCCAGTTCGCCTACTTCCTCTGTCAGAACCGTCATATTCGTCAGTTCTGAGAAGTAGCGCACGCCATATTCCTTGATCCAGCGGTCTACCAATTCCTGTGCTTCCTTGATCGTCATCGTTTGATCAGTATTTGAATGAACAATATTAGGATGGCAATGAGTATGATGAAGATATACTGCTTATTATCACGCTCATATTCCTTCCAGTGGAAGGCTTTATAGAGGAAGACGACGAGTAGCAATAGCAGTCCGAATCCACAGGCCCACGCTCCAAAACTTGTGCCCCAGATCAAAGCACAGACAATGCCTATAGCCGTTAGGATCAGGCCCGATACCTCTATTTCTCTTAGATATTTCTTCATGTTTTAAAGTCCGAAGAGTGATAATCCTACGAGTACTAAGAATGCGACGGAGATATAGTTTGACACCTTGTCGTTTTCTTTCCAGTGGATAATCGTCCAGATGCTCGAAAGGACCATGATACCCAGGCCGATCCAAACGAGGATGCCCATGTTTGCAATGCGTCCGATGATGTAGCAAATCAGAGCCGCAAAATTCACGTAATTGGTAATTTGTCTTCTGTCCATAGTTATTCTTTGTTTTTAGTATCCATACAAATGGTGACAGGTCCATCGTTCAGTAATTCCACCTTCATGTCGGCTCCAAATTCGCCTGTACCTACAGGCTTGCCAATGGCCTCGGATAGTTGGGCGCAGAAGGCCTCGTAGAGTGGGATAGAGTGCTCGTGGGAGCCAGCACGGAACCAAGAGGGTCGATTGCCCTTCTTGTAACTGGCGTAGAGCGTGAACTGGCTCACTACCAAGCAGTTACCATCTACGTCGAGGATGCTACGGTTCATCACGTCGTTTTCGTCGCCAAATACACGCAGATTCGCGATCTTCTTCACCAACCAGTCTACATCCTCCATCGAGTCCTCGTCGCAGATGCCCAGCAGGATCAGGAATCCCGGTCCAATCTGGCTCTTAACGTTGCCTTCGATAGTGACGCTGGCGTGGCTGACGCGTTGTATGACTGCTCTCATTATTTCCTATTTTTCGGCAAAGTTACGATTATATTTTGAAAGTACCAAATATTTTTCTGACATGTTTTTTCAAAATCCTCTTTTTTGCAGTACAAAGCAGACTATTAGTGTCCGCAACTGCTACTATTAATCCTTGCAAGTGCTACTATTAATCCTCACAATTTTTACCCTTAACGCCCGCTTCTCCGCTTCTTCAATTTGACGCTGCAAAGGTAAGGATAATTGATTGCGGTCTACGAATAGTTCGCAAGATTTTTTTCTGTGGTCTGTCTTCTGTTGCGCGTTGCAGCGTTGCAGTTCTTGAAAGTTATCCTATATACTCTACAAAATACTGCTATATTTATATATAAATATAGAGTAAATTTTTGACTATCGTAGAATCTATTTTAGAAATGCAACACTGCAACGCGCAACAATTAGTGGAAGTAGTCGTAAACGATTTGGGCTTTGGAGGGGCCTATAATATCGCTGAGCGTTTCGAGGTCTGCCTCACGGATCTTCTTAACTGATTTAAGGGCATTAAGAAGCCCGTCACGCGTTTTGGGACCGATGCCCTTGATATCATCCAACTCGGAGTGCAGAGCGCGCTTAGAACGCTTGTTTCGATGGAATTCTATGGCAAACCGATGCACTTCATCTTGAATCTGTGTGAGCACATGGAAGAGTTCAGAATCTATCTTTAACGCTATCTTCAAAGGAGGGAACCCATAGAGTAGTTCGTTGGTTCTGTGACGATCATCTTTGGCGAGGCCTGCAATAGGGATATCGAGGTTGAGTTCGTCTTGAATCACCTGCCTGATGATCTCCATCTGACCCTTACCGCCATCTGCAATAATGAGGTCGGGTAGGGGTTGCTCTTCATCAAGCATTCTACGATAACGACGACCTACTACTTCTTTCATCGAGGCATAGTCGTCAGGACCTACTACCGTCTTGATATTGAAGTGTTTATAGTCTTTCTTGCTGGGTTTCATCGCCTTAAAGACCACGCAAGAAGCAACTGCATCTGTACCAGAGATATTCGAATTGTCGAAGCATTCGATCTGGTAGGGTAGTTTGGGTAGATGTAGTTTGTCTTGCAACTCCTTCATCAGGCGTGTCTGACGCTGTTCAGGATTGAGTTTTTCTGCCTGTTTCAAACGGTCTACTTTATACTGTTTTCCGTTCATAATCGAAAGGTCGAGGAGTTTCTTTTTGTCCCCCAGTTTGGGAATGGTAAACTTCATGCCTTCCAGTTCTATATCCACCTCTTTTTCTAAGATGATTTCCTTCGAATCGCTCTTGAATCGTTCTCGCAATTCTACGATACCTAACTGCAAAAGTTCTTCGTCCGTCTCGTTCAGTTTCTTCTTGTATTCAATGGTAAAACTCTGGTTGATGCTACCGTTTGAGACGTGCAGATAATTGATGAAGGCCATCTTTTCGTCGGAGGTAATTGTGAATACATCGACATTGTTGATGGTGTGACTGACAACCTCGCTGCTACTTACAAACCCCTCCAGCGCCAGATATTTCCGCTTCACTTCCTCAGCCTCTTCGAAGCGTAGTTCTTCGCTTAGTTGGAGCATTTCCTCTTTAAGGTCTTTCAGCACCTGACGGGTATTGCCTTTCAGAATCTCACGAGCCTGAGCGATGTTCTTCTGATAGTCTTCGTAGCCTTGTTTACCCACGCAAGGTCCCATACATTTCTTGATATGATAGTCTAAGCAGACTCTATATCTTCCTGTCTCCACACCCTCCTTTGTGATAGGTTGTCGACAGGTACGTGGATGGTAAAGTTCCTTAATCAGGTTGAGGATTTCATACATAGCCCCCACATGAGCATAAGGACCATAATAGGAGCCCCATTTTTTATTGATGGTACGGGTTTTGAAGATGCGAGGGAAGAACTCATTGGTGACGCAGATGGAAGGGTAGGTTTTACTGTCTTTCAGCAAAACATTATAACGTGGGTTGTATTTCTTGATGAGAGAGTTTTCCAGGAGTAGGGCATCTTCTTCAGTATTTACTACCGTATAACTGATGTCGAAGATTTTGCTGACGAGTACCTTGGTCTTGAACCGGTCCACCTCTGTATGGAAATAACTCGCCACGCGGTTCTTCAGACTCTTTGCCTTGCCTACATATATAATGGTATGCGTCTCGTCATAGAACTGGTAACTGCCAGGCTTGTCTGGCAGTCTACTCACAATTCCTTTCAGATACGTCAGCCGTTTCTCGTTCTCCTCCCTTGTCATCCCTGTCACTTTGTTTGTCAACCTTCTAGAATCCCTTTGTTTAAAGGACTTTCACTGTGCATTGTTTCACGTGGAACCTTCTTAGATGGTCAACAATGTTTTCAGGTCGATGCCTTCAAATAGGTCGCGTCCGTGCAGGCCTTCATCTGTGATTTCGATGATGAAGTTCATGTAAACCTTCTTAGGATGGAAGTGCTGTACCAGATTGTAGGCAGCCTTCGCCGTGCCACCAGTTGCCAACAAATCATCATGGATGAGCACCACATCATTCTCCTCGATGGAGTCGATATGCATCTCGATGGTGTCTACGCCATATTCTTTCGAGAAGGATTCTTTAATCACAGTTGCTGGTAGTTTTCCAGGCTTGCGTGCTAGTACCACTCCGCAACCAAGTCTTCCTGCTAATGCTGAAGCCATCACAAAACCTCGGCTCTCAATGCCGACGATCTTGGTAATGCCCTTGTCTTTGTAAATCGTTTCAAGTTCATCGAGCATGATCTTCATACATTCGCCATTTTTGAAAAGGGTTGTTACGTCTCTGAAGTTGATACCCTTCTGTGGGAAGTCTGGTATGCAACGCAAATTGTCAATCAGTACTTTGTTGTTCATAATCAGTAAGTTATAATTGTTGTTATTTGTTGTTTGTTTCACGTGGAACATTATCTCCCCATCAGAACCAAGAGCACATTAATGTCGCTCGGAGAGACTCCAGGAATACGACTGGCCTGTGCCAATGTCTCGGGTTGGATCTTCATCAGTTTCTGTCGGCATTCGGTGGAGAGGCCTTGCAGTTCTTCGTAATTGAAGTGCCCTTTGATCTTGATGTTCTCCAAACGGTGCATCTTCTCTGCGACCACCTTTTCTCTTTCGATGTATCCTTTATATTTCATCCTTATCTCCGCAGCCTCTGCAATTTCTTCTTTACGATTAACAGGGCGGTTTAGCACTTCTTTTAATTGAGGAATGATTTCAGAGAGGTTGGCAAGATTGAGTTGAGGACGGTTCACCAGATCAATAAGTTTACAACCGAATTGGAGTGGGGTGGTGCCAAGGGCTTCAAGTGCAGAGTTTATCAACCTTGGTTTTATCGCAAAGTCCTGACAGAATGTTTCGATTTCTTCGATGTGCTGTTTTTTCTCCAACCACCAATCATATCTTTCTCTTTTTGCAAGACCTAATGCGTATGCTTTTTCGGTGAGACGGGCATCTGCATCATCCTGTCTCAGCAGGATACGATATTCTGCCCTCGAGGTGAACATTCGATAGGGCTCGTCCACACCTTTTGTCACCAGGTCGTCAATCAGTACGCCGATATAGGCTTCATCGCGATGAAGGACAAAAGGCTCCGTTTTGTTTGTTATTGTGCCACAGCAACCAGCAGAACCCGCTTTGAGGGCAGCATTGATGCCGGCAATCGTCCCTTGACCTCCAGCCTCTTCATAACCCGTCGTACCATTTACCTGTCCTGCCATAAATAGATTGGCGATAATCTTCGATTCCAACGAATGACTTAATTGTGTGGGGTCGAAGAAATCGTACTCAATTGCGTAGCCTGGTCGATAGACCTTCACATCCCTGAAAGCAGGCATCTTTTTCAGGGCCTCAATCTGAACATCCATAGGCAGTGAGGAGGAGAAGCCATTGAGGTACATCTCATTGGTGTCTTCGCCTTCTGGTTCTAAGAACAGCGGATGTTTTTCTCTTTCAGGGAAGGTGACGAGTTTCGTTTCTATCGAAGGACAATAGCGAGGACCTATCGATTGAATCTGTCCATTATATAAAGGTGAATCTGCTAATCCGCTTTTTAGGATCTCGTGAACTTCCTCATTCGTATTCACCGTCCAACAGGGTAGTTGTTTCAGGGCTCCGCATCGATTCATATAACTGAACTGATAGGGACGGCTTTCGCCTGGCTGGATCTCCAGGTCTTCGAAATGCACAGAACGCCTGTCGATGCGAACTGGTGTTCCTGTCTTCATCCTAGCCGACACGACCCCATGACGAGTGATGCTTTCTGTGAAATGAGGCACGGCTGGTTCAGCGATACGTCCTCCTGCCACCATCTTCCTACCAATATGCATCAGGCCATTGAGGAAGGTTCCAGCAGTGACGATGACACATTTGGCATAGATTTCTGCGCCCCAGATGGTACGCACGCCGATGGCCCGTTTTGTTTGTTCTTCGACAAGCGAAGCGGCAGAGCCGAGCGGCTGTGCCACAGCAACAGACTCCACAATGAGTTCATCTGCCTGATCCTGCCAGATATCCAAATTCTCCGTTTCATCGAGATGTCTGCGCCACTCCCAGATGAACTTACCTCGGTCGCACTGGGCCCTTGGACTCCAAACGGCAGGCCCCTTGCCGACATTCAACATTCGGAATTGTATAGATGTCGCATCTGTTACCAGTCCCATCTGACCGCCAAGAGCGTCTATCTCTCTGACAATCTGGCCTTTAGCGATGCCACCGATGGCTGGATTGCACGACATCTGCGCAATCTTGTTCATATCCATTGTCACCAGACAGGTCTTTGCACCCATGTTGGCACTGGCGCAGGCTGCCTCGCAACCCGCATGACCACCTCCAATGACAATCACATCGTATTTCAGTATCATACCTTTACTCTTTCTGCCCGCAAAAATACGAAATTCTTCGCACATCATCGCATTGTTTGGTGGAAAAAGTGTAATTAATGGCTAATTATTCTGCGTTTTTCATGAGAAACAGTATTCAAACGTTTCCTAAATAAACATGTGTGATGCCCTCCTCTTCAGCCACTTGCTTGGCGACTCGAAGTGTCTGGATGGGAGTGGGATACTTATCCTGCATCTTGAAACGAGGGAAAAAACGACTGAAATGTAGTGGGACATCGGCAAGACCGTTCGAGGCGAGCCACTGGCACATTTGGCGAATCATGTTCATATCATCGTTGATACCAGGGATGATGAGGTTGGTGAGTTCTGTCCACACACCGGCATCACGCATCGTGAGGATGGTGTCAAGTACGGGTTGTAGATGACCACCGCACACCTTATTATATATGTCGTCGCTGAATGATTTCAGGTCGATGTTAGCAGCATCGATGTAGGGAAGCAAGTCTTTCAACGGCTCCTGACAGACATAGCCTGCCGTAACGAGAATGTTCCAAAGGCCTGCTTCGTGGGCCAGACGGGCACAATCGATGATATATTCGATGTAGGTGAGCGGTTCGGTGTAGGTGTAGGCGATACCTGGGCAGTGATGCTTCTGGCAGAGGGCTACGATATCTTCTGGCGATAACTCATAATGGTTAACATCTGAGGGTGAGACCTGTGAGATGTCGTGATTCTGACAGTTCAGACAACGGAAATTGCAGCCAGTACAGGCAATTGACAAGCATGTAGTGCCAGGATGGAAATGATAGAGCGGTTTCTTCTCGATGGGGTCGATGGCCAGCGCACAAGGCTGGGCATAGACCTCGCTGATGAGTGTACCATTATGATTGCGGCGACTGCGACAGATGCCCGTCTTCCCATCGGGTATGCGACAATGATGCGGACAGAGCAGACACTCCACAGTTTGTTGGTGAAGGTTTGTAATCCCCGACTCCAAACGCTTATAATATTTACACTCCATCAGAACACGATTGCTTCGTAAACATACAATTCCGCGTCTTTCCAGCCGTTCCAACCGAGTCCGGCTTTGTCCTGCGAGCAGTGTCCCACGAATTCTTCTTTTGTCCAGTTCACCTCATCGGCCACTTGAGGCAAGAATGTACCACTGCGGTAGCCCTTACGGATATAGATGCCGTGACGGTGTAACTCGAACTCATCGAGACTCTGGATGCGTCTCATGGGTGTGAGTACGGATATCTCGATATCAAGATCTTCCAGTTCCTCACGACGGACTGGCGAGAACCGCGGATCCTCGAAGGCTGCGGCACGTGCCATCTGGGCAACGATCTCATACAGCGGATAATCCTCGCCGAAGTGTCCGATACAACCTCTAAGTCGTCCGTGCTTATGCAAAGAAACAAATGCACCACACTTTGAACTAAGTACTGGGGACTCAGAACCCAGATCTGGCTGCGTGATGGGCTTCCCATCGAGAGAGTCTTTGATACTCTGTAAGGCAATCTCTTTCAGCAGACGCTTATCCTCATCAGAGAGAACGAAGTTCGTACTATCCTTACGTAAGAAGGCAAACGAATGATAGCCCACCACGCGAGAATGATCACCGCTGATGTCGCCTGAGTTCTGATACATCAGATGCT
Source organism: Prevotella sp. (assembly GCA_017551005.1). Lineage (GTDB taxonomy): Bacteria > Bacteroidota > Bacteroidia > Bacteroidales > Bacteroidaceae > Prevotella. The sequence goes on from JAFZNI010000110.1 coordinate 12,475, forward strand.
TCACCTCGTAGTACCCGTCGAGCATCAGCATCAGCGTAATGATTGGAAACTGTCCGCAGGCACTTGTGGCCAGGTTTCGTTTCCCTAATCTTTCATTTGCTTCGATGGTGGCGATGAACTCCTCCACACGGCCTGTCTCAATCGCCTTTCCTGTCCGAGCATCCACCTCGCAGGCATCCTCGTAATTAGGGTAGTGCGAGAAATCACTACTAATCACAAACAGGTTCTCGTCCGTGAAGTACGGTGTAAGTACCTCCGCCATCCGTTTCAACTTCTGATAGTCGTTGGTGGAAATGATAATCGGCACGATGGGTGGCAGATTCTCACCAAACCTACGTTGCAAGAATGGTAACTGTACCTCCAGGCAATGCTCCCTGTCATGCGCTTCAGGTCGGTAGAAAAACGCAGAATCCTCGGATATTTTGACAGCCGTTTCGTGGTCTACCTTCACATTGCCCAACGGCGTGGCATAATAGTCAGCCTCTGTATTCACCGAAGCCCCGTTGAGCCACTCATGATGACTCGGTCCCAGCAGGAAAATCCGCTTATATGGCTTCTTGTTGTCAATCGACATATATGCCGATGCTGCCACATTGCCTGAATAATAATACCCTGCATGCGGCACAATCACTGCTGCCATATTCTCATACTGCGTTTTCCCATGGTGCATTCTCAGGAAACTATCCACCTCTTGTCTCAGTTCCTCAGCATCCCCCGTATAGAATCGGTTTGCCTGGGTAGCAGGCCGTACCACTGCCTGTTTCGTCTGTCCGTCACACGCATTCATCATCATTGCTATTATGATTATTATAATTATTCTCATATTTTCTGCGCAAAGATATGAATTCTTTTTGATAATTCCAAGGAATATCGTATCTTTGCACCAAAATCCAACGAATATGACACCAAAAGAATTAAGAAACGAACGATTGGCGGAGCGGATGATTAAGAATCTGAAGCAGCGTAACATGGAAGCCTTCTACTGTCCGACGGCAGCAGAGGCGGTAAAGAAAGTATCAGAACTGATTGCCGACGGGAGCAGTGTGACCTGGGGCGGTTCGATGACCATCCGTGATATGGGTATCCCACAGGCACTAAAAGACAGAGGAACGTTGGAGGTGCTGGATCGCGATGAGGTGACGGATCGTGAGGAGGTGGTGAAAATCTACGAGCGTGCCTTTACGGCTGATGTCTATCTGTCGAGTGCCAATGCTATCAGTGAGGATGGCGTGATTGTGAACATTGATGGAAATGGCAACCGTGTGGCTGCCATTACTTGGGGACCTAAGAAGGTCATCTTTGTTATTGGTTTAAACAAGGTGGCCCAGACCGTTGAGGCTGCTTTGGCAAGAGCCCGTAGCACAGCCTCGCCCATTAATGCCGCCCGTTTCGATATCAAAACGCCTTGTCAGGTGGATGGTGTCTGCCACAACTGCAATTCGCCTGAGAGCATCTGCAACTATGTGCACTTCCTGCGTAACTCACCGAAAGGAAAACATAAGGTGGTGCTTGTTGGCGAAGACTATGGTTACTGAATAATAAAATCCCCGAACCACCTGGATTCGGGGATTTTCAATTAAGTGTTGTATCCTACTCGGCTGTCAGGTCTTCGATCTGGTCGATGATGTCCTGATACTGGCGCTGGGTCTTGAAGTTGAGGCTGAGACCGCAGATGGCGCCAATGATACCACCTATGCAACCACCCCAGAAGAATCCGTTGTCTATGGCGCCTCCATGAACCTGATAGACCTCGTACAAAAACCAGCCTAACCATAAAACAACGGCGGGGATGCCAAAGAACAGCCAGTTGGCTTCGAACTTCTTGGCGCTGGCCACTTTTTTGCGGGCCTCCACAAGATTATGGTTCATCATATTCGGATCGTTGATTTTACGCAGGGTGTAGTAGGTAGCACCTGCACAGATGAGCATAAAGATGCTGGTGACAATCCAGAAGAAGAGGGAGAGACCACATAGTTTCACGAAGCACCAGTAGCCGTAGGGCACCATCAGCAAGCCAACGGCCATAATGATGTAGTAGCGGCGGGTGATGGTGTTCACTTCATTCCGCATCGAACGGCGCATCAGGCGATCGTTTACTATTTCCTGCTTGTTTAGTTTATTCTTGAGCGTGGTCATCTGCTGACGCATGTTCTCTAAA
>JAFZNI010000111.1 GCA_017551005.1 Prevotella sp.
CTGGAAGAACTCTCAACTGACCGAAGCAGCGATGAGGAGTCCAGCCAGCCTATAGACCCCCGATGGAGCAAACTTGCAGAAATACAAATTAAAGATTAAACATTAAATAATTAAGAATTATGGCACATCCTAAAAGAAGACAATCAAGTACTCGTCAGGCCAAGCGTCGTACTCACGACAAGGCTGTAGCACCTACATTGGCAGTATGCCCCAACTGCGGCGCTTACTATGTTTATCACACAGTATGCCCCACTTGTGGTTACTATCGTGGTAAGGTTGCTATCAAGAAAGAGGAAGAAGTTGCTGAATAATGAGCAGTAAGATTAGTGCGATAATCACGGGTGTTGGCGGCTACGTTCCAGATTATGTCCTCACCAATGAGGAACTGTCGAGGATGGTAGACACCAACGACGAGTGGATTATGACACGTGTGGGTATTAAGGAGCGCCGTATCCTGACTGAAGAGGGACTCGGCACTTCTTATATGGCCCGTAAGGCTGCCAAACAGTTGATTCAGAAAACTGGGGTAGATCCCGACACCATTGACGCTCTTATTGTTGCCACCTCAACTGCTGATTATAAGTTTCCATCAACAGCCAGTATCGTGCTGGGTAAACTCGGACTGAAGAATGCCTTTGCATTTGACTTCTGGGGAGCCTGTTGTGGATTCCTCTATTCGCTCGATGTGGCAGCATCGATGATTCAGTGCGGTCGGTACAAGAAGATCATCGCTATTGGAGCAGATAAGATGTCATCGGTGACCGACTATAAGGATCGTCAGACCTGCCCGCTCTTCGGGGATGGTGCGGCTGCTGTCCTTCTGGAGGCTTCGGAAGAAGAGAACATCGGTGTGATGGACTCCTATTTCCGTGCTGACGGCAAGGGACTGCCGTTCCTGCACATGAAAGCCGGAGGCTCTGTCTGTCCACCATCACACTTTACGGTCGACCATCGTCTGCATTACCTCTATCAGGAGGGACGCACGGTGTTTCGCTATGCCGTGACGAATATGAGCGATGATTGTGCCCTTATTGCTGAGCGTAACGGACTGAATAAGGATAATATCCAGTGGATTGTTCCCCATCAGGCCAATATGCGTATCATCGAGGCTGTGGCAAAACGCCTGGAGGTACCAATGGAACAGGTGATGGTGAATATTGAGCACTTTGGTAATACCAGTGCTGCCACCATACCCCTAGCCTTATGGGAAAATGAAACTAAACTCAGAAAGGGTGACAATATGATTTTCACTGCTTTTGGAGCCGGTTTTGTCCATGGGGCATCTTACTATAAGTGGGCTTACGATGGAAGTAAATATGCATAAGGCAGGATTCGTCAATATCGTTGGAAATCCCAACGTCGGTAAAAGTACGCTCATGAACCAACTGGTTGGTGAGCGTATTTCAATTGCAACCTTCAAGGCTCAAACTACCCGTCATCGCATCATGGGTATTGTTAATACCCCCGAGATGCAGATTGTCTTTTCAGACACCCCAGGTGTGTTAAAACCAAATTACAAGTTGCAGGAGTCGATGTTGGCTTTCTCGGAGTCGGCCTTGCAGGATGCTGATGTGTTGCTGTATGTCACGGATGTTGTGGAGAATCCAGAGAAGAATATGGATTTTCTGGAAAAGGTTCAGAAGATGACGATTCCGGTATTGCTCCTGATCAACAAGATTGATAGCCTCACCCCCAGCCCCTCTCCAAAGGGCGAGGGGAGTAGTCAGTCTCAGTTGGCAACGATTGTTGAGAAGTGGCATGGGCTGTTGCCCAATGCGGAGATATTGCCCGTCTCTGCCAAGAACAAGTTTGGTGTGGATATGTTGTTAAAGCGTATTCAGGAACTCCTGCCGGAGAGTCCTGCCTATTTCGACAAGGATCAGTTGACTGACAAACCTGCCCGTTTCTTCGTTTCGGAGATTATCCGCGAGAAGATAATGCTCTATTACGACAAAGAGGTTCCCTATTCTGTAGAGGTGGCTGTCGAACAGTTCAAGGAAGGCGAAAAGCATATTCATATCAATGCGATCATCTACGTGGAGCGTGAATCCCAGAAGGGCATTATCATCGGGCATCAAGGCGTGGCACTGAAGAAGGTCAGTACCGAGGCTCGAAAGTCTTTGGAAAGATTCTTTGGCAAGTCCATTTTCTTAGAGGTGTTCGTGAAGGTGGATAAGGATTGGCGCTCGTCGGAGAGAGAATTGAATCACTTTGGGTATACTTTAGATTAGATAGAAGCGTATGGCAAATTTGGTAGCAATCGTAGGACGTCCGAATGTGGGAAAGTCAACCCTGTTTAACCGCTTGACGAAGAGCCGTCAGGCCATTGTCAGCGACGAGGCAGGTACTACGCGTGACCGTCAATATGGTAAATGTGAATGGAACGGGCGGGAATTCTCCGTCGTTGACACAGGCGGATGGGTGGTCAACTCGGATGATATCTTTGAAGAGGAGATTCGTAAGCAGGTGATCATCGCAACAGAAGAGGCGGATCTAGTGCTCTTTCTTTGTGACATCAAGAACGGTGTGACGGACTGGGACATGGATGTGGCTCAGATTCTGCGTCGTGCTAAGTTGCCAGTTATTCTTGTGGCCAACAAGGCTGACGACAATAAGAATCTCTATGATCAATATGAGTTCTATCAACTTGGGCTTGGTGATCCATACTGCATCAGTGCTGCTACTGGTAGTGGTACGGGCGACTTGCTTGATAAGGTTTTGGAGGTTCTGCCTGAGAAGGGTGGCGACAACTTAGAGGAGGGTATTCCCCGTTTTGCTGTCGTCGGACGTCCGAATGCCGGTAAGTCGAGTCTTATCAACGCCTTTATCGGCGAGGAGCGTAACATCGTGACGGAGATTGCTGGTACGACCCGTGACTCAATCTATACCCGCTATGATAAGTTCGGTTTTGACTTCTACTTAGTGGATACGGCTGGTATCCGTCGCAAGAACAAGGTGACGGAGGATTTGGAATTCTACAGCGTGATGCGTTCTATTCGTGCCATTGAGAATTCGGATGTATGTATCCTGATGATTGATGCCACCCGTGGTATCGAGGCACAGGATATGAATATCTTCCAGTTGATCCAGAAGAATAACAAATCGTTGGTTGTGGTGGTCAATAAATGGGATCTGGTGGAAGACAAGTCCCAGATTGTCATTGATACCTTTGAACATGCCATCCGCAATCGCATGGCTCCATTCGTGGATTTTCCCATCATCTTCGCCTCGGCGCTGACAAAACAACGTATCTTCAAAGTCTTGGAGACGTCCAAGCAAGTCTATCTGAATCGTAAGGCCCGTATTGGAACCACGAAGTTGAATGAAGTGATGCTGCCCCTGATTGAGGCTTTCCCGCCTCCTTCCATCAAGGGCAAGTATATTAAGATTAAATATGTATCGCAGGTGCCAGACACGCAGATACCCACCTTTGTGTTTTATGCCAACCTGCCGCAGTATGTGAAGGAGCCTTACAAACGCTTCTTGGAGAATAAGATTCGCGAGAACTGGACACTGACGGGTACGCCCATCAATGTCTTTATCCGTCAGAAATAAGATGAGACATCTCTTGACATCAGTTGTGGCGCTTCTGCTTCTATGTGCCTGTTCCGGTACAACGGCAGAGGAAATGGCTTCACTTGCAGCCAAGGGCTATTATGAACACCTGATAAGTGGCGAATATGAGCATTTTCTGGCAGGTAAGGCTGGTGCAGACAGTTTTCCGAAATTGTACCGCGAACAACTGATTATAGGGTATAAGCAGTTTATGGCTCAGCAGGAAAAGACACATCACGGTATTCATGAGATACGTATCGTTGATGCAAAGGCTGACACTCTAGTACAATGTATGAATGTGTTTCTGGTCTTCTGTTACGGCGACTCCACCAATGAGCAGGTTGCCGTTCCGATGGTTGAGCATCACGGTGTCTGGAGAATGAGATAAGATAGTAATAACATATAAATATAGAACAGATGAAAAGGTTTGTTTTGTTGTTTGTCGCAATTTGTTCTGGACTTATGTCAAGTGCGCAGACTCCTGAAGATCAAGAATTAGGCTATTTCAAGCATCTTGATGTCTCCTTGACTGCGGGCTCAACAGGTTTGGGCTTTGATCTTGCATCGCCTATGGGAGAGTACGCACAGTTACGTGCGGGTTTCTCTTTTATGCCTCATATACATTATAAAATGAATTTTGAAGTCCAGGTAGGAGATGATGCTTCAAAATCAAAATCGAAGTTTCAGACGCTCTCAGGACTATTAAAGGATATGACAGGCTATCAGGTGGATAATAGTATTGACATGATAGGTGTTCCTACTTACTATAATTTCAACTTACTGGTGGATGTATTTCCTTTTAAGAATAATAAGCATTGGCATTTTACGGCAGGCTTTTATTTAGGCAACTCTATGATAGGCAAGGCCTATAATACGACGGAAGACATGCCTTCACTGGTGGCTGTCGGTATTTATAATAATATGTATGAGAAGGCTATCAACAAGGAGCCTTTTGTGACAGTCGATTATAACGGAAATCCTATATCAGTGCCTGATGATCCAGAACAGATAGAATGGCTGTCTAAAAAGTTCTCGGAATATGGTCGTATGGGTGTTTGGATAGGTAATCATGTTTCTGACGGTTCTCCGTATATTGTTGAACCAGATGAGAACAGTATGGTAAAGGCAGAGGTCAGGGTGAATGCTTTCAAGCCCTATTTAGGCTTTGGATATGGTGGCCGCCTTTTTAAAGGTGACGATAGATATAAGATATCTTTTGATTGTGGGGCTATGTTCTGGGGAGGTACGCCAAGTATTCTGACTCATGATGGTACAGACCTTGCGAAAGATGTTGAGGATGTCAAATGGAAGGTGGGGGATTATGTAAGATTAATCAAGGGAGTCAAGGCTTTTCCCGTGTTGAATGTTCGTATCACACGAACCCTGTTTTAGAATATAATTGAGGGCGGTCATTTTGAACCGCCCTCAATTATATTTATTTACTTTTTGATGATTTTCTTTCCATTTATGATGTAAACTCCCTTTGGCAGTTGTTCGATATTCGAAGTCTGCCTGAGGACCTTCTGTCCCTGTAGGTTATATACATCGTTTGTCTCTTCATCAAGTCTGATATCGTTGATGCCTGCGGTAATGGCAAGGATGTTCTTGAATTGCCCCCATATCTCGTCAGCCTTGTATTTGTCAATGCTTGCCTCTGGCACGTAGAGCGTGCACGTTTCAAGGTTTACGCCCTCGAAGACAGATGCACCATTTGATCCCAAAGCAATGGGTTCGTCTGCATATACAGTTATCTCTTTCAGATTCTCACATCCAGAGAATGCACCATCTCCAATACTATTGACGGAACCAGGAATTGTGATTGATGTCAAATTCTCATTGTCCTTGAAGGCTTCTGAGGCTATTCCAGTAACATCATACTCATTACCGTCGTTTCCTGTTACTTTCTCAGGAATCTTGTAATGACCTGATACATTGTCGTCACCAATAATGCTTACCGTATTTCCGCCTTCTTCGTTTTTTTCGAATGTGGCATTATCGTCGGTAATCAACTTGCTCAAATCATCAATGCCTTGTTTGTCCAGCAGCAGGATGCCGTTAGCAGTGGCTTCTGCAAATGATTCGTCAATGGGGAAGTATGCCTTATTTGCAGGGATATATCTTCCTTGCCCAAGTACTGTTTTCCTGTCCTTTGTAACTATTTGTGTAACAACAAGTGCATCATCAGTGGCATCAACCAACCCAAGTTTTCCATTGACGAGGCCCAGCACTCTCATCTTCTTAGAGTCGTAGTCAACGACATTCTTGATTTCCTGGTAATTTGCTGATGGATTTTCCATGTCTGTATTTGGAAACATCTTTACGTAGCAGAAATAGACTCCAGCCAGTTTATTACCGGAAATGGCTGCGGGAGCCTCACTTCCAGAGAGAAGTGTCACTTTGTTATCAGCGGGGTCAAGCGAACTGCACTCGATGATAACTGGTGTGGCAGCAGGAACCTTACCGTTGATTTCCTTGAGTTCTGCGTATGGTGTACCATTGTCAAACTTCCCTTCACCTACATAGTATGCCTTCATGCCTTCACCAAGTTGGAAAGGGAAACTCGCATAGATGGTCGTATAGTACTTATCACCAACCTTGATGTTTGGATCTGGGGCTATTCCCAGATACTCTGCGGTACCATCCACAGGCTTGACGTTCCAGTTCTGGTTTTGTGGGTATGCATTTCTTCTGGCAACCTTTATATATCCGTCTGAACCGTTATTATCGACCAAAAACAGAGTAATAGAACCCTTGCTGCCATATATAAAGTAACTATTTCCATCAGGGTAGATTTTTAACTCAGCACCATTGCTCTTTAGAAATCCCAACGGATTGATACCTTGAGCCTGGATGTTATAAGCATTATTGCTTGTTGCTGAGTTTTCTTTCGAAATGTAGATAATGGAACTGGGATCGGATACGGGATCAGTGATGGTTTTTAATCCATAGACGTTACCTTCCTTGCCACCGGTTATTTCATTTTTGTTCGTCTCGTCTACCTTGTTATTTGATATTGTAAGATATCTTCCGTAACTACTTGTGCTTTGGATACGGTAGTATCCGTCTCCATTGAGTTGTGCCAGTATAGGAAGCGCTGTTATACCACTTATCAGTAGAAATATCAGTCTTTTCATAATTGATTATTTAAAAATCCCAGCCTTTCATCATTACCGGATTCAGTAAGATGCAAGGCTGGGAAATAATATTCTTAGTCAGTATTACTCAGCAATACAGATTGATACACGGTTCATGTCGTTCTCAGCGAACGGCTGTACACGTGAACCCTTGCTGTCGTAAGAGATACGAGACTCAGCAATACCGTAGTCCTTCTTCAGGGACTTCACAACAGCGTCTGCACGACCAGCAGCAAGGCGGTCGTTGATCTTGTTGTTACCTGTACCTGCATCAGCATAACCGGTAATCATCACCTTGGCTGTGGGGTGCTCGTTCAGGTAGTCGGCGATATCCTTCACCTTCTGAGCCTCTGATGGACGGATGTTGGTCTTGTTGATCAGGAAGAATACGTCGCGGCGCAGCGGCTCAACTGTAACAACTGCAGCAGCAGCGGGAGCGGGCTTCTCTACAATCTTCTCCACAATCTTCTCCACATAGCGGATCTCTGGCTCTGGAACAGGAATCTCACGGGTGGTGTAAGTAGGACCAAGATTAATCTTCACACCAGCGAGGGCGTTGAAATACCAGTCCCAGTTACCAGCCTTCTTTGAGTTGTATTTGTCGTTCAGGGTGTTTGCACTGAGTTCAAGACCAACGCTGATAGCGTCAGAAATCTTGAAGTCGCCAGTGATACCAGCCTGACCAAACAGACGGACTTTTGTACCATCCCAGAGATAGGCAAGATTGTCGGCATCATCCCAGAAATAGTAGTTGGGAGCAGTAGGATAGTCGGCTTTAATTGCAGCCCTAGCATCGGCAGCCTTGTCATTGCTGAAACCAATGTTGGCTCCCAGACCAGCAAATACACCGAAATTGAACAAACGGTTAGGATTGAAACCACAGAAGAGGTTGGACAGGTTGAATGTTACGTCCACAGAAGGTGCAACATATTTCCAGTCCCACTTATATGTGTAGACACCAATCTTAGAACCAGCCTTGCTCTGCCATGCATTGACAGCGAGGCGCGCACCTACAACAGGGCTGAACTGGCGACCTAAGGCAGCCTGTACGTTGTATGAATTCAAATCTACGAAATCAATCTCACCAAGAGTATGTTGAACGCCCAGGGGCTGAATCTGAACATACCAGTGAGGGTTGAAAACGTATTCAGTCTTAGGCTGCTGATCCTGTGCGGATGCTGTGAGGAAACCCAGCGCCAGCAGGCAAGACAATATTGTTTTCTTCATTTTCATATTCTTATCTTTTTTTTGAATTCTCGAATGTTAATTAATAACCGTAGATGGTGTAGTTCTTTACGCGTGTCACGCCAGTGTAGTCAACTGCCTGATACTCAATCTCGTATTTCTTACCAGACTCAAGTGTCAAAGGAATAGCAAGTACTGTACCGTCGATAACCTTGTTCAGCAGTTCGCCTTCTACCTCTTCACCGTCGCAAGTAACCTTTAAATACTTCTTGTAAGCAGGAGCAAATACTTCTGCTGAACGAGATGTGGGAACGAGCAGAATCTCACCAATGTAGGAGTGTTTGTAGTAATTGGTTACACGGCTCATCTTTGTGCCTTCCTGAATCAGCAGGCAAGGCTGCAGAGCGTAGTTGACATTGTCTAGGCCCTTTTGAACAAGTCCGTTAAAGACATTCCAGAACTTGTTGATGGCCGTATGAATCTCGTCGTTGGCATCAATCTCAACAGTGGCAGTTTTACCGTTTTCGTCAGTTGCTGTACCTGTAACCTTCTTGCCGTCACTTGTGAATGTACCAGTAATCTCATCCTCCATAGCCTCGAGATCCTTCACTGAGATAGCACCCTCTGGATCGAATGAGTATGACAATGGCTTAAGAGCAAGAGCGGCAATCTTTGTCTCAGAGAATGTGTTGTAATTGTTCTCACCCCATGTAGCCTTCAGACGGTATGCGCTGTACATGTTTCTTGTGTAAATATCGTAGAGATCCTTCAGCAGATTTACAGCACCACGCTTTGTGTGCTGACGCTCCTGAAGAAGATACTTAACATCGTCCTTAAGATCAAGGAGATCCTGCTTTGTGATGTCAACAGCGAGATCATTCAGTTTGTCAGCGGGGATAGTTGCCGTTGTCTCATAGAATGCATTCTCGGCACGTGTCCAACCGAACAGAAGTTCCTGTTTAGAAGGAGTCAGCGGACTGAGTTCAACAGGAGCCTGCTTGCCAGATGTTCCTTCAAGAGTAAGAGTCTTGCCACTGAAGTCAACGCTTGACGGGTTAACGGTTACATAGAGTTTACCAGCATTGTTGTCAAGAGTCAGAACGTCATCTGCATAAGCAATATACTCACCAGAACCTACTGGGAATTCGATATCGCTTGAAGCCTTGCCATAGCAGGCAATCAGGATGTTAGACTGAACGTCAATAGGAGCAGAAAGGAAACCGAAGATAGGATTCTTGACGGCATCGATATTCAGGCTGGTAACCTGAGTCTTGAAGATATTAGCAATTTCTTCCTCGAGACTTGCCACAACATCTTCAAGCAGTTTCGAAATTTCGTCTTTGCTATAGGTGTAATCCTTTAAAGCCTCATCAATGAGTTTCTTAACCTCTTCCTCTGTCAGACCTTCTTTACCTTTGCCGATTCCCTCTAACAGTTTGTCGACCTCTTCTTTTGTGTAGTAGTCCTTCAGCAATTTCTGTACTTCAGCAGGCAGTTCTGCAAATGTCACATAATTTTTCAGATTGCTATTGATTAAATCGATAGCATCCTGAAGTGCCTTGATCTTTGCATCAACCTCACTCTTAGAATAACCATCGCACTTGCATGCGTTGTCCTCTAAGGTTTTAATTCTTTCCTGAAGTTTGGCAAGATCACCATAGAGTTCAGTTTTAACATCTGCATCATTGTCCTTACAAGAAACAAATGCACTCGAAGCAGCAAAAACTAATGCCACTAAGAGAATTCCATTAATAATTTTCTTTTTCATTGAACTTAAAATTATAATTAGACATATATATGTTGATTCCACATAAATCGACGCAAAATTAGGAATTTATTTTGAAACTGCCAAGAAAAATTTATGTTTTTTTATAAAAAACGAAGATTTTATGATAAAATACCGTCATTTTGGTACAAAATATCCCCGAACCGCTACCGTTTGGCTCAATTCGGGGATATGATTTGTGCGCCTGATAGGACTCGAACCTACACGACCTGAGCCACCAGATCCTAAGTCTGACGCGTCTACCAATTCCGCCACAAGCGCATGAAATCGCGTGCAAAGGTACGAATTTTTATTTATTCCACCAAAAGTTTACGGGCAAATTCTATCAATGTGTCTTTCCCGTCAGCAAAATCATCGTCTCTTTGACTGATGGGATAGTCGGGTTCTATACCAAACTCCGTATGCTGGCGCTGGCGGTTATACATCGGACAGGCAGAGAAACGGACCGTCCAACCGTTGGGCAGTGTACTGGAAAATGGTAGACCTGCGCCACCGCCAGTCTTATCGCCTACGACCTTTACCTGTGGAAAGCATTTCATGTACTTGACAAATTCGTTGGCAGCACTGAATACATGACGGTTCGTCAGCACTACAACGGGTTTCTGCCATCTCATATTACTGGACGGCTCGATGTATTGCTCTTCCATCCCAGAGAAATCATTGTGCCCCTTGCCGGTTTTGTGTTGCAGATAGCCTACCAATGTCTTTTCGTGACAGAACCGTGCAGCCAGTTTTTCAGCATTGGTCAGGTCGCCTCCTCCATTGTCTCGGATGTCCAGGATCAATCCGTTGCACAGCATCAGATGTTGAATGACTTCATCGAGGTTGCCTTCGCCGATTCCACTCTGGAAACTGCCGTAGTAAACATAGCCGATATTGTCATCAAATATAGTATATTGGAGGCCGGAGGCGATACGGTATTCTGTTCCGAGATAGATGCGTTGCAGGGTGTCGCTGAAATTGGTGGGATAGTCTTCGTACCAGGACCAGTAGCGTCCATAGTCGAAGGCCGTCGACAGGTTCACATGACCGTCTCTCAGTTCGGCCAGCATGTCGGTGAGAACCTCAAAGAGTTGTTCCCTGTTGAGGTTTTCTATCGCGCGTACATTATATTTATTATAAACAGCGTTCCAGTCCAGTCCGTATGTGTGTTGCTTGTAATCGAAGAAACAATAGTGTTCATCGATGATCTTCCAAAGGGCCTCAAAGTTGCCCTGGGGAGTATTGGGCAACTCCTCTTCGTCGACACAGGAAGCGAAGGAGAACAGGACCATCAGACTGAGCAGGGAGATGGAGAAATAGAGATGTTTCATGGGCGGAAACGGAGGGTTTGGAATCGCTTGACAAAGCCTATCATAAAACGATGGGCATAGATATGCGATTTGAGGTTGTTCACTTGGGCCTGTTGATAATGGCCTAAATAGCCGATGCGGAGTGTCCATGTCCGTCCGGCATTCCAGTCGATGGACAGTTGCTGTCGCAGGTTGGGGGCACTGATGAAGGTGGTAGGCACTACATTATGGTCGTAATTGCCCTGACTGAAAATCTCGTAGTAGGACTGTCCGTAGTTAGGACTGAACATGATGCCTGCGAGTGGTAGGTCCAGTTCATATCGCAGGGCGAAGCGTTTGTTCCATAGGGTAAAGTCGTACGTGGCGATGCCTGATGGCATGAGTTGGGCAGAAAGACGGGCTTGTGCCGGATTGTTGGAGTTGACGGTATTATAGATGAAGCCGATATTGGCGTTGACCAAGCCGCCGACCTGTATTTTGAGCCGATGGTCTAAGATACTCCAATTGTAGTACTTCCCCCAGAAGAAACTGTAATCGCCTTGCAGTTCGTTGGCTTTATCACTTCTGTCGTGTGTAGAGGAGAAGTTAACCTCTTGTTGCAGAAAAGTACTCCATTGGCTATTGGGGCTTTCGCGTTCAGTCACATTGAGGTACGAAAACCCAATCCCAGAGAATTTCTCCTGGGAAAGATAGGTATCGAGGATATTCGTACTGCCAACCCCCAGCATATTGACCGAAGTCCTGACTTGGGTGGAGTCAGTGGGCTGGGCTGTTGCGGTACTGCAAATGAGCGATAGGATGAAGAGTAGTCTGCTAATTCTCATCATCGAATAGTCTTAGTTGTCCTGTCAGTTCATCGCGTACCTGATCCTCGCTCTTGCCTGCATCCGGGTCGAGGTCTTCGTCGGTAAATTCTGGGTTATCTGGATTATCTGGACTTTCCGGCTCTTCTGGGAAACGGACAGGCTCCAGTTCCTCGATGCTCTCAATCTGGTAGGTGCTGATGCGCTTGCCCTTGGCCTTGAAGCCCTTGACGGCGATAAACTGCTCGGCATCAATCTCTTCGGAACCCCTGAATTCATCGACTCCCCCATAAGTGACTTTGATAAGCGGATAGACGACATCCGTCAACAGAACGAGTTTCGAGACAGGATTCTCGCTGAGCCAGTTCTGTTTTTTCTTCGAGGCATCCATGAGGAAGCGTTTCAGATAAGGATATCCCTGATTGTCTGCATCGAAGAGTACAGCCGTCCACACCTTGTTGGCGTCGTATTTCTCGATGCGTAGGATATTCTCTTCGAAATGGATGTTCAGGTCGAAGGTGGTGAGATAGAAGTCGCCGTTGTCCAAAATCACCAATATCTGGTCTTCGTCGTAGAACTCACCGAGCAGTCGTCCGTGCTCGTCGTAGTTCAGACGGTTCACGTCGGGATCGTACCATACTTTTCTTCCACCGAGTGTCGAATGTCCGTGACTCTTCAGTCCGATACGGTGAACGGGGTTCTTAGTCAGTAGGTTGCCTTTCGAGGTGCGCCCCTTGATCATCACCTCCGAGAAGTCCTGTTCAATGAATATCTTCTTTAGTTTAGGATTCGGGTCGAGTGTCACTTTGATGACTTCCGCCTCACCATTTGGATTGGAAGTAAAGTACATCACCTTCGAACCGGGTGTTCCTTGAGTTAGGTCGTACTCCTTGTCACGGGTCATTGAAGTCACGTTGAAACGTTTCATATAGTAGAAACCTTTCTTGCCGTCACGGTAGACCACATTATAGATAGTGCGCGAGTCGTTCTTCTTGAACACTTGCAGGTAAAGTACGTTCTTGCCTACAAACACTTTGTCTGCCACACGGATGACCTTGTATTTACCGTCTTTGTAGAAGATGATAATATCGTCGATGTCAGAACAGTTGCAGACAAACTCATCCTTTTTCAGACCTGTACCTATGAAGCCGTCCTGACGGTTGATGTAAAGTTTCTGGTTGGCCTCAGCCACCTTCGTGGCCTCGATGGTATCGAAGTTACGGATCTCCGTGAGGCGCGGATGCTCCTTGCCGTATTTGTCTTTGAGGAACTGGAACCAACTGGCTGTCACTTCCACCAGGTTGGCCAGATCACGGTCAATCTCTTCAATCTCCGCCTTGATACGTGCCATCAGTTCATCCGCCTTTTCCTTATTGAACTTCAGGATGCGCTGCATCTTGATTTCCAACAGTTTCAGGATGTCGTCCTTGGTCACCTCACGGATGAGGGTGGGGTAGTAGGGTGTCAGACGGTCGTCGATATGCTCGCAGACCTTGTCGATGTTGGGAGCCTGCTCAAATTGACGATCCTTATAGATACGCTCTTCGATGAAGATTTTTTCCAATGACTGGAAGTGGAGTTGTTCCAAGAGTTCGTTCTTGCGGATTTCCAGTTCCTGACGGATGAGGTCCTTCGTGCGCTCTACATTGTGGATGAGTACGTCGCTAATGGTGAGGAACTGCGGCTTTTCCTCTTTGATGACGCAGCAGTTGGGTGAGATATTGATCTCACAGTCGGTAAAGGCATAGAGGGCATCGAGGGTCTTGTCGCTCGATACGCCGGGCATCAGGTGTATCTGAATCTCTACCTGTGCAGAGGTCAAATCATCCACACGCTTAGCCTTGATCTTTCCTTTTTCGATGGCTTTCGTGATGCTCTCGATGAGGGTGCCGACAGTCTTGGAGTAAGGAAGTTCGCGGATGACGAGCGTCTTCTGGTCGAGTTTCTCAATCTTGGCACGTACCTTCAGTAAACCGCCACGTTGACCGTCGTTGTATTTCGACACGTCGATGCTGCCGCCTGTCTGGAAGTCTGGATAGAGATGGAACTCCTGTCCGTGTAGGTAACTGATGGCTGCCTCGCAGATCTCACAGAAATTATGGGGCAGAATCTTGGAGGAAAGACCAACGGCAATGCCCTCTGCCCCCTGCGCCAATAGCAATGGATACTTTACTGGCAGTGTGATGGGCTCTTTGTTTCGTCCGTCGTAGGAGAGTTGCCACTCGGTGGTCTTGGGATTAAATACGGTGTCGAGGGCAAACTTTGAGAGTCGGGCCTCGATGTATCGGGGAGCAGCGGCCTTGTCGCCAGTGAGGATGTTACCCCAGTTTCCCTGAGTATCTACTAGCAGGTCCTTCTGTCCCAACTGTACCAGGGCGTCGCCGATGGATGCATCGCCGTGAGGGTGAAACTGCATCGTGTGACCCACGATGTTCGCCACCTTATTATATCTGCCGTCATCCATGCGCTTCATCGAGTGCATGATGCGTCGCTGTACAGGTTTGAAACCGTCTTCGATGTTTGGCACGGCACGTTCCAGGATTACGTACGAAGCGTAATCCAGAAACCAGTTCTGGTACATGCCGCTCAGGTGATGTACGGCCGCTGCGTCAAAGCGGTTCACGGGTTTATAGTCGGAATGGCCTTCTGCAACGCCTTCCGACTCCTGCTCTTCAAGGATCTCCTGGTCTTTTATTTCGTCGTCCATTCTTCTTGGTCTTTAGCTTTTCGTCTGCAAAGGTACAAATTTTTAACGAAAAAGACGAGGAAAAATCGAAAAAAAACGTTCGATGGCTAAGGAAAACTTTTTTTATAGTTATGCCGCAAATTTTTCATAACTATGAAAATAAAACGGGGAAATATGCGATTTTTCTTTTTTTCTTACAGGATATATCCCCCAAAACCTTTGAGGTATCAAAATAAATGTGTACCTTTGCAGCCAAATATGTAAATTGTAAATTGTCAAACAGTAAATAAAGATGATGACAGCAAATGAGATTCGCGACTCATTCAAGAAGTTCTTTGAGTCGAAGCAGCACGCCATCGTGCCTTCTGCACCGATGGTGATTAAGGATGACCCCACACTGATGTTTACAAACGCTGGTATGAACCAGTGGAAAGATATCATATTAGGTACTCGTGACCCAGAGCCGCGTCGTCGTGCCGACACCCAGAAGTGTCTCCGTGTGAGCGGAAAGCACAACGACTTGGAGGAAGTGGGCCATGATACCTATCACCACACGATGTTCGAGATGCTCGGCAACTGGAGTTTCGGCGATTATTTCAAAGAGGGTGCCATCGATATGGCCTGGGAGTATCTTGTGGATGTGCTGAAACTGAATCCGGAAGATCTCTATGTCACGGTTTTCGAGGGTTCGCCCGAGGAAAACATTCCTCGTGACGATGAGGCAGCAAAGTACTGGGCCAAGCATGTGCCAGAGGATCATATCATCAACGGCAACAAGC